>CAYSHC010000004.1:0-30018 GCA_964430855.1 uncultured Vicinamibacteraceae bacterium
GATATCTGGTGCGCAGCGGCAATCCCGACGCGCTCGACTCGATCGTGCCGATGGCGTTCGGCAACCTGGCGCTCGACCTGATCCTCGCCAAGCGCTTCGGCCGGCTCGTCAGCGTGCGCAACGGCGCGTACGACAACGTGCCGATCGACGTGGTGGTCGGGAGGAAGAAGGAGGTGGACACGCATCGCCACTACAACAGCGAGCGGCTGCGGCCCATCTACCACACCTTCCATCGCCAGCCGGTCTTCATCATGACCAGCGACGTCTAGACGGGCGGGGACGGCTCTCCGAGCCGTCCCCTTGTCGGCTCCTCTCCCTCCTCCGTCTTCTTTCTTCCTTGCCCGACTGCCCGTCAGGTGCTCCTCCGGAGCGCCTCCCGGACGAAGCGCTCGATGTCGTCGGCCGCCGCGGCCCCTGCCGTCCGCTGCACCTCCCGGCCTCCGGCGTATACCGCGAGCGTGGGAATCGACCGGATGCCTTCGCGCGCGGCGACGTCCGGCACGCCGTCGGTGTCCAGCTTGGCGACGACGATCTCTCCGGCCATGCGGCGGGCCACGTCGGCCACGTGCGGTGCCACCACGCGGCACGGACCGCACCAGGCCGCCCAGAAGTCGACGAGCACCGGCATGGCCGTCTGCCGCGTCAGCGCTGCGAACGCGTCAGCCGAGGGAATCTCGACCGGCGCGTCGGGCGGCCGGATGTCCTGCCGGCACTTGCCACAGCGCGTATGGCGCCCGAGCGCCTCGTAGCGTACGCGGGTGCGCTGCCCGCAGGAGGGGCAACTCATCACGATGCCCTCGGCGTCGGCGGTTGCCATCACGCCTCCTCGGTGGCGTTGGCCGCGGGGAACATGGGCAGCGGCTGATCCGCCTGGAGCGCCTGCGCGAGCCGCGTCACGCCGACGACGACCACGGCGGCCGCGAGCACGAGGAGCGCGGCGGCCGCCAGACCGAGCATGACGTTGCCGCCCTGCGCGAGGTGCGTCCGCGCGAGCAGCACCAGGGCGGCGATCGTCGTGGCGACCATGAACGCGGCAGGCACCAAGGCGAACGCGTAGCGGCGCGCGCGCTGCACGAGCCAGACGGTGACGGTGATCAGGGCGAGCGCGCCGAGCAGCTGGTTGCCCGCGCCGAACACGGGCCACATCTGCCGGATGGTCCCGCTCAGCGCGAACCCCACCATCAGCGCGACGGCGAGGCCCGTGTTGACGGTCGGCCGGCGGAGCCACGCGGGTGCCTGGCCGTCGAAGACGAACTGCCAGAACTCCTCGAGCAGGTACCGGCACAACCGGACGGCGCTGTCGAGCGTCGTCACGACGAACCCCTCGACCATGAGGATGCAGAGCACGACCGCCACGGCGATGGGCACGAAGGGGAATGCGCCGTTGACGAGCCGCCCGGCGCCGAGCGCGAAACCGAGGATCGGGTTCGATGGTGCGTTGTCCGGATAGACCACCGAGAGGTACTCGGCGTGCGGCAGTGTCGCGGCGACGGCCGCGAGCACGAGCACGGCCAGGAAGCTCTCGACGATCATCGCGCCGTAGCCGATGCTGCGGCAATCGCGCTCGCGCGGAATCTGCTTCGCCGTGGTGCCGCTGGCGACGAGGCTGTGGAACCCGCTGATGGCGCCGCACGCGACGGTGATGAACAGCAGCGGCCAGATCGGCCCGCGCAGTGCCGCTTCGCCGGCCGAGATGTCGACGGCAGGCGCCTGGAGGCTCACCCCGCCGATCCCGGCGGTCACCACGGCGGCAAACAGCATCAGCATGCCGCCGTACAGGATCTGCACGTTGGTGAAGTCGCGCGGCTGCAGCAGGAACCAGACCGGCACCGAGCATGCGGCGAGCACGTAGGCCGTCATCACCCAGCGCCAGACCTCGCCCGACAGGGTGACGGGCATGACGAACCCGATCACGATGCTGGCCACGCAGACCGTCGCGGCGAGCAGGTACGCCGCGGGCGTCGAGAGCCGCCCGCGGCGAATCAGCAGGCCGAGCACGGGGGCAAACGCGGTGATGACGAAGACCGAGGTCGTGGCGATGCCGCCGATCCTGGCCTTGACCACGCCATCCTCGACGACCGTGCCCAGGAGACCGTCGCTCTCGGTCACGCCCAGCGCGTCGAGCGGATACGTCGACGTCAGCGCGACCACCGAGAGGTTGAGGAAGATCGCGTTGATGATCGACAGCACGAAGATCAGCACGAGCAGGTTGAGCAGGTAGCCGGCGGGCCCGAGCACGCGGCGCGCCACGTCGGCGATCGACCGGCCTCCCTCCCGCAGGCTCGTGAACAACACGCTCATGTCGTGCGCCGCGCCGAAGAAGATCCCCCCCAGCACCACCCAGAGCCAGACGGGCTGCCAGCCGAAGGCGAGCGCCAGCGTCGGCCCGACGATGGGCCCGGCGCCCGCGATGGTCGCGAAGTGATGGCCGAAGACGACGTGCGTCGGGCTCTTGACGAAGTCGCGGCCATCCGCGAACTGCTCGCTCGGCGGCACGTGCCTGTCGTCTTCCATGAAGACACGGGCGATGTAGCGCGGGTAGATCCGCATGGCCACCCCGAGCACGAGGGCGGCCGCTGTCACTGGCACGAGGATGTTCACACGAGGCTCCGATGCGTTACGGGCACGATGCCGCTATCCTAGCCGGTACAATCGGGACGAGACATGCCACAGGTGCTGCTGGTCGTCATCGACGCCCTCACGTCGCGTGTCGTCGCGCCCGCGATGGCGGAGGGACGACTGCCCACGCTCAAGGCCCTCGCCGACCGTGGTCAGGTACGCTTCGATTGTCGATCCATTTTCCCGTCGATTACACCTGCCGCCACCTCGTCGATCATCACCGGCCGGTATCCCTGCGAGCACGGCATCGCCGGCGCGTCCTGGCTGGACGAGTCCACGGGTGAAGTCGCCTACTACGGGGACGACTTCTGGACCATCCTCCGGGAGGGTACCGGCCACTTCTTCCAGGACTTCCTGCTGCACCTCAACGGCGAGCGGCTCACGGCGCCGACGCTCTTCCAACTGGCCGAGCGGGCCGGCCGGAGCGCGGCCTGCCTCAATTACCTCGTCTACCGCGGCGACACCACGCACCGCATCCGCGTGCCGCTGGCGCTGGCGCTGCTGCCCGGCGTGCCCTTCGCGGAGACGGTCGCCGGCCCGTCCACGCTGTGCCTCGGCGACTTCGTGAGCGAGGGCCCCGGCCGCGACGACCTCCGATCGGTCGGCGGCATCTTCCACCGGTTCGGCCTCGACGACCCCGGCACCGCAGGCTACCTCCAGGCGCTGGCGGCGGGGGAGCGGCTGCCCGACGTCACCGTCGCGTACTTCGCGGAGAACGACTACCGCAGCCACAAGGTCGGCCCGCAGGCCGCGCTGCGAGTGGTCGAACGCGTCGACGACTACCTGCGTGACTTCCTCGACGCCCGCGGCGGCATCGACCTCGCCCTCGGCGACCTCCGGGTCGCCATCACCGGCGACCACTCGCATGCCGACATCGACGCAGACGCGGAGCACGCGCGGCTCGATCTTGCCGCCGTGCTCGGGTCGTGGTCGCTTGGCGACCCCGGTGCCGGCTGGCGCGGCGACGCGCAGCTCATGATCTGCCCGAACATGCGCGCGGCGCAGATCTACACGCGCGACGAGTCCGTCGACGTCGACCGCGTCATCGACGACCTGCTCGCCGAGCCGAGGGTGGACCAGGTGCTGTGGCGCAGCCGCGAGGCCGGCGGCGCCACGCGCTTCCACGTGGCAACGGCCGACCGTGGCCGGCTGTCGTTCGCGTTCGCGGCTGGCGAAGCCGGGACGCCCGACGAGTACGGCGGACGCTGGACGTGGACCGGCGACCTGCGCGCCGTGGACGCGCGCGTCGGCGCCGAAGGCCGCGTGGCCAGCGACCGCTACCCGAACCCGTTCGAACGCATCGCCGGCGGGCTCCGGCACCCTTGTGCGGGTCGCGTGTGGGTGACCGCCACGCCTGGCGTCGAACTGGAGGCACCGGGGGGCAAGGTCCACGTGGGCGGAGCCTCGCACGGCGCACTCCATGCCGACGACTCGCTGGTGCCACTCATCGTGGCCGGCGGCGGGCCGGTGCCAGAGTGGCAGGCGCCGCCACGCACCGTGGACGTTGCCGCGGTCTGCCTCTCCGCGCTCGGCATCGAACCGTGGCGCGCCGCCGGCGAGAGCCACGCCGCTGGCTGGGACTGAGCCTCAGGCGGTGGCGGCCGACAGCCGCGCGCGCGTCGCCTCGAGCTGCTCGCGCAGTTCGCGGATGGCCTCGAGCTCCTGGCCCGGACGTCCGTGCTCGATGCCGCAGTAGCCGCGGTAGCCAGCCTCCACGACAATACGCATCATGCGGTCGAGATCGATTGGGCCCGACTTGCCGTGCGCGTCCCATACGGTGGGCTTCACGCTGACGCCCTTCGCGAGCGGCATCATCTCGCGGACGCCCTGGTACGAGTCGTAGCTCTCGATGGGGGCGTCGGGGTTGTTGCGGTCAACGCGGCTGATGCGGAAGTTGCCGAAGTCGGGCAGTGTGCCCGCGCGCGGATGGTCCGCCATGCGGATCGTCCGCATCAGCCACGCGGCGTTGCTGCTCAGCCCGCCGTGGTTCTCGATGACGACGTCGATGTCGTGGCCGTCGGCGAACCGGCACAGCCTGTTCATGCCGTCGGCCACGAGGCGCGACTGCTCGTCGGGCGTCCCCTCGCTGTAGGCGTTCACGCGGATGGCATGGCAACCGAGCGTGCGCGCCGCCTCCACCCACTTGTAGTGGTTCTCGACCGCCGTCGTGCGCAGCGCGGGATCGGGGTCGCCCAGGCGCCCTTCGTTGTCGCACATGATGAGCACCTGCGTGACGCCCTCGCCCGCGGCGCGCGTGTTCATCTCGCGCAGGTAGGCCGTGTCGGTGGCCTTGTCCATGAAGAACTGGTTGACGTACTCGATGGCGTCGATCCCCACGCTCCTGGCGATCTTCGCGAAGTCGAGGTGCTGCATGGTGCCCTTGCGCAGCGGGCCGTTGATGGACCACTGCGCGAGCGAGATCTTGTAGAGCGGCGCCGACTGCGCCGCGCGCGGCCGCGCGCGGCCGAGCCAGGCGGTACCGGCGCCGGCCACGGCGGCACCGGTGACCTGGAGGAACGTCCGACGGGAGGTGAGCGTCTGCATGGAGCCTCGCACGTGATGCCGGCTCACGCCGGCGGGATGCTGAAGGTCTCGCGGACGTAGGCGATGTTGGCCCGCGTGTCCGCGATGAGGTCCTTGGTGGGCGAGCCGGTCTCGAGCACGTACCAGCCGCGGTAGCCGATGTCGCGGAACTCCTGCGCCAGCCGCGGCCAGTCGAGGATGTCCTGGTCGCGCATCAGCTTCGGTCCGTTCTTGACGTGGACCTGGTGGATGCGGCCCTTGAGCTTCGTGGGCTCCCCGTACGGGTCGTGCAGCCGCGACTTGATGTTCCGCGCGTCGTAGTACACCTGCACGAAGTCCGACCCGATGGCGTCGAGCAGCCGCAGGTTGTCCTCGGCCGAGATCCAGTCCTCGAGCGCGACGACGACGCCGGCCTGCTCGGCGTGGCGGGCGACCTCGCGCATCATCGCGACGAACGTGTCGACCTCGCGCGGGTTGGTCATGTCGATGTGGCTCTCACCGAGGATCGGCAGCAGGATGTTCGTGGTGCCGAGGGCGCTCGCCACCTCGACCGCCTCCACGAGCAGGATGCCGGCGGCGGGGTTGGTATGCAGCGGGAGGCGGAACTTGCCCGGCGAGCCGATGGCGAGCGAGCAGATCTGGATGCCCTCGTCGAGCGCGGCCTGCTTGAAGGCGGCCTGTACCTTGCGGTCGCGCAGGTGCAGGCTGCCGTCGGCCGGGAACTGGAGGCTTACCTGGATGCCGTCGAGGCCGATCTGCCGCGCGAGCGCGATCTTGGTGATGTCGCCGCGCTGTCCGAGGTTCCAGTCGGTCATGCCGATGCGCAGCGGCACCGGCGCCGGTTCGGTGCGCGTCTGCGGCTGTCCGGCGGCAGGCGACGACAGCTCGCGGCCGCCGGCCGTGCCAGCCGTGGCGGCAAGGGCCGCGGCGCCGGTCACGAACGCGCGGCGGCTGACGCCGTGGCCGCCAGGCCGCGCGCCAGACGGCGGACCGTCTTCGGGGAGGTGTGGCATGGCGCACTTATAACCCACGCCGCGCGCGGGCGCCACTCCCGACACGCCCGCATGCAGTTGCGGCACGGCGGGCGCGCCGGTAGCATCCATCCGTGGCGCTCGTACCTGTGGGGCTGAAGACCCCGCGTCCGGCCGTCGTGCATGTGATGGCGCTTCTCGGCGGCATCTGCATCTTCGTCATCGACGCGATGTTCCCGCCGGGCGCCGCCGTCGGCGTGCTGTATGTGGCCGTGATCCTCCTCGGCCTGTGGACGCCTTGGGCGCCGTTCCCGTGGGTGGCGGCCGCCGTCGCGTCGGCCCTGGCCGTGGTGGACCTGCTGCTCAGCGCACCGCCGGACCTCCAGGTCGTTGCCGTCGGCAACCGCGCGCTGATGCTGATGGTGTTCGCCCTGACCGCGCTGCTGGTGGCGCGTTCGGCACGCTTCCAGCGGGAGGGCCTGGCGCACCTCACCGCGCTGGCCGACTTCAAGCGCGCGCTCGACGCGGCCGCCATCGTCGCGACCACCGACGTGCGCGGACGCATCACCTACGTCAACCACACGTTCTGCCGCATCTCGGGCTACTCCCGCGAGGAGCTGATCGGCCAGGACCACCGCATCATCAACTCCGGCCTTCACCCGCCGGCGTTCATGAAGAACCTGTGGCAGACGATCGCGAGAGGGCAGGTCTGGCACGGCGAGATCCGCAACCGCGCCAAGCAGGGCCACTACTACTGGGTGGACACGACCATCGTCCCGTTCCTCGACGAGCGCGGCAAGCCGTACCAGTACATCGCCATCCGGTCGGACATCACGGCGCGCAAGGCCGCCGAGGAGCAGCTGGCGCGGCAGGCGGCGCTCGCCAGGGTCGGGCAGATGGCCGCCGTGCTCGCCCATGAGATCCGCAACCCGCTCGCCGGCATCAAGGGCGCCATCGAGGTCATCGCGTCGCGGCGCGCGCCCGACGATCCCGAGCGGCCGATCATGCGCGACATCATCAGCCGCATCGAGTCGCTGGGCGAACTCCTGAACGACGTCATGGTCTTTGCCCGTCCGCGCCCGCCGACCTTCGCGATGGTGCCGTTGCGCGGCCTCGTCCAGGACGCGATCACGCTGCTACGCCGCGATCCGATCACCGCGAACGTGGCGCTCGAGGTGACGGCCGACGAGGAGGTCGTCGCGGCCGTCGACGCCGACCTCATTCGCGCCACGCTGGTCAATCTGCTGCTCAACGCCGCGCAGGCAATGCAAGGGAACGGGCGCGTCGATGTCACGATTGGCCGGCGCGACGCGACGGCGGTGATCGAGGTGCGCGACACGGGTCCGGGGATTCCGGCGGAGGTGCGCGAGCAGATCTTCGAGCCGTTCTTCACGACCAAGGCGCGCGGCGGCGGGTTGGGGCTGTCGGTGGCGTTGCGGACCGCGGAGCTGCACCGGGGGGCGTTGACGGCGGCGTGCCCGCCGGAGGGTGGGACGGTGATGACGCTGACGCTGCCGCTCCGGCAGCCGGGCGTCGAGCCCGGCGCGGAGGCGCCCGTCAGCGCCGCGTAGCGCGGGTCGCCATCTCGGCGCGCAGGCCCTCGATCATCGTGCCCGCGTCGCGCGACAGCACCCGCCTGATGACAAACGACGGCACGCTGAAGGACGGGTCGGCCACCAGCCGGTACAGGACCAGCGTGCCGGAGGCGCAGGGCGTGAGGCGCCACTGGCCCTCGTAGCGCCGGAAGCTGCGCCCCAGCCTGTCGCGGAACGTGAGGCCGTCGGGCGCCTCCTCGACGACGAGCTGAAGGTGCACGCGCTTGGAGAACATCATCGCGTGCGACACGGCTTCCTGCTCGACGACCCGCGTCGTGCCGTTCTGCTCCACGACGACGCTGCGCGCGATGTCGGGGACGAAGCGCGGGATCCCCTCGAAGTCGGTCAGAACCTCCAGGACGACGTCCGGCGGCTGCGGGACGACAAACTGCGCGGAGACGGTGTAGGCTTCGCCGTCGCGGTCGATGGTCACGTCGGGCGGCTCGCCCGTGGCGGCCGCGGCGAGGGCGGCCGGCACGGACAGGGCCACGGCGATCGCCGTGAGCAGGCGGTGAGCGCCGCAGCGCTCACCGTGCAGGAGGCCGAGAAGCGGTCGCACGTGCACCTCCCGGTCAGAAGGCGACCACGCCCTCGAACATCATCCCGTGGAACTTGCCGCCGTGACGGATGTCGGTGGCGGGGAAGTCGAAGTACTTCTGCGTGACGTATTCGGCCTTGACGAGCAGGCCGGGCATCACGAACCACCCGCCGCCGAGCTGCACGCGGTTGATGCGGACGTCATCGCTCATCCCCGGCAGCCGGCCCTCGACGACGTTGTAGCGGGCGCCCACAAACATCGTCTCTTCGGGCATGAAGCGGTACACCACGTCCCCGGCGAACTGGTTCCACGTGCGGTCGGCCGTCTCGGTCGCGTTGCGGCCCGACGCGCGCTCGATGGTGCCGAAGAACTCGAGGCCGCCCTTCTTGACGAACGGGTTGACCATGAACGCCGTCACCTTGTTGCGCAGTGCCGGGTTGATCAGCCCCGAGGTGAACTGCGCCGACTCGGTCGCCTGGGTGTTCTCGAGCACGAAGTAGTAGCGCGAGCCGGCCCGGTCGCCGTTGTACAGCGTGTTGTTCAGCGACTTGTCCGCGGTGTACAGCGAGCCGGTGAGGCGCACGCGCAGGTCGTCGGAGAGCTTCCGGTCGAAGCCGAGCTTGCCGATGTAGGTGAGGCCGCGCTGATCGGGCGAGAGCACCGTGCCCCGGATCTCGCCGCCCGTGACCGACCCCATGGCCAGGAAGCCGTTCTTCCGGACGTACAGCTCGGCGCCGATCTCCGTGGTGAACGCCTCGAGGATGTAGTTGCCGATGAACGGGTTGTACAGCGCGTTGCCGTTGTCGGTCCGGCGGAAGTGCGCATCGCCGTAGTTGATCTCGAAGTGCCCGACCTTCAGCGTCACGTACTGCATCAGCGTGTTGAGCGGCTTGATGTCGATGGGCGACGCGTCGATCAGCAGGAACCCGTCCTTCACCCAGGTCTCGTTGTGGTGACGCGACGAGAGGTAGGTGCTCAGCTGGACGCGGATGCCCCTGGCCAGCTGCGCGTGCAGGTACAGGTTCGCGTTCGCGGTGTTGAACCCGGTGCCGATGTCGGCCAGCTGGTTGACGTTCACGCCGTCGACCATGCGGGGCGTCGCCGCGTTGCTGTGCTTCAGGGCCTGCAGCTGCGAGGTGAAGGCCGCGCCGAAATCGAGATGGAAGCCCTTGAAGTCGACGCCGGGCTCCTTGGGTGTCTCGAAGATGTTGATGCCGCGGCGATCGTGCGGCCGGAAGTGCTGAATGGTGATGGTGCGGCCGTTCTCGATGCTCGCCGCGAAGGGCGCCTGCCCGGCGGTGTCGGCGGACTCGGGCGCCGCGGCCTCGCTCGCCTCGACCTCGGGCACTTCGGGGAGCGCCGGGATGGTCGGGATGGCCGGAGGGTCGGCGGGCGGGTTCGACGGCGTGCCGGTCGCCTGCTGCGCCAGCGCCGGCGTCCCGACAAGCAGGACCGCGACGAGGGCGTGGGAGATGGCTTTCATGGTCATGGTCGTGTCCTCGAGGGATCGAAGAAATGGAGGCGTGTCGCAGCGCGTCAGGTGAGCGGCGACGCGAGCACGGTCTGGAACGAGACGGCGACCTTCGGGCTGCTGCGCACCGTGCCGAGCAGGGCCTTCGGTGGCTCGATGCCGAAGTCGGTCATCAACAGGTCGGTGGTGCCCTTCACGACGAGCGCGTCGCCGGAGCGGCCGAGCGTCAGGGCCAGCTCCACCTCGCGTTCGACGCCGGCGACCTTGAGCGTGCCCACCGCGGTGAACGCGCCGGGCGTGGACGCCGCCGACAGGCTCGTGAGGCGGAACGTGATGTCGGGGTGCTGCTGCACGTTCAGCGCCTTGTGCATGTTCTTGTCGAGGCCGCTGCGGGGTGACGTGAGGCTGGCCGCCGGGATGGTGACCTCGAACGCCTGGAGCGCCCCCGGCTTGACGATGGCATCCCAGAACGAGGCGCCGCGGACGTCGGGCGCGACCTGCGCGCGCGTGACGCGCACGTTCGACGTCGAGGCTGTCCAGTCGTGCACGTTCGACGTGCCGTCGATGGTGACCGTCGCCTTCGAGAAGGTGAGCGGGGCGTCCTGCGCGGTGGCGGCCCCCGCCAGCAGGCAGGCGGCGGTGATCGTCGTGGCGGTGATGATGCGGAACGTCATGATGTCTCTTCCTGGATGATTCGGTGACCGCCGCGGTCACCGCTGTCTGGCGCAAGGGCAACTCCCGTGCCGAGGCCGCTTTCGTGTTCTCACGCGCGATATCGCCGGGACAGGCGCCGTGAAGGCCGCGGCTGGGGGGCTTTCACGGTTCGGCCGCGAACTTTTCCTCGGAGGCCGCGACAGGCGGGGCCGCCGCGCGGGCGGCGACCAGGCAGGCCTCGATCGCGACCATCTCGAAGGGCTTGTCCACCACACGGAAGACGCCGAGGGCGAGGGCGGCTTCGGTCAGCTCCGGGCTGCCGCACGCGGTCATCAGGACCACGGCGCTGCGCGGCGCACGCTCGCGGAGCGTCCGCAGCAGTCCGAGGTCGTTCGAATCGGGCAGGCGGTAGTCGAGCAGGATGGCGTCGGGAGAGGGGGCGCCCTCCAGGGCGCGCAGCGCGGAGGCCGCGTCGCCGACGGCCACCACCGAGTGGCCGGACGCGGCCAGCGACTCGGTGATCGCCCACCGCAGCAGGGCCTCGTCTTCGACGACGAGCACCCGCAGCCTGGGGGAGGAAGGGGAAGCAGGGGGAGGCAGAGGCGTCGATGCCACGATGCTCGAAGGGAGGGCAAGTCGCGTACCACGAGGCGCGGGGCCAGACAGGCCGCCGGAACGCGGAAATCCAGGCGCTCTCCGCTGTCGCCTGGCTCGCGGGCGAGGAATAGTCCGGGCGCGCCGGGCAATTTCCCCGGGGGGGCTACTTGAGGAGCCTGGCCCGCAGGCGTGCCGCGTCGATCGGCGCGTGCGCGTCGATGTCGTTGTTGAAGTACGCGTAGATGCGCCGGCCCGCGTCGGCGTGCGGGCGCAGGAACGCGGCCCACGCGTCGAGCACGCGGTCCGGGTAGCGGCCCGAGTACTTCCCGGTGCCGCCGTGGAACCGCACGTAGATCACGTCGCTCGTGACGGCGCGAGCCGCCTCGCCCGTCGGGCCGCCGGGCATGTCGTGCAGGCACAGCCCGACCCCGTCTGCCCGCAGCAGGTCGAGCACGTCACCCGTCACGCCCGTGGGGTGACGGAACTCGACGACGTGCGTGAGCGGCCCCACGCGCGGCCCGCCGCCGCCGGGGGTGAACCGCGGCAGCGTGGCGAGGAAAGCCGCCAGGCGTTCGATGTCGGGCATCCACCGCCCGGGCAGCTGGTAGAGGATGGGACCGAGCCGGTCGCCGAGGTGCTGCGCGTGATCGAGCAGGCGGAACACCGGCTCGGCGGGTTCGCGCAGCCGCTTCATGTGGGTGAGGTACCGGCTGGCCTTCACGGCGAACTCGAAGCCGTCGGGCACCCGGCGTGCCCAGGCGGCGAACGTTTCGGGTGGCGGCAGCCGGTAGAAGCTGTTGTTCAGCTCGACCGTGTCAAACGCTGCCGCGTAGTGTTCCAGCCACAAGCGGCGCGGGACGACCTGCGGGTGGAAGCGGGCGCGCCAATGCGGGTAGTCCCATCCCGAGCAGCCCACGCGGATCGCCGACGCCATGTCCGGGGCGACGCGACTTCCGTGCCAATATACTGCTCGAGTCGATGCCTGCTTCCACCATCCTCATCGTCGACGACGAGCACCTCATTCGCTGGACGCTTCAGGAGCGCCTGCGGGCCGACGGGCACGAGGTGCTCGAGGCCGCCACCGGGACGGAGGGGCTCGAGCGTGTCCGTGAAGGCGTCGTGGACCTCGTCCTGCTCGACTACCGCCTGCCCGATGTCGATGGCGTCACCGTGCTGCGGCAAATCAAGGATATCGACGCCGACATCCCCGTGGTGCTGCTGACGGCGTACGCGACCGTCGAGAACGCCGTCGAGGCGATGAAGATCGGCGCGTACCACTTCGCCAACAAGCCGTTCAACCTCGACGAGGTGTCGGCGCTCGTGACGCGCGCCCTCGAGACGACGAAGCTGCGGCGCGAGGTGCGCCAGCTGCGCTCCGCGCAGGCCCAGCCCTACGCGTTCGACAGGATCGTCGGCGACTCGGAGGTGATGACCTCGCTCAAGGCCATGCTGGCCAGGGTCGCCAGGAGCCCGGCGAGCACCGTGCTGCTCACCGGCGAGAGCGGGACGGGCAAGGACCTGGTCGCGAAGGTCCTGCATTACAACAGCGACCGTGCCAGCCGGCCGTTCATGAACATCACGTGCTCGGCCATTCCCGAGGCCCTGCTCGAGAGCGAGCTGTTCGGCCACGAGCGTGGCGCGTTCACCGATGCCCGCCAGCAGAAGCGGGGCCTCTTCGAGCAGGCCGACGGCGGCACGGTGTTCCTCGACGAGATCGGCGAGATGGTGCCGGCGCTCCAGGCCAAGCTTCTGCGGGTCCTCGAAGAGAAGGCGTTCAAGCGCGTCGGCGGCAGCCAGGACATCCGCGTGGACGTGCGCGTCATCGCCGCCACCAACCGGGTCCTGGCCGACCAGGTGAAGGCCGGGCACTTCCGCGAGGACCTGTTCTACCGGCTGAACGTGCTGCCGATCGAACTGCCGCCGCTGCGCACGCACCTCGAGGACGTCCCCGCGCTGGTGGCCTTCTACGTCGACGTGTTCAATCGCGAGTTCCGCAAGAACGTCGCCGGCGTGTCACCGGCGGCTCTCCGCATGCTCCAGCAGTACGGCTGGCCCGGCAACATCCGTGAGGTGCGCAACGCCGTCGAGCGCGCGATGCTGCTGGCCGACGGCGAGTGGCTCGAGCCGGCTGACTTCCCGCTGCTCGGCGGCGGAAGCGCCGAGGGCACCGCGCACACCTTCACGCTGCCGCCCGAGGGCGTCGTGCTTGAAGATCTCGAGCGGAGCCTCGTGATCCAGGCGCTCGAGCGGTGCGGTGGCAACCAGACCCGCGCGGCAGCCCTGCTGGGCTTGAACCGCGACCAGATCCGCTATCGCGTGGAGAAGTTCGGCCTGACCCGTCCGACCGCCTGAATCAGGGAAGGCACACATCCTGCTTGATCTCCCCGTACGGGACATTCGTCCCCCCAAAGGGAGTCACAGATGATCAACAAGGATGAAGCTGCCGGCAAGGCGGAGCAACTGAAGGGCAAGGTCAAGGACAAGGTCGGCGAGTGGACCAACGACCCCGAACTCGAGGCCGAGGGCGAGGCCGATCAGGTCGAAGGCAAGGTCCGGGAATCGTTCGGCACGGCGAAGCGCAAGGTGGACGACGCCGTGGACGAGGTCAAGTCGCGCCTGAATCGCTGATGCCGCACTCGCGCATCTTGTTCAGGAGCGTCTTGTAGCTCACGTTCAGGAAGGCCGCCGCCTTGCGGCGGTTCCACCGGAACCGGGCGAGCGCGTCCTGGATGGCCGCTCGCTCGGCTTCCATGGCGGCCGCCCGGGCTACCGCCGCCAGCTGGATGCCTTCGTCGTCGGCCTTGGCGAGCGCCGCCGCGGCCATCGCCGCCGGCCCGCCGTTGGCGGCGCCTGCCGCCGAGGCATGCGTGCCCTCAGGGGCGGTCGGCACCGCGCCGCTCGCACCGAGTCCCGCCTGACCCGCCGTTTCAGCCGGGGTGCTGACGGAGGCCATCGCTGCCGACGGCCTTGCCGCCAGCGAATCGCTCGTTGTGGACGCGGGAATCGTGCTCGCGGCCGATCGCAGGTGTGCGAGCTCCGCCATGATCAGCGACTCGTCCTGCAGCACGACGAAGCGCTTCATCATGTTCTCGAGCTGCCGGACGTTGCCGGGCCAGCTGAAGTCGACGAGTGCCTGGAGCAGTCGCGGGCTCGGGCGCACGGGCCGACGCCTGTACACGCCGGCGTACTTCGCGATGAAGAACTCGACGAGGGCGGGAATCTCGTCCCGCCGCTCGCGCAGCGGCGGGATGCGGATCTCGATCACCTGGAGGCGGTAGTAGAGGTCCTCCCGGAACGTGCCGTCCCGCAGCATCTGCTCCAGATCGCGGTTGGTGGCCGCGAGCACGCGGACGTCCACTTCGATCGGCCTGTTGCTGCCGACGCGCGTGAACGTCTTGTCCTGAAGCACGTGCAGCAGCTTGGCCTGCAGCGCCGCCGGCATCTCGCCGACCTCGTCGAGCAGGATCGTGCCGAGGTGCGCGAACTCGAACTTGCCGATGCGGGTGGTGCCGGCGCCAGTGAAGGCGCCGCGCTCGTGGCCGAACAGCTCGCTTTCGAGGAGGTCTGCCGGCAGCGCCGCGCAGTTCACCTTGACGAATGGCTTGCCGCGCCGCGACGAGCGCCGGTGCAGTTCGCGCGCGATCACTTCCTTGCCCACGCCGCTTTCGCCGCGCAACAGCACGCCGACGTCACTGTCGGCCACGCGCTCCACCAGCGTCGTCACCGCCTGCATCGCGGCGCTCGCGCCCCAGGCGGGCTGCGTGCCCTGCGGATCCTCCGCGACCTGGGCGCTCAGCCGCGCCAGCTCCTCGTTCAGGCTCTCGCGCTCGAGTGCATTGCGGATGGCCGCTTCGAGCGTGGCCTCGCCGATGCCTTCGGGGTCGCCCGGCTTGAGGACGTAGTCGGCGGCGCCAAGTCTGACGGCTTCGACGATGGTGGCGGGCGTCTGCCTGCCCGACAGCATGATGACCTGCGTCGAGGCGTGCAGCTGGCGAATGGCGCGCAGCGTCTCCAGCCCGTCGATGTCGGGCATGAGGACGTCGAGCAGCACGATGTTGGGCAGCAGCCCGTTGCGCAGCGCCTCGAGCAGCGCAGCGCCGCTCGGGAAGATGTCAACCTCGTAGCCGCGGCTCTTCAGCAGCAGCGCGAGGTACTCGGTGAAGGCGGGATCGTCGTCGACGACGGCGAGTCGGGCGGTCATGAAGGCGCGGTCTCCAGCGCTAGCGTCAGCAGCGTCGTGGGATCCCCGGCGTCATGCCGGCGGACTACCAGTGTAGGTCCATCGAGGCCAACTGTGCAGCGTCCCCCGGCGGGCAGCGTCCCCCGGATGAGCAGAACGGCTCCCTCCAGCACCGCGCCGGCGTCGTCGACGCGCAGGGCGGCCCCGGGAAGCGTGTCGGCAATGGTGCAGCCGATTCCCAGCGGAGGAAGGCGCTCGGCCAGCCGGGCGGCAAAGGCGTCGGCGGATCGCGCGGACGCAGGCGCATCGTCCATTGGCGCGCGTCCTGCAGCCTCGTCGCACAGGCGGGTCATCTTCGACAGCGCGTTGGTCACGCCCTCGAGCGCCTTGGCGCGAAGTTCCGGCGTTGCCAGCCGTTGGTCACGAATCATCCGCAGGTAGCCGTGCGCCACGCCAAGCGGCGTACGCACGTCGTGCAGCAGGCGATTCAGAACGCGATCGTCGTCGGTTGACGGAGTGGACATATCCGGCTGCGTGCCACCGAAGCCCGGGTGACACGGCACGTCAGCGGCAAGGTTTCACTATAGCAATGTCGCGAAGCTCTACCGTTCTCATCGTGGATGACTATGCGGACGCCCTCGACGTCTGGACCCTGTATCTGACAGGCGAGGGATTCCACGTCCTGACGGCCGCCGACGGCCGCGAGGCGCTCGCGCGCGCGCGCGGCGAGCGACCGGATATCGTCATTCTCGATCTGGAGCTGCCGGACGTCTCCGGCTGCGACGTCGCGCGTGCGCTTCGAGCCGCACCCGACACGCGCCATATTCCCCTGATCGCCGCCACGGGGTCGACCGAGGCGCGTCATCTCGACGAGGCGCGCGGGGCGGGGTTCGACCTGGTGCTGTCGAAGCCCTGCGATCCGGACGACCTGGTCCTCGAGATCCGCCGGCTGACAAGCGGCGCCATGTCGGCGTAGCCGCGTCGCGACGGCGACGTGACACGCTTGCGATTCGCTGGGCAAGTCCCGACTCAATGTGAGCAGCGCGTGCTACGCCCGCTGGGCAGCGGGCGTCCTCGGCGCGGGCCGCGCAGGGCGTCGACACGTGCGGCGGCCGGTCACGCTATGGCACGCGAACTGCTTTGTAGGGTGACGCCATTGACCGGGCCTCGCGGCTGCGGTCGTTCATACAGAAAGGGACATCCCGCATGACGCCTTCTGTTTCGAACCTCGCCCCCACTCAGGATCCGCCGGCCCGGCCGGGACCTGACGAGACGTGGTTGACGGAGGTCCTCGAGCACATTCGTGAGGAGTACGACGACATGCCGGGGCTGTGCCTGACATTGCCCCAGGCACAGCGCCTGTGGGGGCTCGACGCGGACACGTGCCGACGGGCCCTCGCCACACTCGTGGATGCCGGCTATCTGAGGCCGTCGGCGTTCGGCTACATGCGCGTCTGATCGCGCAGCCGACGGGTTGCTCGACGGGCGTTCCGTTCCCCGGTGTCACCAGCGGTGCCGTGGACGGGACGCCCGTTTCGCATGCCGGCAATCGTGCCGCTGTCGCATGCAGGGAATCGTGCCGCGCACGGCCCAGACTGGGAAGCCGAAGGCCGTCTCACGGGAGAGGTTGGCCCCCCTGTAACAGCAGCAAGACGCCATCTCCTTGGAAAGTAAGCACCTTGCGACGTGTCCTCGCCATGGCATGGCTGATGCAGTAGTTGTGTGCGTGAGACGTTGCCGGGGTATGGCGCGCGAGGCGGGTGCCGCGGCTTGAACCACATACATTCAGGAGGCAATCACATGTCGGTACGGATGCTTGGCCATGTACTGCTGATGGGGTCGCTCGCGGGCGTGGTGGCCTGTGACAGGGAGCCGGACAACCGCGCGGAAGTCGAAATGCGCGAGCGGTCCGACGACGCGGCCCGGACGGCCGATCGCACCGGGGATCGCATCGGCGGGGCCGTCGAGGACGCGGCGAGGGCGACGGGCCACGCGGCCGAGGCCGCCCGTGAAACGGCAGACATCAAGGCGGCATTCGCTGCCGACGACCTTGTGGCCGCCCACGACATCGACGTCGACACCGACGCCGAGGCCAAGGTGGTGACGCTCACCGGACGCGTCGACACGGAGGCCCAGAAGGAGCGTGCCGAGACGATTGCGAAGCGCGAGACCGAGGGCTACCGGATCGACAACCGCCTGGTGGTCGGCGCCAGCTAACGAATTGGAGCGGTCCTCCCCGGACCGCTTCGCGCCCCTGCGCCTCCCCGGCGCAGGGGCGCACCTTTCCCCATTTCGAATCGGAGGCACTCCATGACTTCTCACGCAGCGGCGCCTGGTCGCCGAATCACCCGCCTGTTGACCGTGCCCGGCATCTGCCTCGGCCTTGTCATGGCGGGCGCGGCCTGCGGCAACACGATGCAGGGCGTCAAGCAGGACACGGCCAGCGTGGCCGAGAAGGTCGCCGGCGCGGCCGACACCGCGGGCGTCAAGTCCGCGCTGATCGCCGACGAGCGCATCGACACGTCCAACATCAACGTCGATACCAACACCGACACGAACACGGTCGTGCTGAAGGGCTCGGTGCCCACGGCGCAGCAGAAGCAGCTCGCCGAGCAGATCGCGCGCGACAAGGCCAAGGGGTATCGCATCGTCAACCAGCTCGCGGTGACGCCGACGTCGTCATGACGCGGGCGCTCCGGGCACCGACGGGGAGCACCGACATGTCGCGACCTATCGTGTCCTGCCCGCCGCAGACGGCACACCCGATCGGTTTCCCGCCAGGAGGTCGTATGGCGAAGTGGTCTGCGAAGGACGAGCGGCAGTACGAGCACATCAAGGAAGGCCTTCAGGATCGAGGTACGCGAACGCCGAGGGCCAAGGAGATCGCCGCCAGGACTGTCAACAAGCAGCGCCGCGAGGATGGCCGGACGCCGAGCCGACACAGCCAGGGCACCGGCAATCCACGCACCAGTCTCGAGTCGCGGACAAAGGACGAGCTGTACAACATCGCGAAGTCGATGAACGTCGCGGGCCGCAGCTCGATGAGCAAGGACGCGCTCGTGCAGGCCATCCGCGCCCGTCGATGAACGACGCGCGGCGCCGTTTGCGCGCCGTCGGGAACAGCAGTCCTCTGGCCCCCTCTCCCACGTACAGGGTTGACGGCAGCTCACGGGCCACGCCCGTGGCGAAAGGGGGCCGTATGTCCAACGTTCGAAGTGCGACACGCGCGGGGCGGCGGTTGGGCATGTACAGCGCGGCGGTGTCCGCTGCGCTGCTGGTAGCGTCGGCCGGGGTATCAGCCGCGCCGATGACGTTCAGGGCCGCGCTCGTCCCCGAGACGGCCGAGTATCAGACAGGGTCCGGGGAGGTGATCGTCGTCTACGACGACGTGAACCACATGCTGCGCATCGCCACGTCGTTTGCGGGCCTCACCGGGACGACGACCGTGGCCCACATTCATTGCTGCACGGCCCTGCCGTTCGACGGCACGGTCGGCGTCGCGGTCACGCCTGGCACGCTGCCCGGGTTCCCGACCGGCATGCAGTCCGGGAAGTATTGGACGGAGCTCAACCTCACGAGTGACGCGACATACACCGCCGGCTTCCTCGCCGGGGCGGGCGGCACCCCGGGCCAGGCCGAGATGGCGCTCGTCGCTGGCATGTTCGATGGCACCGCCTACTTCAACGTGCACTCGACGGCCGTGGCCTCGGGGGAGATCCGGGGCTTCCTCCAGCCGGTACCCGAACCGGTGTCCCTGCTGCTGCTCGGCGTGACCGGCGGCGCGGCGTGGGCCGCACGGCATTCGACCAGCAGGCGCGACAGGCGTCGGTGAGTGTGTCGCTGGCCGGGGCGCGAAGGATCGCGCCCCGCGCCTATCGTGTGCGCGTAACGCCGTCGAGCGTCGTGAACTCGCCCGGCGCCAGGGCCCGCCGCGTGAAGCGTGCCGAATGGATCGCGCCCTTGAAGTAGTCCACGAGGTTGATGCGGACGCCCACCGAGGTACGCCCCGGGCCCTGGGGTGCGAGCGAGACTTCCTCGGCGCCGTCGAGTACGCCGTTGACGTAGTTCCTCAGGACACGGCCGTCGTAGACCACGGCCACGTGGTACCACTCGCCAAGCGGGTGCAGGCTCTGCCTGTTCATGAGCGTGGCCTCGCCGGTGGCGCTGAAGTTGTAGCTGTCGAGGAACCACCGATCGCCGACCACCCGGATCTCGAAGAGCATCCGGTTCTGCGAGCCCGCTTCCTGGAGGTGAAACCAGCGTTGCGCCCTGCTGCCGCCGTCTGGACGGAAGACGGCTTCCCACGTGAACGTCGACGCCCCGGCCAGCGGGTGCACGTCCACGAACAGTGCCGCCTCCACGCCGTCGAACTCGACGACGGGACCGAACCGGCTCTCGACGACGCGCGGGTGTCCCTGCACGGTCGTCGGATGCGTGCCGAGCCGGTCGAGGCGGTCGAAGCGCCACACCTCGACCTCGTTCTGGGCGGCCGGTGCGAGGGCGGCGACGGCGAGCCCGGCGAGGAAGGCCAGGACGATGCCCCGGTGGCGTCTGCGAACGCAGGTCATGCGCCAGCAAGCCTACACCCGCCCGTGACGGGCGGCGTCACCGCACGGCGTCGAGCGTCTCGCGATCGCGGACGCCGAGCAGGTAGAGAATGCCGTCGAGCCCGAGCGTGGAGATGGCCTGCCGCGCGGTCTGGCGGACGACAGGCTTGGCGCGGAATGCGATGCCCAGGCCGGCAAGGCCCAGCATGGGCAGATCGTTCGCGCCGTCGCCGACGGCGACCACCTGTTGCATGTCAAGACCCTCGTCGCGGGCAATCCGGGTGAGCAGCTCCGCCTTGCGCGCGCCGTCCACGATGGGCTCGCGGACCTCGCCGGTCACGACGCCGTCGCGGACGTCGAGTTCGTTGGCGTGCAGGTAGTCAATGCCGAGCCGCTCCTGGAGGACTCTGCCGACGAACGTGAAGCCGCCGGAGAGGATGGCCGTCCGGTAGCCGAGCCTGCGCAGCGTGCTGATCAGGCGCTCGGCCCCGTCCATCAGCGGCACGGAGTCGATGACGTCCTGGAGCGCCGACGCGGGCATCCCGCGCAGGAGCGCGACGCGCTGCCTGAAGCTGGTCCTGAAGTCGATCTCGCCGCGCATGGCCGCCTCGGTGATCGCCTCGACCTTCTGTCCGACACCCGCACGTCTGGCGAGCTCGTCGATCACTTCGGCGCGGATCAGCGTGGAGTCCATGTCGAAGGCGATCAGCCGGCGATGGCGGCGCCAGGCGGTGTCGTGCTGGAAGGCGATGTCGATGCCGTGACGCATCGCCAGCGACAGCAGGTCGCCCCGGAACGCCGTCTCGTCGGCAAGTGTTCCCGACGCCGCGAGCTCGACGCACACGCGCGGCAGCTCGACGGTCGGCCCGAGAGGCACGCGACCCGACAGGCGGTCGATGCTGTCGATGTTCAGCCCCGCGCGGGCCACGGCGCCGCTGACGTCGGTCAGGTGCCCGGCCGTCAGGGTCGCACCCAGCATCGTGACGAGGTAGCGGCCCTTGCCCTGGGCGGCCACCCAGGCGTGGTAGTCCGCCTCCGTCGCGGCCTTGAAGCGGACCTGCACGCCCAGCTCGTGGGCCTTGAGCAGCAGCTCCGTCAGCAGCGGCGAGGCCTTCATGGCGTCGGTCAGCTCGACGAGCAGGCCCAGGGCCAGCGAGCCATGGATGACCGCCTGGCCGATGTCGAGAATGCGCGCCCCGGACGCGGCGAGGATGCCGGTGAGCGCATGGGTCACCCCCGCGCGGTCGGGGCCGGTGACGTCGATCTGGAGGACACGGGCGGTCGGGAGGGCGGACATGCAGCCCCCTAGCGTACCGCGGGGCGGGGGGAGCCGTCACCGCCACGACCTCGTGGTCGACGCGTCCGCGTTCCTGCGCGACGCTGTCGATCCCGCCACGCGCCGACCGACCATCAGGTGGAAGGAGGGACACTCATGACCGTAACGTCGACAAGCACCACGAAGATCTTCACCCACCTCTGGTACGCCGAGGATGCCGAGGGCGCCGCCCGCCTGTACACGTCGATCTTCCCCGACTCGCGTATCGACCACGTGTGGACGATTCCGACCGACGCGCCGGGCGGTCCCGGCGGCTCGGTGGTCGTCGTGGATTTCACGCTGTTCCGCCAGCGCTTCCAGGCCATCACCGCCGGGCCGCACCACGAGTTCAACGACGCGATGTCGCTCGTTGTCGTGTGTGACGACCAGGCCGAGCTCGATCGCTACTGGGACGCGCTGCTGGCCGATGGCGGCCGCGCGCAGGCGTGCGGGTGGCTGATCGACAGGTACGGCGTACGCTGGCAAATCGTGCCCGCGGTCCTCGACGAGCTGATGCGCACCGGAGACGAGGCGCAGGTCAGGCGCGTGACCGCCGCGATGATGAGTATGGTAAAGCTCGATATCGCGCAGCTCGAAGAGGCATACCGGTCGTGAGCGACGGGTGCCGCGCGTTCGCGCCCGTCACCCATGACACCTGACCATCGCCGACGTCTTGCCTATCTCCTGATTCTTGCGACGCCCGCGCTGTGGAGCGTCAACTACCTCGTGGCCAGGACGGCCCCGGGCGTCATCGGGCCGCACATGCTCGCGCTGTGCCGGTGGGCGCTGGCCGGCCTGCTGCTCGCCGCGCTGGCCTGGCCGGAGATCCGGGCCAACCGGGCGGCTCTCGCCCGCGAGTGGTGGCAGATGGCGATCCTGGGCGCGCTCGGCATGTGGATCTGCGGCGCGTTCGTCTACATCGGCGGCAAGACGACGAGTGCGACGAACATCAGCCTGATCTACGCGCTGTCGCCGGTCCTGATCGCCCTGTTCTCGTCAGCGGTCCTCGGCGAGCGCCTGGTGTTCACGCAGGCCGCGGGCATCGCCCTCAGCCTCGCGGGCTTCGTCCACATCGCGCTGGCCGGACGCTGGCACGACCTCGGCGCCGTGCGTCTGACGCCCGGGGACTGGTGGATCCTGACAGCCGCCGTGGCGTGGGCGGCCTACACGCTGCTCCTCAGGCGCTGGCCGTCGGCGTTCGGTCCGACGGCACGGCTCGCGCTAATCGCCGCCGGCGGCGTCGCCGTGCTGCTCCCGTTCACCATCGTCGAAGCCATCCTCGAGCCGCCCGTGTTCTCGTGGGCCGCCGTCGGGTTCGTCGTGGCGACGGCGCTGTCGCCGGCCTTCGGCGCGTACCTGTCGTACTCGTTCATGCTCGGTGTGCTCGGCGCGGCCCGCACCGGCGTCGTGATGTACCTCGGGCCGATCTATGCCGCGGCGCTGGCGTGGGTGGTGCTTGGCGAACCGGTTCGCGGGTTCCACTGGGTCGGCGCCGCGATGATTCTGCCGGGCATCTACCTGGTCACCCGGCCGCCGCGTTCCCGGCCCGGCTTCGCGTCGCGCCGAGGGCGCGCGTGACGAGCTTGCTCAGCTCCCGGAGCCAGAGGACCGAGCTGGCGACGGCAGTGCAGAACAGCCAGTCGCCGGCGGTGAGCGGCACGGTGCCGAACGATCGCTGCAGCCACGGCACGTAGGTCACGGCCACCTGGAGCACGAGCGACACCGTTACCGCGCCGAGCAGCCAGGAATTCACGAAGAGCCGCGGCAAGGCGCTGCGATCGTCCGACCGGGCGTTGGGCACGTTGAACACCTGGAACAGCATCAGCGTCGTGAACGCCATCGTCTGCGCGTAGCGCAGATCGCCCGTCCCTGGGACGAATCCGCCCGGCAGCGAGGCGTCGAGCACGAAGAGCGTGCCGGCGGCCATGATCACGCCGACAAGGACGATGCCGCGCCACATCCGCGGCGTCAGCACGCCCTCGTCGGTCGGCCGTGGCGCCTGATGCATCAGGTTCTCGTCGGCCGGGTCGACGCCGAGCGCCAGGGCCGGCAGCCCGTCGGTCACGAGGTTGATCCACAGGATCTGGGTGGCGAGCAGCGGGAGGACGACCTCCTCGCCGCCGACGTCGAGGCCAATCTGCGCCGCGAGCAGCACGCCGAAGAACATCGTGAGCACCTCGCCGAAGTTCGACGAGAGCAGGTAGCGGAGGAACTTCCGGATGTTGTCGAAGATGGCGCGCCCTTCCTCGACGGCTGCCACGATGGTCGCGAAGTTGTCGTCGGCGAGCACCAGGTCGGCCGCCTCCTTCGACACATCCGTGCCCGTGATGCCCATCGCGATACCGACGTCGGCCCGCTTGAGCGCCGGCGCGTCGTTGACGCCGTCCCCCGTCATGGCGACGATGGCGCCGTTGCGGCGCAGCGCCTCGACGATGCGCAGCTTGTGCGACGGGTTCACGCGGGCGTAGACGGACACGTCGGCGACCGCCGCCCGCAGCGCGTCGTCGTCGAGCGCTTCGAGCTCGGGCCCCGTCAGCGTACGCCCGTCCGACGAGATGTCGAGCTCGCGCGCGATGACGGCAGCCGTCGTCGGGTGATCGCCGGTGATCATCAGCGGCCGGATTCCGGCGGCCTTCGCGCGGGCCACGGCATCGCGTGCCTCGGCACGCGGCGGGTCGATCATGCCGATGAGCCCGATGAACACCAGGCCCTGCTCGAGGGCGTCGTCGGCCTCCTCTCCGGGCCCGGGGACGGCGTCGGCTGGCAGCGTGCGGCTGGCGACGCCCAGCGTCCGGAGCGCCTCGCCGGCGAGGCGCTCGTTGAGCGCCAGGATCGCGGCCTTGCGGTCAGGCGTGAGGGCCTGCGTGTCGTTGCCGACGAGCTCGTGCGAGCACCGCTCGAGCAGCACGTCGGGCGCCCCTTTCGAGAACAGCCTTCCGCCGTTGGTGCCGGCGTCGCGGTGGAGCGTGCTCATCAGCTTCCGCTCCGACGAGAAGGGCACCTCTCCCACGCGCGGCAGGCGCTCGTCGAGGTCGGCAGCACCCAGGCCGGCCTTGCGGGCAGCGACGATCAGCGCGCCCTCCGTCGGATCGCCCTGCACGGCCCATGTGCCGCCGTGCTCGACGACGGCCGCGTTGTTGGCGCGTTCCGCGGCCGTCAGCGCTTCCCTCAGCTCGTACGCCAGCGGGCCCTCGACCGCGGCGCCGTCGTCGCGGCGCACCGACCCGTCGGGCCCATAGCCTGTGCCTTCGAGCGTGACGCGGCCGCTGGCCGTCACCACGACGCGGACCGCCATCTCGTTCCTCGTCAGCGTGCCCGTCTTGTCCGATGCGATGACGGTGGCCGAGCCGAGCGACTCGACGGCCGCGAGGTGCCGCACAATCGCGTTGCGCCGCGCCATCCGCTGGACGCCGATGGCCAGGACGGCCGTGACGACGGCGGGCAGGCCCTCCGGCACCGCCGCGACGGCCAGCGCGACGCCGAGGATCAGCACGTCGAACAGGGCCGGCGCGCCGTGCACGTCCTCGACGACGATGATGGTGGCGATCATCACGGCCGCAATGGCCAGCACGACGAGCCCGAGCACCTTGCCGATGCGATCGAGCTCCACCTGCAGCGGTGTCCGTTGGTCGGGTGTCTCCTCGAGCAGGCCGGCGATGCGGCCCATCTCGGTGCGCATGCCCGTGGCCGTGACCACGGCGGCACCGTGGCCGTAGGTCACCGCCGTGCCGCTGAAGACCATGTTGTGGCGCTCGCCGAGCGGTGCGTCGCCGGCAATGGGATGCGCGTCCTTGCTGACGGGGAGGCTCTCGCCCGTGAGCGCGGCCTCGCTCGTCTGCAGCGAGACCGACTCGATCAGGCGCGCGTCGGCGGGGATCGTGTCGCCTTCGTCGATGAGGACGATGTCGCCGGGGACGATCTCCGTGGCGGGAACGCTCCGACGCTCGCCGTCGCGGATGACGGTCGCCTTGTCGGCAGCCATGGCGCGGAGCGCGGCGACGGCCGCCTCGGCGCGCGTCTCCTGCACGTAGCCCATCGCGGCGTTGAGCAGGACGACGACGAAGATCGCGATCGCCTCGTAGGGCAGGGCGGCATCGCCCTCGAGCGCCCAGAGCGCGGTGGAGATGGCCGTCGCGATGAGCAGCAGGATGACGAGGACGTCCTGGAATTGCGCGACGAAGCGCCGCCAGGCAGGTACCGGCGCCCTGGCCGTGAGCTGGTTGGGGCCGTGGCGTTCGAGCCTCGCGCGAGCCTCGGCATCGCTCAGCCCGGCGTGCGGGTCGGTGCCAAGCGCCGCAAGGATCTCGTCGACGTCCCGGCGCCAGGCGTCGTCGAGGCCCGGGACATCTGTCGCGGTGTCAGCCACGGTGGCAGGCAGGGAAGCGGGCGGGCGCGCCGTGACCGGCGCGCTCCTGCCCTCAGCGCGTGCGAAGCGCCTCGATCATCCGGCGCAGCGCTTCGTCGGCGGCCGCGCGGTACTCCGCCAGCCGGTTCCGGTCGGCGGCGGCGAGCGCCTCGCGCAGGCGCGCCGCGTCGTAGTCCCGCGTGTAGCACGGCGTGCCGGTCTGGTGCCGCCACGAGTCCTCGAGGCTTCCGGCGTCCACAGGATCGAAGCCGAGCTCGTCGACAAGCTGCATCACCTTCGCGCGGGCGTCCGGCGGATCGCCGGAGACGGGCAGGGCGACGCGATCCGGCGCGCCCTTCGGCCGCGCCTTCTCGATGAGGTGCGACGCGTAGATGTTGTTGAACGCCTTGACCACCGGGCGCCCGAGGTGCTCGGACACCCACACGCTCTCGACCTTGCCCTCGTCGAGCTCGGCGATGCGCCCGTCGCGCGACGGGTAGTAGTTGCCGGTGTCGACGACCGCGACGTCGGCAGGGACGCCGTCGAAGAGGCCCCTGGGAAGCCTGGGGATCGCGCCCTGAGGGATCGTTACGACGACGATCTCGCCGCTGCGCGCCGCCTCGGCGGCGGTCACGGCACGGACGCCGAGCTCCGAGGCCAGCGCCTGGAGCGACTCCGGGCCGCGCGAGTTCGCAATCGCGACGTCGTGTCCGAGGGGCGCCAGCCGGCGGGCCAGCGCGCTGCCGATCATGCCTGCGCCGATGATTCCGATTCGCATGGATGCATCGTACCCCGCGATCGACCGTGCGGGAATGGCACGCCCGGCAGGATTCGAACCTGCGACCCTCAGCTTAGAAGGCTGATGCTCTATCCAACTGAGCTACGGGCGCTCGCGAAGCAGCAGAGCCATGCTAGCAGATGGGGCGCCGCCAGGGCCGCGCGTGCAGGCCCCGCATCTTGACATCGCCACGGGCCGCCCATACGGTACGAACAGCCCCTCTTGTCGAGAACGCCCATGACATTCGCGGTTCCGGCGCCGCTGCTGCGCCGTGTGGTCATCCTTGTCGCCTGCCTCTGCGGGGCGGGCACCGCCTCGGCGCAGGTCGCCTTCACGCGGCTGCCCGATCGGGTGGACGTGTCGATCGACGGGCAGCCGTTCACGTCGTTCCATGTCGGCGGCGAGCACCTCAACCGCGTGTACCTGCATCCGCTGCGCGCCGCGTCCGGCACCGTCGTCACGCGGTCGGTCCCCGCCGGGCAGCTGCCGGGCGAGACGACGGACCATCCGCACCACGCCGGACTGTTCTACGGGCACGGTGACGTCAACGGCCTGAACTTCTGGGCCATCCGCAACGAGCCGCCGTCAGGGACGCGCGACGAGACGCTCGGGCGCATCGTGCTGCAGGAGCTCACGGAGCTGCAGGACGGGCCCCGCACGGGGACGCTGCGTGCCGTGCTCCACTGGCTGACGCCCGACGGCAGGACGCTCATCACCGAGCGGCGTGCGATGACGTTCCACGCCCATCCGCAGCTGCGCATCGTGGACGTCGACATCGACCTCGAGGCACATGAACGCGTCGTCTTCGGCGACACGAAGGAAGGCACCTTCGCGCTGCGCGTCGCGACGGTGCTGGAGGAGGCCGACGCCAGGCGCAAGGCCGGCGGCCCCGCCCGCACCGGCCGCCTGCGCAACGCACAGGGCGGCGAGGGTGAGCCGGAGGTGTGGGGGCGGCGATCCGAGTGGGTCGACTACGCCGGCGCCATCGACGGCGAGCGCGTGGGCATCGTGATGATGGACCACCCGTCGAACCCGCGGCATCCGACGTACTGGCATTCGCGCGGGTACGGACTGCACGCGATCAACCCGTTCGGCGTGCACGACTTCCTCGACGATCCGACGAAGGATGGCAGCCTGGCGATCGAGCAGGGGCAGCGCGTGCGCTTCCGCTACCGCGTCGCCGTGCATCCCGGGTGGTCGGCCGGACAGCTGGCCGATCTCTATCGCGAGTTCGCGACGGCGCCCGGGTCGGGCGCCACGGTACGGCGATGAACTTCCTCGCGCACTTCCTCGTGGCCGACGACGACGAAGAGCTGAGACTCGGCAGCCTGCTGGGCGACGTCGTCAAGGGGCGGGTGGAGCGCTACGACCACCCTGGCACCACCGACGGCATCAGGGCCGGCATCCGCCTGCATCGTGCCGTGGACTCGTTCTCGGACGCCCACGATGCGGTGCGGCGCAGCCGCCAGCGCCTCGTGCCGGCCTACGGGCACATGGCGGGCGTGCTCGTCGATGTGTTCTATGACCATGTCCTTGCGCGCACGTGGGCCGAGCACCACGCGGCGCCGTTGCCGGCCTTCGCGCGCGACGTCTACAGGACCCTGCGCGACAACCTGCCACGGCTGCCGCGCGAGGCGCACGCGCTCGTGCGTGCGATGACGGGCGGCGACTGGCTGACGCGTTACGCCAGCCTCGCCGGCATCGACGGCACCCTCCGGGAGATGGCGCACCGCACCGCCGTGGCGCGCGGCATCGCCGGGGCTGCCGCCGACCTCGACCGTGACTACGAGGCCTACGCGTCGGAGTTTGCCGCGTTCCTGCCCGACCTGCGCACGCACGCCGCGGAGGTGGTGCGTGGGCTGCCGATCTGACGTGTCGATGACGACGTGGCGCCCCGCCGCGGACCTTGCGGCGTACGTGGCGCTTTACTGGGATGCCGATCTCCCGCCGTTTGCCGGCGGCAGCGACATCGAGCGCGTGCTGCCGCACGGCGGGATGCAGCTTGTCATCAGCCTGCGCGACACACCGATGCGCGTGTTCGACAGGGACGACCCGGCGCGCTGCGTGGCGGCACCACCGCTGATTGTGACGGGGCCAGCCGATCGGTACAGCCTCATCAGCCGTGCCGACACGGCCAGGACGGTCGGCGTCGTGTTCCGGCCGGGCGGGGCCGCGGCCTTCACGGGCTGTGCCGCGTCGGACCTGTTCGACCTCGACGTGGATGTCGCCGCCCTGTGGGGTCGTGCGCTCTGTGACGAGTTGCGCAACCGGGTGCTGTCGGCGCCCACGGCCCGCGAGCGCGTCGGCGTGCTCGACGAGGTCCTGCGGCGGCAGCTCAGGCCCGTGCCCGCGCATCGTGAGGCGGTGGCCTACGCGGTGCGGGAGCTCCAGCGTCGGCCCGCGGCGGCGCGCGTCGGGGACGTCGTCGCGCGCGTCGGCCTGAGCCACCGGCGCTTCCTCGATCACTTCACCGCCTTGGTGGGCCTCACGCCAAAGCGGTTCAGCCGGCTGCAGCGTTTCCAGGCCGTGCTGCGGGCGAAGGCGGTGCACGACGAGCGCACGTGGGCGGCCCTGGCGGCCGAGTGCGGCTATGCGGATCAGGCGCACCTTGTCCGCGACTTCCGCGCCTTCGCCGGGCTGACGCCGGAGGAGTACCTCGGCCGACGGACGGCGTTTGCCAACCACGTCGTCGAGGCAGGCCAGGCCTGAGGCCGCACGACCCTTCAAATTCGTTCAAGACACGACGTGGCGCCCAGGGGCATGCTGGGGGCAGGAGGTGACGCATGTCCGTTTCCCCGGTGCCCCAGGGCTACCCGCGGCTGAGTCCGTATCTCGTCGTCGATGACCCCGACGTGGC
Organism: uncultured Vicinamibacteraceae bacterium; assembly: GCA_964430855.1. GTDB lineage: Bacteria > Acidobacteriota > Vicinamibacteria > Vicinamibacterales > Vicinamibacteraceae > JAEZDP01. Next base: position 28,991 of record CAYSHC010000004.1, read on the forward strand.
GATCAGGTTCATGCGCGAGGTGCTCGGAGGCGAGGAGGTGCGCAGGAGCATGGACGCGAACGGGCGCGTGATGCACGCGGAGATCCGCGTGGCCGACACGCTCGTCATGGTGGGAGGGGCCAGCGAGCAGTGGCCGGTGATACCTGGCGCCCTGCACGTCTACCTGGAGGACGTGGATGCCGCCTACGCGCGGGCGCTCGCGGTGGGAGCGACGTCGCTGACGCCGCCGACGCTCCAGCCGTACGGCGACCGGAGCGCGTACGTGCGCGACGCCGCCGGCACGACGTGGTTCCTGTCGACGCACGTCGAGGACGTCTCCGACGAGGAGATCCGGCGCCGCATGGCGGCCGCGGGCCGGTGAGTGCCGGGCCGGTGGCGACGACCGTCTGTCGGCGCCACCGGCGTTCGCGAGGCTACCGGCCTTCGCTCGACGGCGGCACGACGCCCTTGATGCGCATGTAGGTCACCACGTTGCCGTAGTGCTCCATGTTGTGGGCGTTGTTGAAGGCGAGCACGGCAAGCTTCGGCTGCTCGCCGAGGAAGAACTTCACCTTCTCGGCGCCCGCCGCGTCGGTGAGCTTCGCGTAGACGCCGTCGCAGTATGCGAAGGACGCCTCGAGCGCCTTGGCGATGTCGGCCTTGGTGGTGGCGGTCTGCTCGACGTTGGCGGTCGACGGGTTCTTCTCGCCGGCCGCCGCTGAGCAGATCATGTAGTTGGCGTTGGCGATGTGGCCGAAGAGGCGCGCGAGCGTACGGACCTCCGGCGTCGGGGCGAACGAGTAGGTGTCCTCGTCCATCTTGGCGGCGGCCTTGACGACGTTGCTCTTGATCAGGTCGTGCTGCGCCTTGATGGCGGCGGTCATCGGGTTGGCGTCCTGCGCGTGCGCGGCGGTCGCGCAACAGAGCAGGCCGAGACATGTGAGAGCTGCAGACTTGAAGGTCATTGGTCCCTCCGGATGTTGGCTGTAAGAGAGTAACCGAATGCGGGGTCAGGTCTCGCAGAGAGGGTGTCCGGGGTCAGGTCTCGC
>CAYSHC010000004.1:30118-88483 GCA_964430855.1 uncultured Vicinamibacteraceae bacterium
TCCGGGGTCAGGTCTCGCTCCTGAGATGTGGCAGGAACTGCGACGTCGCGTCACCGACGATGCACGGACTCGACGCCCGACAGGCCGCTCCCAGCAGCTGGCTCACTGATGCAGGAAGGATGCGGCGTGCGGGCCTTGCCTGGTCGTTCGTGGGTCTTCAGGGAATGTGCCTGGTGATGCCAGCGGGGGAAGGGCGGACGCGCGCGACAGCCGCGCGCAGCACGTACGGGCGGCAGGTCTCGCGGGCCGAGGGATGGCAGATTCTGCTTCCCGGACGGTCCGAGACCTGACCCCACACACGGCATTTTCGAGACCTGACCCCAAGCTCAGGCGCGGGCGCCGGACGTCACGGTCTGCGAGGGCGGATCGCTCGCAGGGAACGACTCGTCGATCGCCTCGTCGAGCGCGTAGTCGTCCTGCGCCCCGGTGATGCCCAGCCAGTCGCGCAGACGCGCGAGGTCGTCGTGGCCCGCCAGCGCGCGGGCGATCACCACGCCGACGGCGACGCCGACCAGCCCGACGCCCAGCCACGTCAGGTGCGGCACGCGCGCCCGCCGCGCGTCGAGTCCCGGCCTCGACCCCAGCCACGCGTCCGAATGTGGCGCGTCGTCGGAGAGGCCTTCGTTGAAGGCATCCACGGCATAGCGCTCCTGGCTGCCTCGCTGACGCTTCCACAGTCTCGGGTCGAACATCACAACCTCCCTGCCGGCTATCGTCTCACACTGCCGCGGACCTGCCGACGCATCGCCGCGCCCGACGACAGGTGCTGCTAAGCTCTTCGACACCCATGCAGCGTCGCTCGTTCCTTGCCGCCCTCGGTGCCCTTCCCGCACTGTACCTGACACGCACGATCCGGGCGTCACAGGCCGGACGCCAGGCCGACGTCCTCCTGCGCAACGGCCGACTCTGCGACGGCACCGACGTCCCGCTTGTGCCCGGCGGCCTTGCCCTCCGCGGCAACCGCATCGTCGCCGTCGGCGACCTCGACGGCTGGAGCGCCCCGCGCGAGATCGACGTGCGGGGGCAGGTCATCGCGCCCGGCTTCATCGATGTCCATTCGCACGCGGGGCAGGGCCTCACGCGCAAGGGCCTCCACACGGCCCGGCCGCTGCTCGCACAGGGGATCACGACCATCCTCGTCAACCCGGACGGCGGCGGGCCGCTCGACCTGACCGCGCAGGCCGACGGGTATCGCAGCTCGGGCATCGGCGTCCACGTGGCCCAGCTCATCGGCCACGGCACCATCCGCAGGGCCGTGCTGTCGATGGACGACAGGGCGCCGTCGCCGGTCGAGCTCGACCGCATGCGCGCCCACGTGCGGACGGCGCTCGACGCCGGGGCCATCGGCCTGTCGTCGGGCCTCTTCTACGCGCCGGGCTTCTTCGCGAAGACGGACGAACTGGTGGCGCTGATGGACGTCGTCGGCACGGCGGGCGGCGTGCACACGAGCCACATCCGCGACGAGGGCACGTACACGGTGGGACTCCTCGCCGCCGTGGACGAGATCATCACCATCGCGGAAGCGACGGCCACGACCGGTGTCGTCAGCCACATGAAGGCACTCGGCCCTGACGCGTGGGGCCTGATCCCGACCTGCATCGAACGCATCGAGGCAGCCCGCCGTCGCGGCGTGCGGGTGTTTGCCGACCAGTACCCGTACGAGGCGAGCTCCACGAGCCTCGCCGCCGCCCTGCTCCCGCGCGCCGCCCAGGCGGGCGGTGCCGACGCGCTCGCGTCGCGCCTGGCCGACCCCGCCGGGCGTCAGGCGCTGCTGCCCGCCGTCGCCGAGAACATCCGCCGCCGCGGGGGGCCGGCCTCCCTCGTCATCGCGCACTACCCGCCGGAGCCGGCGCTCGAGGGGCAGTCGCTTGGCGACGTCGCTGCCTCGCGGGGCGCGCCGCCCGAGGTGGCGGCACTGGACCTCATCGCCGTCCGCGACGTCTCTATCGTCTCGTTCAACATGTCGATGGACGACATCGACGCGTTGATGACGCGTCCCTGGACGATGACCTCGAGCGACGGTGCGATCGCGTTCCCCGGCGAGGGACGCCCGCACCCGCGCGGCAACGGCGCCTTCACGCGCAAGCTGACGACGTTCGTGCGCGACAGGCAGCTGCTGCGCCTGCCGGAGGCGCTCCAGACCATGACGCGGCTGCCGGCCAACGTCTTCGGGCTGACGGCGCACGGCCGCCTCGAGCCTGGCGCCATCGCCGACGTCGTCGTCTTCGCGCTGGCGCAGCTCGAGGACCGCGCGAGCTACATGGACCCGCACCAAATCGCGTCAGGAATGAGTTACGTGTTCGTCGACGGCGTGGCGGCCATCGACGAGGGCCGCTTCACGGACGCCCTCGCGGGGCGCGTGCTGCGGCGCCAGCCCGACGCCGCGGCGTCGTCCGGGTAGGCGTCACGCCGGGGCCCTGCGGCGGGAGCCGCAGGGGCGGGCGTGTCATGTCGGGCAGCCGCGCCCGCGCTGCTCAGGGCACCTCGGGCCCGCGCCGCTCGGGGATCGTCCACAGGTAGACGGTCTTGCCGTCCACGTGGACCGTCTCCTCCGGCTTCCAGTCGCCCATGTCGAAGTCGTGCGAGACGATGCGCGTGCCGGGACGCAGCTGCTCCATCAGGATGGGCCGCAGCTTCAGGTTCAGCCCGGGCAGCAGATACAGCGTGACAACGGTCGCCTCCCGGATATCCGAGGTGAACAGGTCCTGCTCGAGGAACATCACCCTGTCGGTGACGCCCGCCTCCTTTGCATTGGCGTTGGCCTCGGCGATGCGCTTCGGGTCGATGTCGATGCCGACGCCGCGCGCGCCGCGCTTCGCCGCGGCGATGACGATGCGGCCGTCGCCGCACCCGAGGTCGTAGACGATGTCCTGCGCGCCGACCTTGGCCACGTCGAGCATGGCCTCGACCACGGCTTCGCGGGTGGGCACGAAGATGACGTCCGGCCGGCGCTGCGGCTCGGTCACGGGCACCTGCGGCAGCGTGACCTCCGGATCGGAGGCGGCTTCGGGGCTCGCCATGCCGCAGGCGAGCGACGAGACGAGGGCGATGGCAACGGTCAGGGAGTGTCCACGACGCATGCAGCGCATCCTTTCGACATGACGGAGATGACGGCATCGTACATCGCGCGTGGCCTGCGCGATCACCGGTCGCGGCGGGCGCGTGTCCCGGTGGAGGCATGCCGCGCCAGGGGATGCGTGTCCGCGCGCATGCAGTAGGCTAGGTTCATGCCGTCACGACCTTCTCGTCTTCCTGCCGCGGTCGTCGCCGGCGTGATGCTGCTGGCGCTGCAGCCGCGGGTCGCGTGGACGGCGACGCCAGGAGCGGGCCAGCCCGCCGAGGCCTGCGCCGACCTCGAGGCCTGCCGAACGGCTGCGCTTGAGGCGGAGGCCGCCGGCGATGGCGACCGTTTCCACGACCTGGCCTGGCGCGTGATGCAGCTGTCGCCGAAGGACGACCCGGCGGCCATGTACATCGTCGCGCGCGCGCAGGCGGCGAGCGGACGCTCCTCGGACGCGCTCGTGATGCTGCGGCGGCTCGCCCAGGCGGGCGTCGCGACGGATGCAGGCGACCTCGACGTGTTCGCGCGCGTCCGCCAGCGGGACGGCTGGTCGGAAGTCGAGGCCCTCGCCCGCACCGCAACGCGCCACCTCGTCGCGACGAGGCTGAACCCCGCCGCCGTGGACGCGGCCACTGGCACGGTGCCGGTGGAAACGGCGGAGAGCGCGACGGGCGCAGGGACGGGGTCCGGAGGCTCGAGCGAGCCCACGCCTGCCGGCGCAGCCGTCGGCGTGCCTGACCCTGTCGCCGTACGACCCGCCTACGGCAGCGCGCTCGTGGCGGATGTCGCGCTGCGGCTCGACGTCGGGCTCGAGGGCCTCGATGGGCGCGACGGCGCAACCGGCGGCTTTGCCTACGACGCCGTCTCGGGCCGATACCTCGTCGGGGACCGCGGGGGCCGGAAGATCGTCGTCGTGGATGAGCCGTCGCGTCGTGTGGCCGACCTGGTCCGCGGCGACTCCGCGGGATTCCGGCAGCTCGTGGCCATGGAAATCGACACGCGCCGCGGCGACCTCTGGGTGCTCAGCAACGACCCCGGATCAGGTGACGGCGACGCCCGCGCCACGGTTCACAGGCTCCAGCTGATCGCCGGCCGGCCGCTTGCCACCATCGAGCCGCCCAGCGATGCCGGCACCGTGCGCTTCACCGACCTGGCCGTGACCTCATCCGGCGCCGTCGTCGTCGTTGACGCGGCGGGACGCCGCCTGTTCCGGCTCGACCCGCGGGCGACGACGCTCCGCCCCGTGATGACGCTGGACGTGCCGTCGCTGTCGGCGGTCACCATCGGCGGCACCGACGACGTCGCGTACGTCGCGCACGGCAACGGCGTGTCGCGGCTCGACCTGGCGAGACGTCGCGTCTCGCCCGTCACGTCGGCCGTCGCGGAGGGCACGTCGATCGACGGCGTGTGGTGGCACGACGGCGCGCTGATCGTCATGTGCGTGGAGCCCTCGGGAGCCCGGAGCCTCCAGCGCTGGCAGCTCGATCGTCGCGGCGTGGCGGTCCAGGAGATCCGCGCCGTCGACATCCCGCTGCCCGGGGCGCCGACGCCCGTGGCCGTCACGCTGTCCGGCTCGTCGCTGCTGGTGCTCACCGGGCAGGACGACGACGGCGCACCCGGCGGCGCCGATGCCGAGGGCCCTGTGGTTCGCCGCGTGAGGTTGGGGCCATGAGCGGGTATCTGGAAGATCGCGTCACGGCCGCACGGCGAGGGCTGATGCGCGTCCACAAGGCGCTCATCGACGTCGAGCGCATCCGCTACGAGCGGACGCACGGGCGGATCGACGGGAGCGGACGGCTGCTCCAGCTGGTCATCAGCGATCCGGCGTTCGAGTGGGTGCGGCCGCTGTCGGCGCTCATCGCCCGAATGGACGCGCTGCTGGCCGACGCGGACGCGCTCACGGCAGCGGACGTGGAGGCGCTGCTGGATCAGGCGCGACGGCTCCTGCATCCCGACCCCGAGGGCGACGAGTTCGCGCGCCGCTACGCGCGCGCCATCCAGGAGTCGCCCGACGTCGTCCTCGCGCACGGGGCGGCACTCACGCTCCTCGAGGCCGTGCACTGAGCCCGGGGCCTGCCTCCCGCATGTCGACTGTGCTGGTCACCTGGTGGAAGCCGCCTCCGGACGAGGCGGCGCGCATGACGGCCTTCCTGCCGTGGCTGTCGGCAGGGGAGCGGGCGCGTTATGCGCGGTTCCTGCTCGACGCGCACCGCGAGACCTTCCTGGCCAGCCGCATCCTCCTGCGTCAGACACTTGGCGAGGTCACCGGGCAGCACCCTGCGGCCGTAGGCTTCACCACCGACAGCCACGGCGTGAAGCCGCATCTCGTGGCGCCGTCGGACACCGGCCCCTGGCACTTCAGCCTTACGCACACCGAGGGACTCGTCGGGTGCGTGGTGACGAGGATCGGCGACGTCGGCATCGACGCCGAGCCGCTGGATCGCCCGGCGCGCGTGGACGCGCTGGCGCCCCGCGTGCTGTCGGCCGCCGAACTGGCAGCGTTCACCCGGCTCGACGGCGCGGCGCGGCGCCGGCGGTTCTTCGAGTACTGGTGCGTGAAGGAGGCCTGGCTCAAGGCCGAAGGTACCGGGCTGCGCCAGCCGCCGACCTCCGTGGAGGTGGACTTCTCCGGCGACGACATCGTCGTGCCGGGAGGACGGCAGGCGCGCCTGCTGCCGATCGACCCTGCCTACGTCGTCGCGCTGGTCCACCCGTCGCTCGGCCCGGGCGCTTCCGACGGCGTCGTGGTTCGACCGTTGGCCTGGGACGGCATGCAGCCCTGACGCCGCACGAAGCGCCGCGCGGCGTCCTGCTAGACTTTCGGGCCATGCACCAGCGCACCTCCCCCGTCCCGGGCCGCCGGGCCGCCCTCGCGATCCTGTTGCTGCTGCTCCTGGCCGGGAGGCACGGGGCGGCCAGGCAGGCGCCCGTGGGCGCGCCGGCCGAGCTCCCAGCCATCCGCCTGGTCCTGCTCATCGCCGTCGACCAGTTCCGCTACGACTACCTCACGCGTTTCCGCCAGTCGTACAGCCGCGGCCTCGAGACGCTGCTGACGCGCGGCGCGGTCTTCACCAACGCGCACCTCGAGCACGGCCACACAGTCACGGCCGTCGGCCACTCGACGATGCTGTCGGGCGCGCTCCCCGCGGTGAGCGGCATCATCGGCAACTCGTGGTACGACCGCGCGACGCACTCCAGCGTGACCAGCGTCAACGACCCGTCGTCGCGGCTCGTCGGCGCAGCGGGCGAGGCGTCGTCGCCGCACCGGCTGCTCGTGTCGACCATCGCCGACGAAGTGCGCATGGCGGCCGGGACGGCGACGCCGCCCAGGGCCATCGGCCTGTCGTTCAAGGACCGATCGGCGATCCTGCCGCTTGGCCGCGGCGCGGACGCTGCGTACTGGTTCGACAACGCCTCGGGCGCGTTCGTGACGAGCACCTGGTATCGCGAGGACCTGCCCGGATGGGTCGCCGCGTTCAATGCCCGCCGACTCCAGGACTCGTATGCGGGCCGCCGGTGGGAGCTGCCGATCGACGGCGGCGGCATCGACATGCCGGCCGAGCCGGGGCTGCGCCTGAACGAGGCGATTTACGCGAGCCCGTTCGGCAACGAGCTCCTGCTGGCGCTCGCGAAGGAGGCGCTCGTCCACGAGCGCCTGGGGCAGCGGGACGCCACCGACCTGTTCACGGTGAGCTTCTCGTCGAACGACGCCGTCGGCCATCGGTACGGGCCCGATTCGCCGCACGTGCGCGACATGAGCGCCAGGACCGACGCCGTCATCGGCGAGCTGCTCGCCGAGGTCGACCGCCTCGTCGGCCTGTCGCGCACCCTCGTGGTCTTCACGACCGACCACGGTGTCGCGCCGATGCCCGAGCAGGCCAGGGAATGGCGGCTGCCCGGCGGGCGGTTTGCCGGCGCCGCGGTGAACGACGCCATCCAGCAGGCGCTCCAGGCGCGGTTCGGACGCGCGGCGTGGCTTGCCGCCGGGGGCAGTTCGATCTACCTGGACCACGCGGTGATCGCCGCGAAGAAGCTGGATGCCGCGGAGGTCCGTCGCGTCGCCGCCGCGGCCGCGGCCAGGGTGCCGCAGGTGGCGCGCGTGTACACGCGCGAGGAGCTGCTCGGCAGCGCGGTGCCCGCCGACAGGGTGAGCCGGCGCGTGGCGCGCAGCTATCACGCGCAGCGGTCGGGCGACATCGAGATCGTCCTCGACCCCTACTGGATTCGGGGCTCGTCCGGCACGACGCACGGCTCGCCGTACACGTACGACTCGCATATCCCCCTGATCCTGATGGGGCCGGGGATCGTGCCCGGGCACTATGCGCAGACGGCCGCGATGAACGACATCGCGCCCACGCTCGCGACGCTGCTCGGCACGGCGATGCCGTCCGGCGCGATGGGCCGCGTGCTGGTCGAGGCGCTCGCGCCGGACGGAAGGACGGCTCGGAGAGCGGATGAAAGGACGGCTCGGAGAGCCGTCCCTACCTTACTGGTGAGTGACCCGCCACAGGCTGTGGTTGGCATCCTCGACGATTAGCAGCGAGCCGTCCTGGAGGACGGTGACGTCCACGGGACGGCCCCAGACCTCGGGCCGATCCTCGCCGAGCATCCACCCCGCGACGAAGTCCTCGTAGGCGCCCGTCGGCTTGCCGTCCACGAAGGGCAGGAACACCACCTTGTACCCGGTCCGCGTCGACCGGCCCGACGACCCGCGCAGCGCCGCGAACGCGCCGTGGCGGTACTTTGCCGGGAACGCGGTGTGGTCATAGAAGGTCAGGCCGAGGACGGCCGAGTGGGGCGCGATGAGCACCTCCGGCGTGGCCGCGACCTTCACGATGTCGGGTCTGGCGCCGGCGTGCCGAGGGTCCTCGTGCTGGCCGATGTAGGCAAACGGCCACCCGTGCGTGGCGCCGTCGACGACCTTTGCCACGTAGTCGGGCGGGACGTCATCGCCAAGGCCCTCGCGCTCCTGCACGCTCGTCCAGAACTCCCCGGTCGCCGGGTGCATCGCGAGGCCCACGGGGTTGCGGACGCCCGTCATCACGACGTGCCTGTTGCTGCCGTCCGCGTCGAAGCGCAGCACCGCCGCGCGCAGCGGATCCGGCTCGACATCGGCGTTCGACGAGCTGCCGACGGTGACATACAGGTGTCGTCCGTCACGGCTGAAGGCGATGTTGCGCGTCCAGTGGCCGCCCTTGCTGCTCGGCAGCTCCGTGACGACGGTCGGTGGGCCCGAGGCGGCGAGATCGCCGGCCTTGTACGGGAACCGGAGCACGGCGTCGGTGTTGGCCACGTACACGGCGTCGCCGTGGAAGGCGAGGCCGTAGGGCTGCTTCAGGCCCGTGGTGAACACGTGCTGCTCGCCCTGGTCGATCTGGCCGTTGCCGTTCGCGTCGCGCAGCACCACCACGCTGCTCGCGCCCGTGTCGACGACGAAGATGTCGCCGTTCGGGGCCTGGCGTGCGACGCGCGGACGCGTCAGCCCGTCGGCGGCGAACGGGCGTACCACGAACCCCGCCGGGGCGACGAGCTGCGCGTCGGCCGGCCGGGGCACCACCTTCGGCGGGTTGGTCGTCGGAGGCCCGGGCGTCCCGAGGTCGGCGACGGTGAAGTGATGGGTCTCGAGCGTCGGCGCTTGCGCGGCAGCCGGCGCGATGCCGGCGGCGACCCCGAGCAGGGTGAGGAACGAGAGACGAAGATGACGCACCGGTGAAGGCTCCTGACGGGCGAGGGCCCGACGTGACAGGGAACGGTTCAGGACCGCGTCATTCTACGGCAAGCTCCTGTATGCTCAGCCGAGGCAACTGACAGCCCGCCCAGAAAGGACGTGATGCGATGGTCCGACACGCTCTGACGACGGTGACGGTTCTCGCGCTGGCCGTGGCGCCGGCGCTCGCGCAGTCGGTGCCCGAGGTGAAGCTGCCCGCCAGCCCGGCCGGTACGGCGGCCATCGAGCTCGGCGGCACCTGGACGACCTCGCCCGACGGCGGACGGCGCTACGAGAACGGCAAGTGGCTGACGGTGGAGTACAGCCGTCCCATCCTCCGTGGACGGTCGAACATCTTCGGAGCCGGCGCAGACTACGGCAAGACGGTCAAGGGCACCGATGCGCTGTGGCGCGCCGGCGCGAACGCCACGACGCGGCTGACGACGCAGGCGACGCTCGACGTCGGCGGGACCACGGTGCCGCCTGGCGTCTACAGCGTCCTCGTGGATCTCGACAACGGCGCCTGGACCCTCGTGCTGAGCAACCAGCCGACGCAGGCGCAGTTCACTCCCGACGACAAGACGAACCTGTACGGCGCGACCAACTACGACCCGAAGTTCGACGTCGCCCGCATGCCGATGACCGTGACGACGATCGAGCCGAGGATCGAGCAGTTCACGATCGGCTTCATCGACGCCGGTCCGGACACGGTCTCGCTGGCGATGTGGTGGGACCGGACGATGGCGGTGGCGAGGCTCGGCGTCCGGTAGCGTCACGCAGGCGCGGTGTACAATTCGCGTCCGAAAGGAAATCCATACAGATGAAGACGCTTACGCTGGTGCTCGCGGCGCTCGTCACGTTCGGGGGGATGGCGCATGCCCAGTCGCCCGCCGCAGCCGAGGTCGAGGCCGCCGAACGGCGACGCTTCGAGCTGATGACGTCGCGCGACTACAAGGGACTCGCCGGCGTGCTCGCCGACGACCTCGTCTACACGCACTCGAACGCGGCGGTGGACGACAAGGCAGCCTACCTCGAGAGTCTGACGTCCGGCCGCGTCACCTACAAGACGATCAGGCCGCGCGACCTGAAGGTGCGCGTCTTCGGCGACATGGCAATCATCCATGGCGTGGCCGACATGACCGTCGACTCGAACGGCCAGGCGCTGGACAACACGCTGCGCTTCACGGACATCTGGGCGAAGCGCGACGGCCGCTGGCAGATGGTCGCGTGGCAGTCGACGCGGATTCCGTGACGCCGTCCGCGGACCGCGGCAGACGTCAGCGGGACGCGGGTAGCGGATCTCGGCTCAGCAGGCTGCGAATCGGGCGGCCGACGCCGTCGCGCGTGACGTAGAACGGGCGCTGCTCGATTTCGTACGCCAGCGTCGGCGGGATGCCGAGCGTGTGGAAGATGGTGGCGTGCAGGTCCTCGATGGTTACCGGGTCTTCGATCGTGCCGCAGGGCCGTTCGTCGGCCGTGCGTCCGTGGAGGTGCCCGCGCTTGACGCCACCTCCGTAGAGCAGCACGCACCCGGCGTCGGTGAAGTGCCGGTGCATGCCGTAATGCTGCATTTCGTCGATACGGTCGGGCACCGTGACCTGGTCCTTCACCTTGCGGTTCGGCTTGCCCTCGACGAGCAGATCGCGGCTGAACTCGCTCGCCAGCACCACCAGGGTACGGTCGAGGAGGCCCCGCTCCTCGAGATCACGAACGAGCTGCGCGATCGGCGCGTCGATCTGGCGCTTCATCTGCGCCGTCCGCGTGTGGCCGTTCTCGTGCGTGTCCCAGTTCAGGAACGGGATGTACTCGGTGGTGACCTCGATGAACCGCGCGCCGGCCTCGACGAGGCGCCGGGCCAGCAGGCACCCGAGGCCGAACCGTCCCTGCATCTGGGCCTCGTACTGGGCCCCGAACCGATCCTGCGCGGCGTCGAAGCGCTGCCCGGGTCTGTAGCCGGGCACGTAGCGCCGGATGGACTCCAGCGGTTCCTGTGACAGATCGAACGCGGCCGCCGCCGGCGAGCTCAGGAGCCGGTGCGCGTTCTCGTAGGCCCGCAGCAGCGACTCGCGCTGGTACGTGCTGCCATGCCGCCCGATGGGGCTCGCCTCGAGCATCCGCCGGAAGAACGCGTCGCGCCGCTCGAAACGCGAGGGCGACATCCCGCCGGGCGGACGCACGCTGGCGGCGGCGTCCTCGGGGAAGGGGATGTTGAACGGCCCGTACTCCGACCCCAGGAACCCCGCCGTGGTGAACGCCTTCAGTTCCTCACCCTCGCCGACGTCGAAGCGCTGGCCGATGTTGATGAACGCCGGCATCGCGTCGCTGCGCGGCCCGAGCGTCCGCGCGATGATGGCGCCGATGTGCGGCGCGGCCACCGTCTGCGGCGGGGCGTATCCCGTGTGCCAGTGGTACTGGTGGCGCGAGTGCAGGATGAACCCGAGGTCGCCCGCGCGGTACGTGCGGATGAGCGTGCCGCGGTCCATCACGCTGGCCATCTGCTCGAGGCCGGACGAGAACTTGATATGGTCCACGGCCGTGTCGACCGCCGGGAACGTGCTGAGTACCCGATCGGGGGACAGGCCGCGCTCGAACGGCGTGTACCGCTTCGGGTCGAACGTCTCGGTGTGCGCCATCCCGCCGGCCATCCACAGGACGATCACCGCGTCGGCCGTCGGCGTGATGGCCGGTGTGGCCTGCTGGCCGCTGCCTGTCGCGTGGATGGCCTTCGGGTAGCCGGCCGCCAGCGCCGACAAAGTGGCCGCGCCGGCCGTGGCCAGGAAGTCGCGCCGGGTGGTGATGGTGCGAGGCATGACGTCTGGACTCCTCAGTGCACCAGGCGGAACTCGGGCAGCATCGTCACGGTCCAGAGCAGATCTTCCACGGCCTCGACCCCAGGGGACGGGCCAAGCAGATCGAGGGCGAGCGCGCGTTCCTTCGCGGCCGGCGGGCGGCTGAGCGCCCTCGTGTAGATGCGCTCGACGATGGCGTCCGGCGTGGCGCCGGACTCGCCGCGCAACGCCTCGGCGCCGCGTCGCAGCAGCTGCGCCAGCGTCTCGCCATTGGCGAGCTCGAGTGCCTGGAGCGTCGTCGGCGTCTCGGTGCGGACCGTGACCACCTGCTCGCGATTCGGACGCCCCAGCGCGGTGGTGAGCGGCGAGGCGGTGGTCAGGGCCGCACGCGTCCTGCCGGTGAGGGCGGCTCTGGCGAAGGCGCGTTCGAATGCCGCGCCGCTCGCAGCGTTCGCGTGCCTGTCAGGCGACGGGCTGCGCGATGGCGCCGCCGGCTGCCAGGACGTGCCGCCGTCGCCGGCCGTCCATTCCCAGCGTGCTGCCTCGAGCGGCACCACGCGCAGCTCGCCGTCGAGACCCGGCTCGCGCAGGTACAGCAGCGCGAGCATCCCGTGCCCGCTTTCCATCTCGGGCTTCGCGTCGCTGGCTGGAGCAGGCGCAACGCCGGACAGGGTGAGCGTCGAGGTGCCCGGTTCGAGGCGGGTGCCGAGATCCACGAGCCGCGGGCCGCCCGGGCGAATGGTCGTGACGCGCGTGTCGTTGACGTCGAGCGAGAGGGCCTGCGGCACCACGGCGAGCAGTGCCGCCGCCGTCACCGGCCGATCGAGCCTTACCGTCGTGCGCAGCACGAGCGTCGGGTCGGCAGGCCGCCGCCCGGCCGCAGGCTCGGCGCGGTCGGCACGCCAGAACCAGGACGTCGGAACCTGCGGCACCTCGCGGCCCTCGGCGACATCGGGGCCGAAGTCACCCTCCGGCAGCGTCGCCCACGCGCCGGCGATGCTGCCGATCGCGTCGACGAACTGCTCCGCCGTCAGCCGCCGCACGGCCGGCCCCTCGAACCGCGGGTCGGCCGACGCCGTGGCAGCCGTGACAGGGGCGTCGAGGTCGAGGCTCACGGCCTCGCGCTGGTACGCCTGCGACGAGACGATGCGCAGCAGGGTGTGCTGGAGGTCGTACTCGTGCGCCACGAGATCCTCGGCGAGCCAGTCGAGCAGGTCGGGATGCCAGGCTGCCCGATCCATGTCGTCGAGCGGCTCGACGAGCCCCCGTCCGAACAACCGGGCCCACAGCCTGTTGACGATGGTGCGTGACAGGCGCCCGTTGCGCTCGGCCACCATCAGGGCGGCGAGTGCCTTCACGCGCTCCTCGCGGCTGGCGTCCGCGTCGATGGTGCCGAGCGACGGGTAGAGGAACTTCAGCGGCGCGGTGGTCCCGGTCGGCCTGTCGCATTCCACCATCTCGAGCGGCTCGTCGGCATAGACGCCCGCCAGGCCGTACGCGTCGGCGAGTTGCCAGTCGTTGATGAAGCTGTCGTGACACGACGCGCACTTGAGGTTCACGCCCATGAACACCTGCGACACGTTCTGGGCGGCCTGCAGCGGCGGCGTCTGGCTCGCGTTGACGACGCCGCGCCAGATGATGCCCTTCGTGAACCCCTCGCTGTCGGGACCCGGCGCGACGAGCGTCGCCACGAACTCGTCGAACGCCAGGTTGGTGGCGAGCGCCGTATAGAGCCAGGAGGTGATCTGCCGGCGTCCGCCGTCGATGTAGCCGGGGCCACGGTAGTCGTTGCGGAGCAGGTCGTTCCAGAAGGTCAGCCAGTGCGCCGCGTAGGCGTGGCGATCCGCGAGCAGGCGCGCCGCGAACCGCTCCACCTTGTCCGGGCGCGTGTCCGCGACGAACGCCTCCACGTCGGCGGGCGCCGGCAGCAACCCTACGAGATCGAGGCTGAGCCGGCGGGCAAGCGCCCGGTCGCTCGCACGGGGCGCGTCGGCAGCCGCACTGCGCTCGTGCGCGGCGAGGAGCCTGTCGATCGGGTGAACGAGTTCCCCGTGTGGCGGCGGCAGGTCGGGACGCCGCGGCACCAGGTTCTGCGGCTCCCGCCGCGCGAACGTCACGGCGTCGTCCCAGGTGGCGCCCTGGTCGATCCAGGCGCGCAGGACCCCGATCTCGGCAGGCGTCAGCCTGGCGCCTTTCTCGGGCATCGGCCTGTCGGGGTCGAGTCCTGACACCAGCTGGATGAGCAGGCTGTCGGCGCTGTTGCCGACGACGATCGCCGGGCCGTCACGCCCGCCGGCCAGCAGCTTCTCGCGCGTTTCCAGGCTGAAGCGGCCCTTCGACTGGCCGCGCGCGTGGCAGCGTGCGCAACTGCGCAGCAGCAGCGGCGCGACCTCCTGCGCGAAGTCGACGGTATGCGTGGCCGGCGGTGGCAGCACGCCGGCTGTCGCTGGCGCCTGCTGGCGTGCGTGCATCACGGACGCCAGCAGGGTCAGGCCCGCGGCCAGCAATGCGGGAAAGGCTCGCTGCATCGGAACGGGGGCCATTATCGCACCGGCCGGCCGGTGAGCCAGCTCGTCGGCGCGGCTCCCTCCACTGACCGGCGTGCGGCGCGGGCGGCGGGTCAGCTCTCGAGGGCGTCGCGAAACTCGCCAAAGAACCGCCGCACCTTCTCGCGCGGGTCGCCGGGGCCGAGCGTCTCGATCGGGACGTACCCGCGGTAGCCGACGTCACGCAGGATGCGCACGATGCTGCGCAGGTCGACGGGTTCCTCCACGCCGTTGCGGTAGACCAGTTCCTTGACCTGCCACGTGTACGCGTGCGGGGCGAGCTTCGCGATCTCGCGATACGGGTCCCCCGTGGTGCGCAGGCTGCCGATGTCGACGTTGAGGCCGAACCACGGCGATGGGATACGCCTGCGAATCTCGAGGAAGTCGTCAGCTTCCTTGAGGGCGTCGTTGTGGTTCTGGAGGACGATGGCGACGCCGCGCGCGGCGCCGAGTTCGACCGACGCCTCGAGGCCGGCAACGATCCACCCCATGACCTCGGCCTTCGTGTGCCCGGCCGGGAGGGCGCGGCCGTCGAAGACGCGCAGCACCGGCGCGCCGAGCTTGGCCGCGACCTCGACCCAGCGGCCGACCAGCGCGACGTCGGCCGCGCGCGCGGCCGCGTCGGCGACGGCGAAGTCGTTGCGCACGCCCGTCCCGCTGATGGCGACGCCGCGCCGGAACGCCAGCGACTTGATCCGGTAGATCTCGGCATCGGGCGGCGGCGTCGGGTAACCGGAGAAGTAGTAGCCGGTGGGGTCGACGGCGTCGAAGCCGAGCTCCGCGCAGAAGGCGATGACCTCGTCGAGCGTCATCTCGCCGCGCGCAAGCGGCCCGTTGAACGAGTAGAGGTTGCAGCTGATCTTGATGCGCGCCGGCAGGCCGGGCACGGCGATGGCCGTGGGCGCCTGCGCGCGCGCGGCGGCGGCGAGCGGGAGGCTGGCGAGCATCGCCAGCGCCGTCCGGCGTGTGGGCATGCGGCAGTATAGGCGGTCGCTGGCCCTGCGGTCAGCCGCGCGCGGAGCCGAGGCTGTCCCACCAGCGCGAGAGGTTGTTGCCCGCCCGGCGCGGATGACGCTCGTAGTGCGACGTGTCGTTGAAGAGCATCAGGCGCACCCGTACCGGATCGCGGAAGTCGAGGACGTTGAGGCAGGCAGGCGCCTGGTCCAGCCTGTCGCGATAGCCGCGGGCGTCGAACCCGAGCAGGCTGCTGATCACGAGACGGAGCGTCGCCTTGTGCGATACCACCAGCACGCGTTCGCCCTCGTGCCGCATGACGATCTCGCGCAGGACGGGCAGCGCCCGGGCGAGGACGGCCACCCCCGACTCGCCGCCCTCGGGCGCGAAGGTGAACGGGTCTTCCTCCCAGGCCGCGTACTCCTCGGCATACTGCGCCTCGACCTCGCGGCGCGTGAGGCCTTCCCACCGGCCGTGGCTGATCTCGCGGAGGCCGTCGCGGGTCTGCGTCTCGAGGTTGCACGCCGCCCCGATGATCGCCGCCGTCTCCAGCGTCCGCGAGAGCGGGCTGCTGTAGAGCGCCGTGATGCCTTCGTGCTGGAGGCGCTCGCCGAGCCGCGCCGCCTGCCAGCGGCCCTCGTCCGAGAGATCGACGCCGACGGCTCCCGAGAACCGGTCCTCGGCGGTGAGCTGTGTGGCCCCGTGACGTACGAGGTAGAGGCGCGTGGTGTCCATGGTGGCCTCATCCTGCCACGGCCCTTTCGTCGCGCGCCAGCGGGCTGGCACGCGTCAGCGTCGGCCGGACGTCACGCCGGCCGACGGCCGGCAAGCAGCGCGAGCTCGCGCCACTTCCAGTGGCAGTCCACGTCCACCGAGCCCGCCTGGCGGAGCCACGCGAGCTGCGGCTCTACCGCGCACAGCTTGTTGGAAGGATCGTCCTCGTCAGGCGCGACGCCGATCATCGCCAGGAACTCGCGGTGCAGCGCGGCGGTGGCCGATGCCACGTGCTCCAGGTTGCAGAAGACGCCGCCGGGCGAGAGCACGTCGAACACCTCGCCGTAGAGCGCCTCCTTGCGCGCGTCGGCCAGGTGGTGGATCGCGAAGCTCGAGACGACCGCATCGAAACGGCCGATGGACGGCAGCGGTTGCGCCAGGTCGTGTTCGAGGACGCTGACCGATGTGCCGGCGAAGCGCTGGCGGAGGCGCCCGAGCATCTCGGGCGAGAAGTCGACGGCGACGCCCTCGGCATGAGGTGCCGCGTCGAGCACGCGGGCCAGCAGCCGTCCGTCACCGCTGCCCAGGTCGAGGACGCGCCCGAGGCCTTCGGGCAGGCACTCGAGCAGCGCGCGTTCCCCTTCGTCACGTCGGGGAAGACCGTCGGCGCGCGCGAGGTAGGCGCGCGCATGAGCGTCGTCGCGCCAGAGGTTGACGTCGGCCATGGCGCTCATCGTACCGCCGGGCCACCCGCTCTCGCGCTATTGGGTGACGGCGGTGGCGGTCAGCTCGGTCGGCGCTGCCGGCGGCGAGGCTGGGGGCGTACGGAAGGCGGACACCACGGCCGCCGTGTTGTTCATCGATCGGGCGTTGTCGGCCGCGACCGACGGGTTCGACTCGTAGGCGACACCCATCGGCGCGCCGTTGTAGAACACGTTCGGGTTCGAGAAGTAGTTGACCCGCGGCACGTTCGAGCACGGATAGCCCATCACGGTCCGGAACTTCTGGCCGTTGGTCGGCGCGATGTTGTCGCAGGTGCGGTAGCCGTAGCTGTACGGATAGGCGCTCTGGCTGCCGTTCGGACGGTCGTGCGCATTGCCCTGGTTGTGCCCGATCTCGTGGGCGAGGGTCTGCTGCGAGAAGCACGACTGCGTCACGACGCTGAAGGCCGACGACGCGAACGACGTGCTGACGGTGGTCATCACGTACGCGAGGCCGCAGTAGTTCGACTCGTCGCTGACGAGCGACACCAGGTCGGCGCCGAGCTGGTTGCGGAGCGCGTGCACCGAGTCCATGTAGCCGTCGCCGTACAGCCGAAGCCGCTGCAGCGTGGTGCCCATGTCGCCCGTCTCCGTGTAGTCGACGAGGCTCATGCCGACGAGGTTCAGCCTGATGTTGATGCCCGAGTTGGCGTAGGCGGCGTTTGCGGCGGCGACCGCGTTGACGATCTTCGCTTCGAGCGTCGCCACGCCGCCCGCCTGGTTCACCGATCGCTGCGTGTAGACGACGAGCAGGTCGTGCTGGAAGGGGTCGCCGGCCATCGCGGCCTCATGCGCAAGGACGTCACCGACGCCCCCGGCGTCGGGCTCGGCGCCGTCACGCTGATCAGGCAGCGTGTCGCCGGCCGGCAGTGGCTCTCCCTCCTGTGGCAGCGCGTCCTCGTCCACCTGGAACAGCACGAGGCTGCCGTTCTCGAAGCCTTCCACCTCGTAGGTCTCGGCGCCGTGGTGGAAGAACCCCGTTACCGCGCCGCGATGGCGGGTCAGCACGAGAAGGCTCTCCGGCGCGCCCTCGAACGTGCCCGTCCAGGTCTGCTCGTCGCGGCGTCCCCGCGTGTCCTGCTGGCGCTCGGCCACGAGCACGCGGCCGTCGGGCAGCGTCACGCTGAGCCGCTCGGCCCGGAAGGCCGACGGGTTGAGCCGGCCGCGCCGTTCCCGGCCCGGGACGGCGTGGGCGCGGCGGGGCGGGACGTCCTGCGGCAGATCGGCGCCGGCGGCGGCACCGCCGGCCATGCGGCCCCCCGCCGCGCGTGCGCCCGCCGCGACCTCGGCGCCAAACAGCGGCTCGGGTGCCGGCTGCGCCAGCACCGGGGTGGCGGTGAGCGTCCCCATGAGGAAGGCGCCAAGCAGGCGGCGGAGGCGCGATGGCAGGGACGGTGAGCGCGACATGGGTCCGCCCGGACGGTTGCGACGCATGTGCCAGGTCGGCGTGCGCCCCGACCGCGCACGGCTCGGGGCGCCGGAGAGGACACCGAGCGGGACGTCGGGTCGCCGTGCCGCCTCATGAACCTGCAGGATCCAGAGGAAAACCCGGTGCAAACGGCGCGACGGCCCGCTCCCTTCGCACGTCCCTCCGCAGCCGATGCCAGCTCGACTGTCGCCGACGCGGTTCCCCGGGGCATGAACGTGGCGATTACGTTTTTGTCGTTCGTCTTACGGTTTCGGCTGCGCACGCCGCCACCCGATGTATGCCGTCGGCGCGTACAGGTGGGGCATGGGCCTTCAACCTCGACGGCTCCCCGTCCTCAGGCGGCCTGTCGCCACTGTCACCAGTCAACTAGAGACGGTTCAACAAATTACGGCCAACTACGCGCGGTCGACAGCGGGCAGGATCCGCGCCGCTGGCCGGGGCCTGATTGTTGCTTCAGTCCGGCCAGGTGAGTCAGAACCGTTCTGTCGTCAATGCGCCGCGTGCGCGGTGGGCCACTGTCGTCGCGACGTGCACGCGCGCCCTGATGGTCGTGGTGGCGGCCGGCATCGTGGATGCACGCGTCGAAGCGCAGTCGCCGGAGGAAAAGACCAGGCCCGTGACGGTCGGCTCCGTGGAGCTTCGTGGCGTGTCGGCCCTGGACCCGTCCGACGTGTTCGGCGTGATGGAGACGAAACGGCCGTCCATCATCCCGTTCACGGCCGACCCGGTCTACGACGTCACGACGCTTCGCGAGGACATCGCGCGCATCGAGGCCCTCTACTCGAGTCGCGGGTACCCGGACGCCAGGGTGACGCGCGCGTCCGCCGAGGTCGATCAGGATGCGCGAAAGGCCGCCATCGTCATCACCATCGACGAAGGCGAGCCGCAACGCGCCGGCCAGGTGTCGTTTGCCGGCTTCGGCGACGTCCCGCCCGACGACCTGGACCACGTCGTGCGCAACGTCGGCTACACGCCTGGGGCCCCCTTGCAGGTGGCCTGGGCCGAGCGCATCCGCGACGACAGCCGCTACCTCCTGCGCAACCTCGGGCACGCGCGCGCCACCGTCGAGATCACCGAGCACGACGCCGGTGATCGCGTGGTCGACCTGACGTTCACGGCCGTGCCCGGCCCCGTGCTGCGCATTGGCGAGATCGAGGTGGCCGGCCTCGCGGCGGTCGACGAGGCAGTGGTCCGCCGGCAGCTGGCGTTTGCTGCCGGCGACATCTACAGGCAATCCCTCATCGACGACAGCGAACGTGCGCTGCGCGCGCTCGATCTGTTCGACTTCGTGTACGTCGAGCCGCGCCGGGACGAGATCGTGGACGACACCGTGCCGGTTCGCGTGACCGTTGCGGAGGCACGGCATCGGCGCGTCGACATGAGCGTCGGGTATGGCACCGAGGAGCAGGCGCGGGCGCAGGCCTCGTGGCGCAACGTCAACCTCGGCGGCGGCGGGCGCACGCTCGGTATCGAAGGAAGGGCGTCGTCGCTCGAGTGGGGCACGCGTGTAAGCGCCCTCGAGCCGTACGTCTTCTCGAGGCACCTCTCGCTCGGCGTCACGGGGCACTGGTGGTACGAGAACGAGCCCATCTACCAGATGCGGACCTACGGCGGCAACGCCACGCTGACGTGGCAGGACGACACGCGCGACGCCAGTCGTGGCCGCGGAGCGCTGTCGTCGGTCGCGCTGACGTTCCTGAACGACTTCACGCGGTACTCGGTGTCGGACTTCGCCCTGGAGGACCCGTCATACCGCGCGCAGCTCATCACGCTGGGCCTCGACCCGGAGACCGGCGAAGGCGAGGGGACGCTCGTCGGCCTGCGGCTCCAGCTGCAGCGCAGCTCCGTGCTCAACCCGCTCGACGCCAGGCAGGGGCAGGCGTTCACCTTTGCCGTCGAGCGCGCCGGCGGCGGGCTGCCAGGCGACTTCACCTACACGGAGTTTGCCGGCGACGTGCGCGCGTACCGCACCATCTCCCGCGGGGTCGTGCTGGCGGCGCGTGCACGCGGCGCCGTGATTGATCCCGGGGGGAACGGCAACGTGCCATTCTTCAAGCGGTACTTCCTGGGCGGCTCGACGAGCCTCCGTGGCTGGGGCCGCTACGACGTCGGCCCGCTCACCGACTCCGGCCTGCCTGTCGGTGGCCTCGCGCTGTTCGAGTCGTCGGTCGAGGCGCGCGTTCCCGTGACCGAGAGCCTGTGGCTCGTCGGCTTCGTTGACGCCGGCGACGTGTGGCGGACTCGCAGCGACGTCGACTTCGGCACGCTGCGCGTGAACGCGGGCCCGGGGATCCGCTATGCCACGCCGATCGGGCCCGTGCGTCTCGACTTCGGGTACCAGCTGACGCCCATCGACGGCCTCGTCGTGCGTGGCAAGCCCGAGGCGCGGCACTGGCGCATCCACCTCTCGATAGGGCAGGCGTTCTGACATGCGTGCCATCCGGACGACACTTCGGGCCCTCGGGATCCTCACGGCGATCCTCGTGTGCCTGCTGGTGCTGGCGATCCTCGTGTCACAGACCTCGTGGTTCCGCGACTGGCTCCGCCGGTACGCGATGCGCGAGGCGGCCCAGTTCGTCAACGGACAGCTCCTCATCGGCCGCGTCGAGGGCGGCCTCTGGGGCGGCGTGCAGCTGCACGACGTCCGCGTCGCCCGCGACGGCGAGACGGTCGTCGGCCTCGACGTGCTCGAGCTCGAGTACAGCATCGTCGACTTCATCCGCGACGGCATCGCGATTCGGCGCGTCGAGCTGGTGGCGCCGGTCGTGCACCTGCGGCGCGAGGGCGACGTCTGGAATGTCTCGACGCTGCTCGTGCCGCAGCCGCCGTCCGACCCCGACGCGCCTGGGACGACGTTCCGCGTGGACGCCATCCGCCTCCGCGATGGCGTGGTGACCGTCGACGATCCGGCGTGCCCGCCGCCGACGCCCGGCTGCCTCCCGGCGCGGGTCGAGGCGCTGCGGCTCGAGGGTCGTCTCGCCTCGTCGCCGGAGGCCCTCGAGACGTGGGTCGACGACGCGTCGTTTCAGACGTCCGAGCCCGTTCTGGCCGTGCGGCGCCTGGCGGCGGCGCTCCGCATGACCGACGACGACCTCGACGTGACGGGTATCGAGGTCAGGACCGTGGCCAGCGCACTGGAAGGGCACGCGTCGGTGCGTGATTACGCGTCGGCTCCCGTCATCGACGCGTCCGTTGCCGCGCTCCCGCTCGCGATGGCGGAGGTGGCGCGGTTTGTGCCCCAGGTCGCCGCCTCCGGGCTGTCGCCGTCGATCCGGCTTTCCGCTCGCGGCCCACTGGACGCCCTGCGAGTGCAGCTCGACACCACCAGTGACGCCGGGGGCGTACAGGCCGCCCTGGTCGTGGATGCCACGACGCCCACCTACGGCGCGGAGGGCACGGCATCGGTGCGTGAGCTCGACCTCGCGCCGTGGCTCGGCGACCCGGCCCAGCGGACGCGGCTGACGGCGACGGCCTCGCTCGACGTGACGGGCCGCGACGTGGCGTCGCTGACCGGGACCGTCACGGTGAAGGCCACTGGTCTCGAGGCGCAGGGATACGCTGTCGAACGCCTCGATGCGCGGGCCGTGATCGCCGACGGCGTTGCCGATATCGCCGCTGATGCGCACGCGTATGGCGCGGCGCTGACCTCGGCCGGCACGGTACGGCTTCCGGCATCCGCCGAGGCGGACGTGGACGTCAGCCTCGCGGGCACGTTGCGCGGCGTCGACGTCAGCCGCCTGCCACGACAGCTCGGCGCCCCGCCGCTTGCGACGAACGTGTCGCTCGGCTACCGCGTCAGCGGCACGCCGTCGCGGCTCGACGCGTCGGTGACGTTCAAGCCCTCGACGATTGACACGATGACGATCGCGGGCGGCTCGACGGCCTCGGTCCAGGTGCGCGGCGAGGTCATCGGGTACGACGTCAGGGCTGACGTGAGCGGCCTCGACGTGCAGCGCCTCGGCCAGGTGCTCGACGTTGCCGCCATCGACGCCCCTGCCTATGCCAGTGACATCGATGGACGCGTGGCCGTGGCAGGGCAGGGCATCACCCTTGCCACCGCCGACGCACGGGCCGAGCTCCACGTCGCGGAGTCGGCGATCGGTGGCGCGCGAATCCCCGACCTTCGGGCGACGGCGGCGCTGTCGCGCGGTGCCCTGGCCGCGCACGCCGTCGGGCAGGTCGCGGACGTGCGCCCGGAACTCTACGCGGGCCGCGATGACGTCGCGGGACGCGTATCGGGGCAGTTCGACGTCAGCGCGTCGGTGCCTGACGTGGCGGCGGACGTCGATCTGCGGTCCGTCGACGCACGTGTCGAGGTCACACTCGATCCGTCGGACGTCGGCGGTGTCGCCATCGATGAAGCACAACTGTCGGCCACGCTCGAGAGCGGCGTCGGCGAGATCCGCGCCCTGCGCGTCGTGTCGCCGGTCGTCGAACTCGACGCGAGCGGGCCCGTCGTGATCGCCGGGCAGGACGCGTCGCGCCTGACCTACGAGGTGACGGTGAAGGACGTCGGGGCCCTGGCCGACCTCGCGGGCGTCCAAGGCATGGCCGGTCGTGCGCACGTGCGTGGGGTGATGCACGGACCGCCCTCGCTGCTCGTGGCGGAAGGCAGGCTGTCGGCCGACGACCTCGTGTACGCGGACACCGGCGGCGTAGAGCGCGTCTCGGGTGGCTACCAGGTCACGCTGCCCGAACAGGACGTCGCGCGGCTGGCCGCGAAGGTGGACATCGACGCCGAGCGCGTCGAGGTCAGCGGGACGCGCCTCGATACGGTCAGCGTTGAAGGGGCGTACGCCGGGAAGGTGGCCTCGTTCGACGTCAATCTCGCCCAGGACGACCTCCAGGCCGGCGCGTCAGGCCGCGCCGAGCTGCTCGACTCGGCGCAGGTCGTCACCCTGAGCCGTCTCGAGGCGCGCGCCCCGCGCATGGCGTGGGCACTCGCGCCCGACGCCGTCGCACGCGTCAGGCACGAGGCGGGCCGCGTCGACCTGGAGGGCCTTCGGCTCGCCGACGGCCAGCAGGCGCTCGAGATCGACGGGGCGATGCAGCTGCCATCCGAGGACGTGGCGTTCACTGCCGACGGCCTCCGCGTCCGCGCCACGGCCGTGGACATCGCCCCGCTCGGCGAGCGCTTTGCCCCCGAGCAGCAGCTTGCCGGCCGGCTCGACCTCGATGTGGAGCTCGCGGGCACGCTGGACGCGGGCGCCGGAAACGGGCACGTCACCGTGCGGGCCGGCTCCGTGCGCGGTTTCGCGTTCGACGAGCTGGCCGCCGATGCCGCGATAGCCGAGGGCACGGCGACGATTGACGCCACGCTCCAGCAGGCTCCCGGCTCGGGACTGACGCTGAAGGGTCGCCTTCCGACGACGCGGGGTGGCAGCACGTCCGTGCCGGTGTCGTCGCCGCAGCCGGCACCGATCGACCTGACGATCGGCGGGCCCGGTATCGACCTGGCGGTCGTGGAAGGTGTCACCAGCCAGGTGGACGACGTGCGCGGCCGGCTGATCGTGAACGCACACGTCGGCGGCACGCTCGAGCAGCCGGTCGTCGACGGCATGATCGGCATCCGCGATGGCGCGTTCCACGTCCCGCGCGTCAACGCCGCCTACGGCGATGTCCAGGCGGAGGTTCACGTCTCGCCGGACGCCGTGCGTGTCGAGCGGCTCGCGCTGCACGACGCGCGGGGCAACGCCCTGAGGGTGTCGGGGACACTCGCGCTCTCGGGCACCACTGTCGACGACGTGCAACTGCTGGCCAAGGCGTCCGAGTTCCGCGTGCTCGACAACGAGCTGGGCGACGTGCGGCTGACGGCCGACCTGGCCGTCTCGGGCACCATGGATGCGCCCGTCGTCCGCGGCGCGATCGAGCTGCCGTCGTCGCGCGTGGACATCGACAGGCTGCTGGTGGCGCTTGCGGAGGAAGACGCCGACCTTCCACGCAATGACGAAGACTACGTGTACACCCCTGCCTATGAGGTGCCGCGTGCCGTCGACGCGACCGTGGAGCCGCCGCCGGTGATCGACACCGACGAGGTCGATCAGGCGGACAGGACGGACGTGGCGGACGAGCCGCAGGACCCTCCCGCCGACGATCCCGTCGCCGTCCCGGCCGGCGACGGCGCCGCCCCCGCGCAGCCGGGCCTGCTCGAGGCGGCCACGCTCGACGTACGCCTCGTCGTGCCGGACGACCTCGTCATCCGCGGCGACGACGTGCGGGTGGCCGACGGGCCGTCCCTGGGCGACCTGAACATCACCGTGGGTGCCGACCTGACGGCCACGTCGGAGCCCGGCTCGCCCCTCGTCCTGGCGGGCGCCATCACGACCGTCCGCGGCTACTACGACTTCCAGGGACGCCGCTTCACCGTCGTGCGCGACGGCACCGTCCGCTTCGACGGGCCCGACATCACCGATCCGTCCCTCGACATCGCCGCGACGCGTGACATCTCGGGCGTCGAGGCGCGCATCGCCGTCCTCGGCACGGCACAGCAGCCCCGACTCGAGCTCTCGAGCACGCCCAGCCTGGACGAGGCCGACATCCTCGCGCTCATCGTGTTCAACAGGCCGCTCGACGACCTCGGCAGCGGCGAGCAGGTGTCGCTCGCGCAGCGGGCAGGCGAGCTGGTGGGCGGACGGCTGACCGGCGGCCTGTCGACGAGCCTGCGCGATGCGATCGGCGTGGACCAGTTCGAGGTCGACGCGTTCTCGTCGGCGGGGCCCAACGTGACGCTGGGCAACAGGCTCGGCGAGCGCATCTACGTGCGCATCCGCCAGCAGCTCGGCGCGCAGGACGTGAGCCAGCTGCTGCTCGAGTACGAACTGCTGCGCAACCTCCGGCTCCAGACGTCGGTCGCGCAGGGCGGGCGCACCAACAGGTCGCCGGGCCAGCGCATCGAGCGCAACGGCATCGACCTGCTCTACTTCTTCTACTACTGACGCCCCCGCGTGTTTTCGCTTTCCTTGCGGCTCGTCCTGCTGCAAGCTGCTGTCCTCCAACGGAGGGAGGACTCCATGGCCCAACGACTCGTGTGCCTGTGCCTCATATGGTGCGTTGTCGGCATGGCTGTGCCGGCGCGCGCGCAGTTTGACGCCGCCAGCGTGCTGGGGATCATCACCGACCAGTCCGGTGCTGCCATCCCGGGCGTGACGGTGACGCTCACCAGCCCCGCGACCGGCTTCACGGCGACGACGGTCACCGACGAACGCGGGCAGTACCAGTTCCTGAACGTGCGCATCGGCACCTACACGCTGCGCGCGGAGCTCGAAGGGTTCTCGACGGCCGTCGCCGACGAGTTCGCGGTCACCGTCGGCGCCAGGCAGCGTGTCGACCTGTCGCTGGCCGTGGGCGGCATCGGCGAGACCGTCCAGGTGACCGGCGCCGCGCGACTGCTCGAGAGCGAGTCGAGCGACCGCGGCACGATCATCAGCCGCGAGCAGATCGTCAACCTGCCGCTGAACGGGCGGGCCTACGCCGACCTCGCGCTGCTGAGCCCGGGCGTGCGCCGCTCGTCGATTGCCAACTCGCGCGACGCGTCGTTCAACGTCAACGGATTGCGCAGCGCGCTCAACAACTTCATCCTCGACGGCGTCGACAACAACTCCTACGGCACGAGCAACCAGGGGTTTTCGAACCAGGTCGTCCAGGTCACGCCCGATGCCGTGGAGGAGTTCAAGGTCCAGACCAACAACTTCAGCGCCGAGTACGGGCGCGCCGGCGGCGCGGTGATCAACGCGACGTTCCGGAGCGGCACCAACCAGTTCCGTGGCGCCGTCTGGGAGTTCAACCGCAACACGTCGCTCAACGCGACGGGGTTCTTCAAGCCGACGTCGGGCGTGAAGCCCCAGATGAACCGCAACCAGTTCGGCGGGGTGTTCGGCGGCCCGATCGTCCGCGACCGCGCGTTCTTCTTCGCCAACTACGAGGGGTTCCGGCAGGTGTCGCGCGACCTGACGTTTGCGAGCATCCCGACGCTCGAGCAGCGCCAGGGCAATCTCGGTGTCCCCGTGCGTCATCCGATCACGGGCGAGCTCTACGCCGACGGGGTGATCCCCGCCTCGGCCATCACGCCGTTTGCCCGCGCCGTGCTCGACGGGCTCCCGGCGCCGACGCGTGACGGCATCTCCAACAACTTCGACTCGCTGCCGCGGCGCCAGGACTACAACGACAAGTTCGACATCAAGGTCGACCAGCGCCTGCGGCCCGGCACGACGGCGTTTGTGCGCTTCAGCCACCGGGACGTCGACAACTTCGAGCCCCCGCCCATCCCTGGCGAGACCAGCTCGCCGTCAAACGCCTACGTCGACGTGCTGAACCAGCAGCTCGCCGGCGGATTCACGCAGACGATCTCGTCGAACTCGCTGCTCGAGGTGCGCATCGGCATCAATCGCACGAAGGCCGGCAAGACGGCGTTCGGCACCGGCACGCCGACCATGCTCGATCGCTTCGGCATCACCGGGCTGCCCACCGACACGGTGTTTGCCGGCGGACTCACGCAGCAGTCGGTGAGCGGGTGGACGGCCTGGGGCCGCCAGAACAGCAACCCCCAGTACCAGGACCCGTTCGTCGTCGACGCGCGCGTCAACTACTCCTGGATTGCCGGCCAGCACACGCTCAAGGCCGGCTACGAGTACCAGGCCATCAACACCGAGGTGGACGACGTGCACCCGAAGTACGGCCACGACAGCTACTCGGGCCAGTTCAGCCGGCCGGCGAACGCGCCGGCGAACCCCGCGCTCTACAACCTCGCCGACTTCATGTTCGGCGCGCGCAGCAGCTACGAGCTCGTCAACCCGTTCGTCTTCCAACTGCGGCAGCGGATGCACTTCGGCTACCTCCAGGACGACTGGAAGGTTGCGCCCAACCTGACGCTGAACCTCGGCCTCCGCTACGAGTTCGCCACGCCGCAGTGGGAGGCGGGCAACAACCTGACCAACTTCGACCCCGAGACGCAGACCCTCATCCAGGCCCGCGACGGCTCGATCTACGACAGGGCGCTCGTGCACCCCGATCGCAACAACTTCGCGCCGCGTGTCGGCGTGGCCTACACCGTCACGCCGAAGACCGTCCTGCGGTCGGCCTACGGCATGAGCTACATCCACTTCAACAGGCTGGGCGGCGAAAACCTGCTCTCGTTCAACGGGCCGCACGTCGTGCCCATCGCCATCGCGCAGCAGCCCTCGCAGGGGCCGTGCGCGCCGGGGCAGGCGCCGACGACCTGCTTCCGCACGACGCAGGAGGGGTATCCCGAAGGCCTGAACGTCCCGGAGAACTACGACCCGCTGAACGGGCGCGTCAACCACATCCCGAGCGACCTGCGGACAGGTTACGTCCAGAGCTGGCACGTCACGGTGCAGCGCGAGCTGCTGCCGAACCTGATGGTGGACGTGGCCTACATCGGCAACAAGAGCGACAAGCTGATGATCCTTGCCGACCTCAACCAGGCCCGCCCGAACGGCCCCGACGAGAACACGCTGCTCCAGCTCCGGCGGCCGATCCAGGGGTACCAGTTCATCCAGACGGCCTTCGACGGAGGCCGCGCCGACTACCGCGCGCTGCAGGTGAAGGTCGAGCGGCGCTGGTCGGGATCGCTGTACCTGCTCAACAGCTTCACGTGGTCGCGCGCGCGTGACAACGCGTCGGGGCACCTCGAGACGGCCAACGGCGACAACAGCCGCGTCAACTACGCCGACATCGAGAGCGAGTTCGGCATCTCCGGCTACAACCAGCCCCTCAACAACACCACGTCGATCGTCTGGGAGGTGCCGTTCGGGCAGGGCCGCCGCTGGGGGCAGGCGCTGCATCCGGTCGTCGAGGCGCTCGCGGGCGGCTGGAGGGTGACCGCGATCAACATGATGACGAGCGGCCTGCCGGTAAACCTGACCTACAGCCCGACGGCGGTGTTCTCGGTGAGCAGCGCGCCGACGTACCGGCCGAACGTGAGCGGCGAAATCTACGCGCCAGAGGGCCAGCAGACCATCGACAACTGGTTCAACGCCGACAACATCACCATCCCCACCGACCGCTCGCGGCCGTTCGGCAACGCCCCGCGCAACGCGGCCCGCGGGCCGGCGAGCTACACGCTGGACCTCGGGCTGCACAAGCAGTTCGCGCTCGGGGACGTCCGCCGGCTCGAGTTCCGCGTCGAGGCGTTCAACGTGTTCAACACCACGAACTTCGGCGCGCCGAGCGGCAACCGCAGCTCGACCAACTTCGGCACGATCCGGTCGCTGGCGACGACGCCGCGGCAGGTACAGCTCGGCGTACGCTTCGCGTTCTGAGGGGAAACGGGACGGCCCGGCCAGGGCCGTCCCGCGTCGTCACTCCGCAGCCGCCCAGGCAGGAGGCGACTCGAGCCGGTAGAGCATCTCGCCCGCCTTCCGCACGAGCAGGACACCCTCGTCCTCGCGGTTGGCGTACGACTCGACGTCGATCGACGCGGGGTCGCGATACCCGAGGTTGATGCGGCGGCACACCTCCTCGGGGATGCCGCTGGCCACCGTCACCTGGATGCGGCATCGTTCGACGCCGTCCTCGTAGGTGCCGATGCCGCGGACGTGAGTGGAGTGGGCGAGCACTCCCCACGGGTAGTGGCTGAAACGATCCCACTGCGCGCGGAAGTAGTCGCGGCAGTGGTAGCCGACCTCCAGCAGGGTCCGGCCGTGCGTCACCGAGACCTCGGTGATGTGCGGCGCATAGAGAATCAGCTCGCCCCCGTCGGCCACGACCGGCTCGAGCTTGTACATCCCCTTGCCTCCGGTCCAGAGGTCGGCATACATCGCCGGCAGGCACGAGAGCACCGTGTGGAACGGGCGCGGCTTGGTGATGATGTGCGTGCGGCGCGAGAGCTCGCTCGCGCGGTCCCACGCCGCTTCGGGCGTGCCGCCGAAGATGCCTGCCAGCGATCCGTCGGGGCGTACGACGAGGCAGAGGCATGCCTTGGGAACCGTCACCATCGCGCCCGCCGCGTCGACGATCTTCCGCACCGGCGTCCACTTGCTCCCGATGATCATCGGGTTGGTGACGACGGCGCCGAGCCAATGGAAGAAGTTCAGGATGCCGGGGCCGCTGATGCCGGGGAACAGGTACTTGTTGCCGCCCGAGAAGCCGACGACCTCGTGCGGGAAGACCGGCCCGATGATGATCAGCTCGTCGTAGTCGAAGACGCGCCGGTTCACCTCGACGGGAACGTCCATCGCGAAGAGGCCGCCCGTGAGGGCATGGACGCGTGCCTCGTCGATGACGCCGATCTGCTGGAGGGCGGCCGGGTTGTTCCACTCGTGGTTGATGAACGCGACGTGGCGGTACCGGCCGCGCCGCTCCTCGGGCGTCATCTCGAGGCGCCGGCAGATCGCCGCTTCGTCCATCGGTTGATGCGTGCCGAGCGCGACCATCACGTCGAGCTGCGCCGCGGCGCCGCCGATGTGGTCGAAGAGCTGCCTGAAAACCAGGCCCACCGGCGCGGTGCGCGTGCCGTCCGGCACGATGACAAGGACACGGCGTCCGCGGTAGCGGTCGTCGGAGCAGCTCGTCGCGACGACCTCGGCGACAGCGTCCGGAGACAACGGCTCGGCGCCCATGGCCTCGGCCGCGACGGGTTCGGAAGGCGGGTGCATGGTCGGCTGATCATGGTCCGCGGCACGGACCTCGGCGTCCATCATAGGCCCGAATGACGCGCGTCACGCGGAGGGCTTGCGCCCGACCTTGCGCAGGCCCGTCAGCATCGCGCGAAAGCCGTCCACCGCGCCCCGCCACGCGGCCCGGTCGTCGGCCTCGGCGGCTCCGGCCAGGGAGACCGCGTACAGATGCGCAGGACCTTCGAAGACGAGGACGATGACGTCCGACCGTCCCTCGCCGGTGATCGCGCGGCCGTCGAAGCCGAACATCGTGGCGTGGCCGAAGCCGTCGAGGCCGCTGATGGGCACGTTGGCGTTGCGCCACTTCGGCTTTGCCACGGCGACGTTCATCGACGTGAGCCTCGCGAGCGCGCTCGCGACCGCAGCGACCTGCGCCTGGCGATCTCCGTCGGGAGTCGTCCTCGGGATGGCGACGAAGGTGATGACGCCCGAGACGACATCGTCTACCGTCGTGCGCGTGGCGACGCAGCCTGTCTGGCCGGGCGGCAGCGTCCCGGCAGGCTGCACCGTCCAGGTGCCATCCTCCGGCCTGCTCCAGACGCCATCGGCCGGCAGGGCCAGGTCACCGGCCACGCAGCGGTCCGCCGCCCGTCGTGACAAGCCGGCCTGCTGGCCGGCTGCCGGCAGGGCGACGACGACGAGGCTCGCCGCGGCGGCGACGGAGGCGGCGCCCATCACTCGCGACGTCATACCGCATCGTGGCCGACAGGGCCGGGCTGGCGCAACCTCGCGGCGTCCGGCGCGGTGTGCGCCGCCACGGCCGTGAGCAGCGCGGCGACGACGAGCATGTAGTAGTTGAGGAAGGCCTTCTTGCCGAACGCGGTCACAAACAGGCACGTGACCGCGAGCGCGGCGGCAAAGCCGGCGGGCGACCGTGGCGCCCGCCACCAGGCGAGGCACGCCGCGACGAGGCCGGCGCCGAGCGAGACGTACACAGCGCCGTGCCGGTCAAGGGGCCAGCCGAGCGCCACGAACAGGCGGGCGAAGCTGAGCGAGTCGAGGCGGAACGGCTCGCGCAGCTGGAGCACCACGGCCGACCGGTAGAACGCCTCGACGTCCATCAGCGCGAAGGGCAGCGTCACGACCAGGCCGGTGAGGGCCGCGCCGGCGTACAGCTTCGCCACGTCACGCCATGTCGGCGCGACGAGCAGCCACGGGGCGAAGGGCAGGGCGAGCACCATGTGCTGCTTGGACGCCACCAGCAGCCCCAGCGGCAGCCACGCCAGCCTGGGGCGCCAGCGCGCGGTCGCGACCGTCGCCGCGATGAGGACGATGGGGAAGGGCTCGGTCCAGCCCTGCTCGACGTGGAACGGCAGGCGCGGCGCGAGCAGCAGCGCGGCGGCACACAGCAGCCCGATGCCGTCACGGCGCAGCGCCACGAGCAGGCCGGCCGCGAGGCTGAGCGCGAACACCTCGCTGTAGCGAAGGTCGCCGACGAGCGCGTGTCCGGGCCACGCGAGCAGCAGGCTCAGAGGCGGATAGGGAAACCCGAAGAGGACGCGTCCGTCCCGGCGCATCTCTGGTTGGTAGAAGGCCTCGTCGGGGCCGTACATGTCGGCGAAGGTCACGGCATAGGGGCTCGCGCCGCGCGCGAGGGCGTCGAAGGCCTCGACGTGCACAGGGATGACGTCGATGTGGGGATTGGGCGATTGCGTGATCGTCCAGGCACCGATCCAGAGTCCCCCGGCCAGCAGGACGCCGGCCGCGACCGCGCCTCGCCACCCGCGGGGACGCACGCTGCCCACGATCGTGGCTGCCGCCATGACGGCGACGACGACGAGGAAGGTGGGGTGCGCCCACGGGCGCGGGTCGGTCATGTAGCGTGCGAGCGGGCGTGTGACGAGCGCCAGCGCGCTGGCCAGCACGGCCAGGCCGAGCAGGCTCGCGAGTACCGCGCGCTCCTGCGCCTCCGCATCGGTGGACCGTCGCCGGGCGGTCCATGGCCACGGCACGCCTGAGACGCCGAGCGCCGCGAGAACGAGCGTCACACCGAGCGCGGTCAGCGCACCCACGTGGTAGAAGCCGTCGGAGATGTGCAGGGTCAGGCTGAGCGAGGCGGCTGACAGGGCCAGCCATGTCGTCGACAGGAATCGCACGACGCAGCGTGGCAAGAGCCGGGCAGGCGACGCAAGCTCGGCCGTTGAGCCCTGTGGGCAAGCCGGTGCCGGGCTGGTGCGTCGAGGCCGGCGATGCGACGATGGGCGGAATCGCCCTGTCGATCGGGCGCCTCGCGGAGCGACCATACTTCAGAGCGATGCAGATACGACGTCTCGCGCGCCATGACGCTGGAAGCCGCACGCACGCGACCGTGCTGCCGGCGGACCTGATGGCCCAGTCGGGCCGGCGTCTGCGTGTGGTCGCGTGGCTGTACGCGTTCGTGTTCCTCGCGGCCGGCCCGCTGCCGTCACTGCTGCTGGCGAGTGAGCGCCCCGCCTTCCTGGCGAGCCCCTGGCGGTGGCTGCCGTCGATGGTCTCGATTGCTGTCGCGCTGCTCGTGGGCGCCCTCACGCGGCATCCGCGCCTCCGGTCCGAGTCGGTCGTGTGGCTGGGGCTCGCGTTCCAGGTCGTCGGCAGCTACGGCATCGCGATGGCCCAGTACCTCGACCCGCGGCAGTACGCGTACATGGCGCCTGACGCGGGGTTGTCCTGGGTTGCCGTGTGGATGCTCAGCTTCACCGTCATCGTCCCGAGCCCGCCCCGCTGGGCGCTGGTGGCCGCGCTCGCGTCGGCCAGCGCCGTGCCCGTGATCAGCGGCCTGACCCTGTCCACCCACCCGGAGGTCACGATCGCGCCCACGCGGTTTGTGGCCTA
Source organism: uncultured Vicinamibacteraceae bacterium (assembly GCA_964430855.1). Lineage (GTDB taxonomy): Bacteria > Acidobacteriota > Vicinamibacteria > Vicinamibacterales > Vicinamibacteraceae > JAEZDP01. The sequence goes on from CAYSHC010000004.1 coordinate 62,524, forward strand.
CGTCGCCGTGCCGTACCTGCTGGTGGTGCTCATCGCCTACGTCGGCGCGCGGCTCGTCTACCGCCTCGGCGTCGATCTCGAACGCGCGCGTGAGCTCGGCAGCTACCGCCTGATCGAGCCGATGGCACAGGGTGGCATGGGCGAGGTGTGGCGCGCACAGCATCGGCTGCTCGCGCGGCCCGCGGCCGTCAAGGTGATCCGCCCCGAGGTGCTCGGTGCCGCGAGCCAGGAGCGTCAGTCGGAGCTGCTCGCACGGTTCGAGCGCGAAGCCCAGGCTACCGCCTGCCTCCAGTCGCCGCACACGGTGCACCTCTTCGACTACGGCGTCGCCGAGGACGGCTCGTTCTACTACGTGATGGAGCTGCTGAACGGGTTCGACCTGAAGACGCTGGTCGAGCGGTTCGGGCCGGTGCCCCTGGAGCGCGCGGTACACCTCCTGCGACAGGTGTGTCACTCGCTGGCCGAGGCGCACGCCGTCGGCCTCGTGCACCGCGACGTGACGCCGGCCAATGTATTCGTCTGCCGTTACGGCCTCGATGTCGACTTCGTGAAGGTGCTCGACTTCGGCCTGGTCAAGCCGCAGGCCTGGGCGGCCGCGTCCGACGACGTGACGGTGACACGTGCCGACGCCGCGGGCGGCACGCCGGCGTTCATGTCACCGGAGCAGGCGCTTGCCGATCGGCCGCTGGACGGACGGTCCGACATCTATGCTGTCGGATGCCTCGCGTACTGGCTCGTCACAGGCGAGCTGGTGTTCGCCAGGACGACGCCGATGGCGACGCTCGTCGCCCATACGCAGGCGGAGCCGGTGCCGCCCTCGACGCGCACCGAGATCCCGCTCACGCCGGAGTTCGACGCGCTGGTGCTCGCCTGCCTGGCGAAGAACCCCGACGACCGTCCGTCGACGGCGGAGGAGCTGGCATGCAGGCTCGAACAGCTGCCTGGCGTGCGACGCTGGACGGCCGCCGAGGCACGCGCCTGGTGGGATGTACACCATCCGGTGGACAAGGCCACCGAGCTCGTCAGCGCACAGGCGTGACCTGACGCGGAGCCGCGAGCGGACGCCTCAGCGTCCCGTCTCGCGCGCGTACGCGTCGAAGACTTCCGGCAGCGCCGCGCCATACGCGCGCCAGTGGGTCCCCGAGGGGTAGGCATTCAGGCCCGCAATCCAGTTGGCGTTGAACTCGTGCACGAGCGCGTCGATGCCGTAACGTTCCCGCCAGCCGTCGCCGAGGGTGCCGCTGTTGCGGAAGCCGCCCTCGGTGTGCCCTTCGGTGAACCAGGTGTGCTGCCGCAGGAGGGCCTCGAGGCGCTCCATGCGTGCGAGGTACCCCGGCAGGCCCGGCACCGGCGGACGGCTGATGTGCAGCAGGCCGCGGCCGTCGTTGTGCAGCTCCAGCGCGAGCGACGGCGGCCGGCCGGCCGAGATGCGGGCCTCGAGCCAGCGTTCGAGCGCGGCGTTCTCGGGCACCAGCGCCGGGTCGGCCGGACGATCCCAGTTGCGGTTGAGGTCCTTGCCGCGGACGTTGAAGCGCGTGCGGCCACGCGCAACCCCGTCCTTGTTGGCCATCGGCAGCACCTCGACGGCCATGCGCGAGAGCAGCGCACGCGTCGCCTCGTCGTTTCGCAGGAGGCGCTCGATCAGCCCGTGGGCCACCCAGCTGCTGCCCGACTCCCACGGATGCGCCCGCGCGCGCACGAACACGCGAAACGGGGCGTCTTCGTTCCCGAAGCCGAGTATCTCGAGAGGCCGGCCCTCGACGGTCGTGCCGATCGTGGTGATTCTGACGCCCCCGTGAGCGCGCACGCGCTCGAGCAGCGCGTCGAGATCGGACAGGCGATAGGGCTCGAGGCGGGCGACGTGCAGGCGTCCGCCGGGCAGGTCGACGGTCAGGCGGATGCGGCTGTCGCCGACGCGCTCGGTGGGAACCTTGGTCCACGAACGTCCGTCCGGCGAGATCGCCACCGTGCCCAGCTCACGGGCGACCGAGCCCGGCTGGCCGTTCCAGATGTTGTCGAGATTGCGGAACTCCAGGGTGACGCGCGCGCCCGGCCGCCCGACGAGCGCGAAGTGGATGTGACCGGCAGCACGGTTTGGTGAGTCGCGCTCGTGGTCGTACATCAGGTGCACGTGGTAGACGCCGTCGGCGCCGCGCTCGTACCACACCGGCGAGGCGTTCTCGATGCTCGTGTCGATGAAGGCGAGCGGCGAGTCCGATGACAACTGGCGCGCGGCGATTGGCGTCAGGCAGAGGCCCGACGCCACCAGGCAGAGCAGGAGGCGGATGCGCACGGCGCGATCCTTGCGGAAATGGTCGTTCGCTGCAAGGGGCACCCGGCGCCGTCGCGCACCGCGCCGGACGCGCACGCTGCCGTCAGGTCACCCCCTGACCTGCGCGTGCGTGCGAACCCATTCGGCGTATCTGTCCACCCACGTCTGGAGCAGCTCCCGCGTATCGTCGCGTGCGATGCGGCCGCTGCTGTCGAACAGCCCGTCGTCGACGTGGAGGTAGATTTCCGGCTGGCCGAGCGTGGGAACGTCGAGGTACGCCAGGATGTTGCGCAGGTGCTGCTGTGCCATCGACGCGCCGGGCGCGCCGATCGACGCACCGATCACGCCCGCGGGCTTGCCGGTGAACGTGCTCTCGCCGTACGGCCGGGACGCGTGGTCGATCGCGTTCTTCAGGACGCCCGGCACCGAGCGGTTGTACTCCGGCGTCACGAAGAGGAGGCCGTCGGCCTTCCGGATGTCGTCGCGCAGACGCGTGACGGCCTCGCCAGGATCGCGCTCGGTGTCCTGGTTGTACGGCGGGAGGTCGTCGATGCGCACGTGCGCGAACGTGAAGCCCTCCGGCGCGAGGCCGATGACGGCCTCCGCCAGCGCCCGGTTGTACGAGTCCCTGCGAAGACTGCCGACGAGGACGGCGATTCGGTAGGTGTTCATGCGTGGATGCCTTTCATTCATGTGTCAGGTGATGGGTGCCCGCGCCTGTCAGGCGGCGGCCAGGGCCTGCCGGGGGGCGCGCCGGAGCAGCCGGAGCACCGCGGCCTCGGCCTGGCGCAGCCCGGGGACCGCAGGTACCGGCCGTGACAGCCGTGCATGGAGCGACCCGTCGAGGAATGCGTCAATCACCACGGGGTGGACGTAGCACCGGCGGCAGACCGCGCGCGTGTTGCCCAGCGCGGCGGCCACCCCCGACATCGCCTCGGCGACCGTCGCCTCGCGACGGCGCCGCGAGGCGGGCAGCGTCGTGGCGAGCAGCAGCGCCGCGGCGCGCGTCGTGCCCGCCCACGTCCGGAAGTCCTTCGCCGTGAACGCTTCGCCCATCGCCCGACGCAGGTACGCGTTCACGTCCGACGAGGTGAGGTCGCGCAGCGCGCCGTGCCCGTCGACGTACTGGAACAGCCGGCTGCCCGGCAGTTCGCGGCAGCGCCGCACGATTCGGGCGATCCGCCTGTTGGCAAACGACGTCTCGTGCACCTTGCCGCTCTTGCCGCGGAACCGGAAGCGCACCGTGTCCGGCGTCACGCGGACGTGCCTGTCGAGCATCGTCGTGAGGCCGTACGAACCGTTCGTGCGCGCGTACTCGTCGTTGCCGACACGGATCAAAGAGTGCTCGAGCAGGTGGACGACCGCGGCGATGACCTTCAGGCGCGGAAGGCCCGGACGCGCGAGGTCGGCGCGCACGCGGCGCCGCAGGGCGGGCAGTGCGCGCGCGAAGGCTTCGAGGCGGGCGTACTTGTCGGCGCCGCGCATCGCGGTCCACCCGGGGTGATACCGGTACTGCTTCCGCCTCCGCGCGTCGCGCCCCGTGGCCTGGATGTGCCCTCGAGCCGACGGCGAGATCCATACGTCGGTCCACGCCGGCGGAATGGCCAGGCTCCGGATCCGATCGAGCTCGCGCGCATCCTTCACGAGACGCCCGTCGGGGTCGCGATACGCGAATCCCCGCCCCCGCTTCTCGCGCCGGATGCCGGGGCGCGTGTCGTCGGCGTGCACGAGACGCACCGCGCCGTGCTGGAGTCGGATTCCCATGCCCGTCGCGCGACCGGCCCTCACCGGGCGGGACACGCCTCCGCCAGGACGCGCACGTGGCTCACCTGAAGCGTCGTGCCTGGACGCCTCGTGCCTCTTCGGTCCTGGCTGTCCTCCTCACGGGCGGGCGGGTCGACGGCGGCTGCCTGGCCGACGTCCTGCATCCGGCCGCCCTGGGTCCGCTCCGTGTCGTGCGGCGTCTCGGTGCCCTCACGGTATTCGATACCCCGCACCTCCACGAACTTGCCGTCGTGCGACGCCAGGTCGAGGGGCGTACGAGGTGCCTTCACGAGGGTGAGCGTCTCGTGGTCGCTCCCGGTCGTGCGCAAGTGAATGGTCGGCGGAGCATCCGCCGTCGCACCGGCAGTCGCAGCGTCCACCACCAGGCAGCCGCGTCGCTGCACCTCCTCACCGGCCGGGCGTGCAGCGTCCTGCTGTGACGCCGTCGCGCTCAGGCCAAGCATGACCGTTACCGTTACGGCAAGCGGCAGGCGTGACCACGCGGGCGTCATTGCGAGGGCTCCTCGTCGTCGTCGCCGGTGACGACCGGCGGCTGGGCGTCGGTTGGCGGCTGCGGAACGGGCGGTTCTTCCGGAGGCACGCCGCGCCGCCGCTCGCTCGGGAGCAGCGGGCCACGGTCGCCGTCCGTCTCGTCGAGCACCCGCTTCGCGTCGAGTTCGTCGTCGTAGTTCACGCCCTCGTCTTCCTCGGGCGCGCGCTGTATCTGGCGGTTGTCGATGTCCTCGAGATTGGGGGCCGGGCCGATCCGCATATTCCTGGTCACGTGCGTCCTCCTGACGGGCTTGTGCCGATGTGCATGGATGCGTCGGACCCTGCAAGGACCCGGCCAGCCCCCGCGGGCCGGCACGGAGCCCGGCAGGGACGCCGGCACGCTGTGCGCGGTCTCGTCATTACCCACAAAGAGCAACGTGCGAGGCGCGTCACAGCGTCGGCGTGGCGCCGCGCGGCAGGTGCTCGGGCTGGTGCTGGACGCAGTACTCGGCCCAGGGCACGGCCGTGAGCCGGGCAGGCTCGATGGGCTCGCCGTCGACGGCGCAGCGGCCGAACGTCCCGGCTTCGATGCGCGCGAACGCACGCTCGACTTCCTCGAGGTGGGTGCGTGCGCGCGAGATGCGCGTCAGCAGGCCATCGCGGATGGTCGTCTCGACCGCGGCGTCGCCGCTGTCGGCGACGCCGTCGGTGTCGGACACATTCTCGAGTTCACGCTGGGCACGGTCGAGCTCGTCCTGCGTCTGCTGACGCTCGGCTTCCAGTTGCTCGATGAGGGTATCGAGGTTCACGTCGGGGCTGGTCATGCCTCATGCGCAAGCAAGCATCCTGCCGCGTCACGCGGGCGCCCGCCCGGCTTTCGCGATCCGGGCGAGGACGCGCAGCAGTTCGGCCACGCTCCAGGCCTGCGCCACGCAACCGCGCGGCACGTACGGCGGCTCCGCGTCGAAGATCTCGCTCACCGACCCGAGGCAGGCATCGCCCAGGTGCTCGATGAGCGGCGCGATGACGGCGCGCACCCCGTCGACGTCATCCGGGCGCGCGGCCAGGTGGGCATCCACGTAGGGACCGATGAGCCAGGCCCATACCGTGCCCTGATGGTAGGCGGCATCGCGCGTCAGGAGGTCGCCGAAGTAGCGCGGCTTGTAGTCTGGATGCTGCGGCGACAGCGACCGCAGACCGTACGGCGTCAGCAGCTCGCGCCGCACCGCCTCGAGCACGGCGTCCCAGCGTTCGCGATCCAGCACCGGGTGCTCGAGGGCGAACGAGAGGATCTGGTTCGGGCGGCAGGCGTCGTCGTTGCCCGACTCGCCGTCCACGACGTCGTACAGCTGCCGGCGCGCCGGGTTCCAGAACCGCTCGTTGAAGGACCGGTACGTCGTGGACAGCTGCGCGTCGAGGCTGGCCGCGCGCACTTCCTGGCCCCGCTCGGCCAGCCAGTCACGCGTCAGCGCCAGCGCGTTGTACCAGAGCGCGTTCACCTCGACGGCCTTCCCGTGCCGCGGCGTCACCACCCAGTCGCCGGCCTTGGCGTCCATCCAGGTGAGCTGGTAGCCCGCCTCGCCCTGCGTCAGCAGCCCGTCCTCGGCCATGCGGATGCCGAAGGACGTGCCCTGCTCGTGGTGCTCGATGATCGACAGCAGCACGGGCAGCAGCGCATCCACCGTCGCGCGGTCGCCCGTGTAGAGCTCGTAGCGCCGGACGGCATGGAAGAACCACAGGCTCGCGTCGGCGGTGTGGTACACGCCTTCGTTGGCGCCCTCGGGGAAGAAGTTCGGCACCAGACCGTTGCGCACGTGGCGCGCGAACTCCATGAGGATGCCGCGTGCCTCGACGTGCCGCCCCGTGATGAGCGTGAGGCCCTCGAGCGCGATCATCGTGTCGCGTCCCCAGTCGGTGAACCAGTGGTACCCGGCGACGATCGTCCGGCGCTCGCCCTCGGCCGCCTTTCCCGACGACGTCTCGCGATCGAGGTCGCGCGTCGCGGGGCGGATGATGAACTGGTCGGCGGCCAGAACGAGCTCGGCGGCCACACCTTCCCGCGCTTCGGGCTGGGCGGCCTCGATCAGGCTCCGGCGGCGCCGCAGCTCCGCCTCGAGCGCGTCGTCGGGGTTCAGCTCCGCGACGGCATCCCACGGGTCGGTTGACGCGATGAGCGTCACCGTTTCGCCGTGCGGGATCGCCGTGCGGAAGTAGCCGGGTGTCCAGAGGTGGCCGGCGTGGTCGTAGCCGCGGTGCTCCTCGAGCAGGTACCGGACGTCGGGGATGGCCTGGTTGTCGACGGTGAAGAGGCCCCACGGGGCGTGCAGCACGAGGCGGAGCACAGGCAGGTCCCGGGTGTTGTGGACCTCGATGCGCTTGTCGGTGCAGACGAGCGAGTACCCCTCGAGCGGCACGCTGTCCACTGGTGCCTCGTGCGGTCGCACGCCCACGAGCGGGCGGAGGTCGAGCCGCTCGGGCGGTGTGCCGCTGACCACCCGGTAGCGCAGGTGCACGGTGTTGTGCCCGTACGGCATCACGAGCGTGCGCTCGATGACGCAGCGGTGCAGTTCGTAGCGCCACGTCGGGATGCCGCCGTCGAGGCGGAAGTCCACGAGGTGCGCCGCGCGGCGGCTGTCGCGCAGCGGCTCGGGCTCGCCCGGCGCGCCCATCCAGGCGATGGTGCCATCGGCGAACCGCAGGCGCTCGGCGACGTGCGGCAGCATCATCACGCGCCCGAACGGCGCGGGCAGCGCCGAGATGAGCAGGCCGTGGAAACGCCGGGTCAGGTGTCCCGTCACCGTGCCGCTGGCGTAGCCGCCAATGCCGTTGGTCACGAGCCATTCGAGCGGTTCGCGCTCGTGGCCGCCCTCTTCTTCGAGCCCACGCAGTACCGCGTGCCGTCGCGGCAGTGCCGCCGCGAGCTCCTCCTGGGCGTGGGTCATGCGGTGTCTCCTCCTTTGGTGATGGCGCGAAGCACGGTGGCGGCGTGCCCCGCGATCAGCCACGAGTCGTGTGCGGGCAGCGGCGAGCCGCCACCGCCGTACTCCGGCGCCTCGCTCGACCACGCAAGCTGCCATGACGAGGTCTTCGGCAACGCGACGAGCGGGTCGCTGCAGCGGGCGAGGTCGCAGTCTGCGCCCATGTTGACGGCCAGCAGGTACTCGTCGGCGCCGCTCCAGCACCGCACGAGCAGCAGGTCCGCCGTCGGCGCCGACGCGTCGATGCGCACCTCGTCGGCCTCGTACCAGCGGCGCCTGAGTGTCAACAGGTCGCGGTGCAGGCGCCACAGCGGCGTGGACGCCACGCCGTCCGGCGGGCGGCGCAGTACGCAGGTGTCGAACGTCGCCCGGTCGCCGGGCGCGGGGATGTCGCGGTGCGCGCCGGGGCGGATCCGCTGGAACTGGCGGATGAACTCCACACGGCCCTGGTGCACGGCCGCACCGAGGTCGCCCGGGTGGTCCGCAAAGTAGAGCCAGCGCTGCGTGGAGCCGTACTCCTGCCCCTGGAACAGCATCGGCGTCCACGGGCCGAGCAGCAGCAGGGCGGTCATCGCCCGGTACTGCGCCGGCGAGGCCACCATGTGCAGCCGCCGGCCGGCGGCGTTGGCATTGGCGACCTGGTCGTGGTTCTCGAGGAAGCACAGGAACCGGTGCGGGCGGAACCCCAGGCTCGGGCTCCCGCGACGCTTGCCCTGCCACGGGTAGAACTGGCCCTGGAACAGGAACCCGTGCCGCAGGCACGACAGCCACTCCTGCGCGCTGCCGCTGTAGTCGCTGAAGTAGGCGTCACGCCACCCGGTCAGGCGCACGCGCATGGAGTGATGGAAGTCGTCGTTGTACATGATGTCGACGCCGTAGCCGCCCTGCTCGGGCGCGCGCAGCAGCGTCGTGTCCTGCGGCTCGTTCTCGGCGATGACGATCGTCGCCCTGTCGCCTGCCGCCTCGCGGACCGCCGCCACGATCTCCGTCACGACGTGCACGGGCGACCTGTCGATGATGGCCTGCGTGGCGTCGAGCCTGATGCCGTCCATGTGGTAGTGCCGCACCCAGTGGGCCGCGTTGTCGACGGCGAATCGGCGCACGGGCTCCGAGTCGGCCGCGTCGTAGTTGAGCGCCGCGCCCCACTCGTTGTCGGTGTCGCGCGCAAAGTAGGCCTGCGCGTACTCGTGCAGGACCGACCCGCGCGGGCCGACGTGGTTGTAGACAACGTCGAGCACGACGGCAAGGCCCAGCCGGTGCGCCGCGTCCACGAAGGCGCGCAGGTCATCAGGGCGGCCGTACTCCGGCTGCGGGGCATACCAGAAGACGCCGTCGTAGCCCCAGCCCACGCGCCCGCCGAAGGTGTTGACCGGCATCAGCTGGAGCGTCGTCACGCCCATCCGCGCCAGGGCCGGCAGCTCGTCGATCGCCGCACGCCACGTGCCTTCCGCGGTGAACGTCCCGCAGTGCAGCTCGTAGACGACGTGGCGGTCCGCGGGATGCCCCTTCCAGTCGCCGTCGGTCCAGGGGAAGCGGTGGTCGATCACCTCCGACAGGCCGTCAATGCCGTCGGGCTGGAAGTGTGACGCCGGGTCGGGCAGCACCCGGGGGTCGTCGCCAAGCCTGAATCCGTAGCGCGACCCGGCAGTGGCGGGGACGGCCGCCGCGTGCGTGCCGTCGCCCTGAGGCTCGAGATCGTGGGACGTGCCGTCCACCACGACGCGAACGCGCGGACACGCCGGGGCCCAAATGCGGAACAGCACCGACCCGTCGTCAAGGATTGTCGGACCCTGGGACGGGTCTCGGGGCCAGGCTCCGCGCGTCACAGGATGTGAAGATGCAACCCTCATGCCCCGAATATTGGCACGGTCCCCGTCCTGCCGGATGACACCGCCTCCCGTGGCGCGGCGCCGGCATCGGTAAGCGGCGCCTCATCCATCCGCCGGCCATTGAGACGCGGTCCTTGCCCCGGCGGTCGACGGAAGCAGGCGTGGAAACAGGCAGCCGCGTCCCCGGGGATGGCGAGGGTCGTCAAAGCCACCTGGCTCGCCCACCGACCACCCTTGGGCCGCTTCGCCGTCCGCTCGGGCCTCGTGGCGGCGCCGTCGGTGTGCGGGTCCCGTGCCGCCGCCCGTCAGCAGATCGAGTAGCCGGATGCTCATCCTCGGCAGCGCTGCGGCGTGGGCCACCACGTCGCGCCCGCGCCGCCAGCGTGCAGCTGCGGCCGGTGCGCTGGCGCGGCCGTTGCAGTGGTGTCACGCATGACCAACGGGATAGCCAGGCTTGCCGCCGCATGTGGGCTGGCCGCCGTCTGTGGGTGTGGCGTACCGCCGGGCGACGCCATGCAGTCGCACCGCGTGGACGCACCGCCATGGGTCACGACCGACATCCTCGAGGAGGGTGACGGCGTGCGCGTGACGGTGCAGACCGCCCAGCCGGAGCGTGCCGAGGCCATCGCCCAGCGCATCGTCAACCAGCGCCGCGCACAGGGATGGCGCGTCATCGAGGTGGCGGTGCAGGACGCGGACGGACAGCTCGTCGACCTCGTCACCTCGACCGCACCGCATCACGCCGCCACCCTGCGTGACGACTGAGCCGGCGGCACACCGCACACCACGAGGAGACACGATGGAGTCGCCGCGCACGGGATCGATCTGGAAAGAGCTGTCGCTGCCACACGCCGGTCCGCTTCGCGGTGAGGCCGAGGTTGACGTCGTGGTGGTCGGCGGCGGCATAACCGGCGTGACGACGGCTGTCCTCCTCCAGGAAGAGGGCCTGCGCGTGGCGCTGCTCGAGCGCGAGCGTCTCGGGGGCGTCGATACAGGGCACACGACGGCCCATCTCACGGCGGTGACCGACGCGCGCGCGGCCGAACTCGTCGACGCCGCAGGCGAGGATGCGGCGCGCGCAGCCTGGCAGGGCGGCGCGGCGGCGATCGACCAGATCGAGCAGCTCGCGTCCCGCTACGGTATCGCCTGCGGGCTCACGCGCGTCAACGGGTACGTGCACGTGCCCTTTGACGACAGCGACCGCACCGACGCCGTGCACGCCCAGCTCGACGAGGAGGTCCGCCTTGCGCGGCGCTTCGGCTTCGACGCGTCGCTCGTGGAGGAGGCACCGCTGGTCGGCACGCTCGCGATGCGGGTCGCCGGGCAGGCGGTCTTCCATCCGCGGCGGTACCTCAGCGGCCTTGTGGAGGCACTCGTGGGTGGAGGCGCGCTGGTGGCGGAGCAGGCAGCGGCGGACATTCCCGACGAGCCAGGTGTCGTGCACTGCGGAGGCCACACCCTGCGCTGCCGGCAGGTGGTCGTCGCGACGCACAACCCGCTGCCCGGACGCCAGAGTCTCGCGGCCGCGTCGTTCCTCCAGACCAAGCTGGCGCTCTACTCGACGTACGCGATGAGCGGCCGCACGGCCCGGCGCCTGCCGGCCGGCTGCTACTGGGATACCTCCGACCCGTACCGGTACGTGAGGGTCGAGGACGCCGACGGCCAGGGTTCGCTGGTCATCGCGGGCGGCGAGGACCACAAGACGGGCCAGGAGGACGACACGACGAGGCCGTACCAGCGGCTCGAGCGGTGGACGCGGCAGCTCGTTCCCGACCTTGCGGTGTCGCACCGGTGGTCCGGACAGGTCATCGAGACGCCTGACGGGTTGCCGCTGGTCGGGGAAGTGGCCGAGGGCCAGTACATCGCGACGGGCTACGCGGGCAACGGCATGACGTTCGGCACGCTGGCGGCGACGATCATTCGCGACGCGCTGACGGGACGCGACAGGCGGCCGTGGGCCGACGCGCTGGACGTCGGCCGCTCTGCCATCGCCGGCGGGCTGCGCGACTACGTGTCGGAGAACGTGGACTTTCCGACGCACTTCGTCGTCGACCGCCTGACGGCTGGCGAAGGGCGCTCGGTCGAGGAGCTCAAGCCGGGCGAGGGTGCCGTGCTTGCGCTCCAGGGGGGAAAAGTCGCCGCGTATCGCGATCCCTCTGGCGCCCTGTTCGTGCGCTCGGCCGTCTGCACCCATCTTGGCTGCATCGTCAACTGGAACAGCGCGGAGCGCACCTGGGACTGCCCGTGCCACGGGTCGCGCTTCCGCCCCGACGGGCGCGTGCTGTCGGGACCGGCGGGGGCAGGTCTCGCGGCGGCGTCGATTGGGGGTCAGGTCTCGCACCCCGACCGTTGATCGAGGTGCGAGAACTGACCCCGGCACGCGGCGCCGCGAGACCTGACCCCATCACACGAGGAGAGCAGAAGATGCCATCACAACCGCAGGACCCGGAGAAGCGCGGAGGCCAGGCCCCGCCCGCCGCCGAGAAGGACACGCCGGAACAGAACATCGGCTACGACGAGGCGGTGAAAGGCGCGCCGCTCGATGCCGCCGAGCGACGGGAGGCCGTGGCCGACAGCCCGCTGACCGCCGAAGAGCGCGTCGAGGAGGCCGAGGATCTTGTGGAGAGCGAGACCGCCCAGGACGGTGAGATGCCGCCGCAGCACGAGGCGTACGGCGGCGAGCCGGACCGCCGGGCGAGGCGCGGCGCCACGGCGACCGCGGAAAGCGCGGGCACCCGACCCGACGGCGACGACTGACGACGAAAGGGGCGCCCGCGGGCGCCCCTTTCCGGTCTTCACAGGCGACGCTGCGTCAGAACGTGATGCGCGTCACCAGCTGCAGCGTGCGTGGCGCGGCCACGCCGTTGATCGCGCCGAAGCCGTTCGGCCGAACGAGCGCGCCCGTCTCGTCGTACGGCAGGTTGGTGATGGTCCTGTCGGTCAGGCTCGCGAAGTTCGCCGTCGCGTTGACGCCCGTGAACTGCGTCTTGTTGAGCGCGTTGAAGGCGTCGAGGCGCACCTCGAGGCGAATCCCCCGCGGCGCGGTGAACGCCTTGGACAGCGACAGGTCGAGGTTGTTGATGGGCGGCGTGCGGACGAAGAAGCGCGCCGACTCGGCGCCATCGCTGCCAGGCTGCGGCGGCGCGAAGCACGACGTGTCGAACTGCCGGTAGGGATCGCTGCTCCAGCCGCGTCCAGGGTCGCACGTGAGCACGATGCGGGCGCCCGGGTTGCCGTCGTTGCCGGTGAGGTTGGCGGAGCCGAGCCCCGGGATCTGGTACCCGATGCCGTACGGCCGGCCGCTCGTCCACCGGTAGACACCCGAGATCTGCCAGTTGTTGGCGAGGATGCCGAGCCCTCGCGAGGTGGTCAGGTCGGGGATCTGGTAGACGAAGTTGGTCACGAAGTTGTGCGGCCTGTCGGTCGACAGGTACGAGTAGTCGAGTCGACGGGTCTCTTCCTCGCTGACGTTGGGCACGCCGGCGGAGAAGTCGTCGTTGTTGATGCCGAGTGCCTTGCTCCACACGTAGAAGAACGAGAACATCAGCCCGTCGTCGAACCGGCGGTTGATGCCCGTCTGGAGCGCGTGGTAGTTCGAGTAGCCGTCATACCCCCACATCCGGATGTTGCCGTAGCCGGGGTAGGGCCGCAGCAGGTCGTTGGGCAGCGCCGTGGCGCCGGGCGTGTCGCTCGGCGGGCGCGTCGGGTCCTGGTTCTCCGGCCGGAACGTCGCGCCCCGCGGCAGCGCGTTCAGCTGCACCTGCCGCAGCAGGTCACGCGACGACGAGCCGACATAGGCGATGTCGAACATGAACGTGTTGGTCAGCTTCCGCTGGATGCCCAGATTCCACTGCGTGACGCGCGGCGGCTTGAAGTCGTAGGCCGTCGGGTTCAGTGACAGCGTGGGGTCCGGGTCGCCGCCCGCCGCCGTGAGCGCCTGGAGCTGGCCCCACTGGAGCGTGGAGTTCAGCACGCCCGGCGCGTTGGCGATCATGTCGAACACCATGTTGCCCTGCGGGCGGTCGTAGAAGATGCCCCAGCCGCCGCGCACGATCGTCTCGGCTTCACCGGTGATGTCGTAGACGAAGCCGAGCCGCGGCGACACCCTGAAGGCGGGGCCGTCCTGCAGTTCGTCGTTGATGCCCTGGCCGGCCTGGAAGGCACCGTTGAAGCGGTTCGACCCCGGCGTCAGCCTGCCGATGAACCGGCTGTCGACCGTGTTGTCGAGCGTCGGCGTGACGCCCGCCGCGATCAGCGCCGGGTCCATGCCGCGCCGGCTCTCGTCGGAGCAGGGCGCGACGCCGAGGCACACCGGCGTGTACAGCCTGGCGGCATTGGCATGGTCGAACCGGTCGGGCAGGAAGTTCGACGCCTGCTTCGTGGTATCCCACTGCGGCGTGAGGTAGTAGAAGCGCACGCCGTAGTCGAGCGTCAGCTTGCCGTTCACGCGCCAGTTGTCCTGCGCGTAGAACTCGATGTTCTTGTAGCGCCACTCGGGCAGCGCGTACTTGTTGGCCTGCGTGAACGAGTTGAACACGCCGGTGGCCGCGTTCGCGTACGAGAAGCCGGTGTCGAACGGGTTGTTGACGTTGTTCTCGAAGTTCACCGTGCCGTTGAACGCCGCGAAGATGCTCTGAGGCTTGTAGCTGTGCTGGAAGTAGAAGCCGGCCTTCGCGTTGTGCGCGCCCATCACCTTCGTGATGTTCACGACGACGTCGTGCGTGGTGTTCTCGTTGGTGAACGGGCCCCGGTCGGTCTGGTACTGGCCGGCGTTGTCGGTGCGCCCGCCGCGGAACTGGAAGAACGGCACGTAGTCGCCCTGCACCGCCTCGGGGAAGAGCAGCGGGAAGTCGCTGAGGCCCGAGTTGGCGCGCCGGAGCGGGTCGAGCAGCAGATCGTAGTTCAGCGAGTTGTTCGCGCGGCCCCAGCTCAGCTCGATCGACGTCGTGTCGTTGAGGATGCCCGTGGCCGAAAGCATGTAGTTGGAGCCGGGGTTGCGGAACAACACCGGCGTCGGCAGCTGGTCGCTGCCGTTGCCCGCCCACGTCGTCCCGTAGGCCTGCAACAGGTCCTGCGTCGTCTTCATGTAGCGGCCCGTGATGTGCGCCACTGGTCGGTGACCTGGTAGTCCATGCGGAGCAGGTCCTCGCGGCGCGGCGAGCTGTTCGGCTCCTGGCTCGTGTAGTTGAGGCCGCTGCCGGCGCCCGACAGGTTCGGCATCGGAAAGATGTTGAGCGCCGCCAGGCCGGGACCGTACAGCCGGTCCTGCGGGATGCGGCCAAGTACGCCGCCGTCCTGGAAGCACCCGCGCGTGTCGCCCTCCTCACACGGCAGGCCGGTCGTGTAGTCGCGGATGTACGGGAACGGGTTGCCGCTCGAGTCGACGCTCTGCGAGAAGTCGCCCCGGCGCTCGAGCTCGGTCGGCACGCGCGTCTGGCGCTCGGACACCGGGTCGGTGCGGCGCTGGTGTTCCTGGCTGAAGAAGAAGAAGAGCCGCGTCCGGTCTTCGTTGAACACGCCGGGGATGAACACGGGGCCGCCGATCGTGTACCCGCCGTCGTTGCGTGACGTCTTCGGCTTCGGGATCTCCGGGGTGACGCGCTTGTTCGTCCACGAGTTCGCGTTCCAGTCGGAGCGGCGTCCGTACCAGTAGCCGGAGCCGTGGAACTCGCGCGACCCGCTCTTGGTCACCACCTGGATCTGCGCGCCCGTTGCCCGTCCGTACTCGGCCTGGTACGCGTTGGTGAGCACCTTGAACTCGGCGACCGCGTCGATGTTGGTGGTCGCCATGTTGCCGCCGTTGTTGCCCGTGTCGATGTTGGCGACGCCGTCGATGGTGACGTTGTTCGAGTTGGGACGCATGCCGTTGACGGTGAAGCCGGCCGCATCGCCAATCTCGGACCCGGCTGCGTCGTTGGGCACGGCACCGGGCACGAGCGTCGTGAAGTTGAACAGCTGCCTGCCGTTGTTCGCGATGTTGGTGAGGGCGGCGTTCTCGAGCGCGAACGACCGTTCGCCGCTCGTCGTCTGGAGCTCGCTGACGCGGCTCGAGACCGTCACTTCCTCGGTGATGTCGCCGACCTGCAGCCTGACCAGGCCCACCGACAGCCGGTCGTTGGCGTTGACGACGACGTTGGTCTGCTCGAAGGTCTTGAAGCCCTGGAGTTCGGCCTTGAGCGCGTAGGTATCGGGCCGGACGATGGCAAAGGTGAAGCGGCCCTGGTCGTCGGTCGTCTGCGTGAGCGTCGTGCCTTGCGTACGACTCGTCAGGGTGACGATGACGCCGGGCAGCACCCCGCCCTGTTCGTCCCCAACCGTTCCGGAAACCGAGGCACTCGTCGTCTGGGCGACGGCCAGTTCAGCGATCCCCAGACACAGGACGAGGGATAGCGCTCCGCACACGGGCGGGAGCCTTCGTTGGAAGGACATCGAACCCCCCTCAGCACCCCGAAGGATGCGCAATTTGACACGAAATGGGACGAACTTTCTTATAGTGACCTCGCCCCGGCGTGTCAAGCGAAAAGGCAGCGCAATTGCGCGGCGTGCGGGCGTTATCGGGCGCGGTATTCCCTGACCAGCGCGAGGGCCGTCGGATGGGTGGGATTGCGCTGGAGGAGGCGTTCGAGCACGCGCAGGCCGTCGGCCGTTCGGCCGCCGGCCAGGTGGATGCGTGCCAGCGTCAGGTAGCCCCCTTCGACGTCGGGCGCGCGCGCCAGAAGCGCCTCGAGCAGGGTGACCGCCTCTCCGGCACGGCCCGTCGAGACCAGCACCAGGGCAAGGTTGTTGGCGGCATCGCCGTGTGCAGGCTGGTGGCGCAGCGCCGCGCGGAAGTGGCGTTCCGCGCCTTCGAGGTCGCCGCCGCGCGCGAGCAGCAGGCCGAGATTGTTCAGCGCGTCGGGGAAGTCGGGCTGCAGATCGAGCGCCTTCTCGTAGAGCGGTCGCGCCTCGTCGGGCCTTCCCGACAGCAACAGCGCGTAGCCCAGGTTGTTGAGTGCGTCGGGATACTCGGGCGTCGCTGCCAGCGCCTGCCGGAAGCGAGTGATGGCACCGTCGATGTCGCCCTGGAGCGCGAGCAGCGCGCCGAGGTCGTTGTGCGCTTCCGCGAGCGACGGGTCGAGGGAGAGCGCCCGCTCGAACGCGGCGCGTGCCTCGACGGCCTTGCCGGTGCGCTCGAGCAACGTGCCGAGGCGGTAGAGCGTCGGCGCCGACGGGTTCGCCGCCGCGGCCCGCTGCAGCGCCTCGATGGCCGGCACGTCGAGGCCGGCCTCGAGCAGCTCCCGCCCGTACGGAAGGTAGTTCCGCGCAGGGACCGGCGTCACGAACCGGCCGGGGAAGGGCAGCGCACGGGCCAGCCGATCGGCCGGCGCCACGTCGAGCACCCGGGCATCGCGTAGGACGGCGTCGACGTCGACGACGCCGCGCCAGACGCGCACGACATGGCCATCGGCATCGAGCAGCAGGAGCGTGGGCAGCGGCAGCGCCTGCCGGTTCATGAACAGGTGCCGGTACAGAAGCGCCCACGACATCGCGACGTCGGGCGTGGCGTCCACCAGGGGCACGTCGCCAACGGTCGCCGACGCCGGCGGCGTGAAGACCTCGCGGTCTCGCGTGCCGGACGGCAACCCGGCGTCGAACGCGAGGGCCAGGACGCCGATACCCGCGTCGGCCAGCGCGCGCGTCCCGGCTGCCAGTGTCTCGAGTGCGGCCCGGGATGCGTCGAGCGCCGGGTCCACGCAGAGCACCGCCGCGGGACGTCCCTTCAGCGTGTCGAGCGAACGGGTGGCGCCGCCGGCGTCACGCGCCTCGAAGGCGGGCGCCGGGAACGGCTCGAACATCCACGAGGCTGCCGGCGGCACCGCCGGGGCGGGGTCGTGTCCCGCCGTCGCCTCCGCCGCCGGGGTAATTGTGTCGGGTGCCGGGTATTCCCGTCGTACGGGCTCGCCGACGAGCTCGCCGCCCTCGGTGAGGGCGTAGCGCATGCCCGGCGTGACGTCGGTGAACACCTGCCGCGTGCCCGACGGCCAGTCGACGGTGACCGACAGCACTTCGCGGCTGTCGCCGAGACCGATGACCAGCTCGCGCGAGTGCTGCGACAGGAAGCCGGAACCGGCCTGCACGACCCTCGTGACCCGCAGCGCGTCGGTCTCGACGCGCACGCGCGCGCCTATCGCGTCGCGATTGCTGCGGCCGGCGCCGGTGAGGCGCAAGGCAAACATCGCGCGCGGCGGGTGGTCATTGCGGAAGATGCGCAGCTGCGGGGCGTTGCGCGCGGCCATGACCGCGAGGTCGGGGTCGCCGTCGCGGTCGATGTCGATGACGGCAAAGGCGCGTCCGTCCTGTTCGAGGTCGAGCCCCGCTGCGCCCGACACGTCGTCGAACGCGCCGCGGCAGTCGTTGCGCAGCAGCACGTTGCGCTGACGCCCGGCGATTGAGCCGTGCACCAGGCGCAGGTTGATGGCCCGCCACGCGTCGTCGTAGGGCGTGCCCTTGGCGCGCGTCAGCGGTGATCGGGCGACCACCTGCCGCCAGAAAAAGCCCTCGAGGTCCGGGTCGCCGGACTCGCGCGTCAGCATGCCATTGGCCACGTAGAGGTCCTGGCATCCGTCGCCGTCGAAGTCGATGGCGTCGGAGGACCAGGCCCAGCGGCCGAACGCGGCGCCAGCGGCCAGCGTCGCATCGTCGAAGGTGCCGTCGCCGCGATTGCGGAAGAGCGCGTTGCCGCGCGTGTGGCGGCGGTAGAGGGCGCGCACCTCGTCAGGGGCGTCCGGCATGAACGCCGGCGACGCCGTGACGCGCTGTCCGCTCGCCGTCCACATGTTGCCCGTGTAGATGTCGAGGCGGCCGTCGTTGTCGTAGTCGAGGAAGGTCGCGCTCATCCCCGCGCCGTGGTCGAGGACGCCCGCGGCCTCCGCGACGTCCTCGAACCGCACGTGGCCGTCCGGCTGCGGCCCCCGGTTGCGATAGAGGTTCTTCGTCCCGAAGTCGTTGGCGACGAGCAGGTCGGGCCAGCCGTCCTCGTCGTAGTCGGCCCATGCGGCCGCGAAGTGGTAGCGGTCGTTGCCGGCCTCGTCGAGGCCGGTCTCGCGCGTGACGTCCACGTAGCGCCTGCCGCCGTCGCTGCGGAAGAGCACGCCCGGCGGGCCGTTGCGCGCGTCGTGATACGGCGCTGGCGTGCCGGCCTTGTCGTCGCCGGCGCCGAAGAAGTACGAGTAGACGCACAGGTACACGTCGAGGAAGCCGTCGCGGTCGAAGTCGGCGAGGGTCGCACCCGTGAGCACGCCCTGGAGGGGGCGCGCGAACACGAACGCGTCGGGCACATGGGTGAACCGGCCCCTTCCGTCGTTCAGGAGCAGCATCGGCTGCAGGCTGCCGGCCAGCACGAGGTCCTGGTCGCCGTCGTTGTCCACGTCGGCGAAGATCGCCTGAGCCGTGTCGTCGAGCAGGCCCGTCCCGGACAGCTCGGTGATGTCCTCGAACGTGCCATCGCCGCGCGCGCGGAACAGGCGGTTGGGCAGGCCGGACGGCTGCGCCACGTAGAGGTCGTCGAGGCCGTCGCCGTCGGTGTCGCCCACCGAGACGCCGTGATGGCCGTTGGAGTCGCGCGTGAGGACGCCGTCGATCGTGGCCATCCAGTCGTCGAGCGGCACCGTCAACTGTGCCTGGAACGACGTCACGCCGGCGAAGGCGGCGGCCGTGACGTCCGTGAAGAGTGGGGCGGACGTGCGGCTGGTGGTGAGCGACACCCGCTCCCAGCGGGTCGCCCGCCACGGCTCGTCCCCGTGGCGCTCCCAGTCGATGCGCCAGGTCCCGACGTGCTGGACGCGCGCGCCACGCTCGCCCTCCGCGACGATGTCGTAGCGGACCTCGGTGCTGACGCCCTCGGCGGTGGGCGCGATGGCGGTCACGAGGAACTCCGCCACGGCCACGCGTGAGCTGCCGCTTGCCAGGTCGGCCAGGCCGCCGATGAATGCGCCGGCGTCGAGCGACGGCGGGTCGGCGGGCGCCGGTGTCCGCAGGACCTCCAGCGGCGTGGCACCGGGTGGGGCTCCGGAGCGCGGAGCGGCGGATGACGACACCGGCGTGGCGCGGAACCCCGGCGCGAACACCTCCATCGGCGCACGCGCGGGCACGGCGCCGTCCGTCAGCCAGTCCCCGAGTAGCCGCAGACGCGCCTCGATGAGCTCGGCATCGCGTTCGAGGGGAAACGCGTCGTCGCCCGGCGCGATGTGCCGCAGAAACGGCTCGAGGACGTCCGGCTCCGGCAGCACGGGGCGGAAGACCCCTGGCGGGCGGGCCGGTGATGGGACCTCCTGCACCGTGCTGCGGCCGGCGGCGTCGAACCCCGCCGGCGTCAGGGCGGCTGTCAGGGCGACTGTCAGCGCGGCCAGAAGACGGCGGACGGGCGCCGCGCGTGCCGTCGCCGCCTGCGCCCCCGCGCGCGCGGGACGTTCTGGCCGTCTCATCGCTCCACCCCTCCAGCTCCGACGCGGTGCTCCGGCGTCAGCGACAGCCTGTGCAGGCGGTCGGGGGCGAGGCCGCCCCAGCGCCACTGCGCGCCGCCCGGCATACGGACCGTAACCGACACCGGCTGCGCGTGTGTGCCGAGGCCGAAGAACGCCCGGAGGTCGCTCTGCGACAGGTAACTGCCTCCTGACCTGATTTCGCGCACCAGCGTGCGTCCCTGCGCCTCGACCTCGATGCGCGCGCCGATGGCGAAGCGATTGCCCGACGGCGCCGACAGCTGCACGCCGAGCCAGTGGTGGCCCGTGCGCTGCCGGTTCTCGAGCAGCGTCGGCATGTCGTCCATGTTGGCCACCGCCACGTCGAGGTCGCCATCGTTGTCGAGATCGCCGACGGCCAGCCCCCGGCTCACCTTCCGCACCTGGAGCCCGCCGCCGGCCGTGTCGGAGACGTCAACGAGCACGCGTCCGCCCTCGTTCAGCAGGAACTGGTTCCTCTGCGCGAACGACTCGCCCAGGGCAGGGTAGGCGTCGATGTCGGCAAAGATGTGCCCGTTGGCGAGGAACAGGTCGACGTGGCCATCCAGGTCTGCATCGAGGAACGTCGCGCCCCAGCCCATGGGCACGAACGTCGGTGCCGCGATGCCGAGCACGACGGACGCATCCTCGAACTGCCCGCCGCCGAGGTTGCGGTAGATGGAGTAGCGGTCGTGAGCGAACGTGGTGAGGACGATGTCGAGATGGCCGTCGCCGTCCACGTCGCCGGCATCGGCGCCCATCCCCGCCTGCGCGCGCGCTTCGGCATTGACGGCCACGCCGGCCAGCAGGCCGACGCTCTCGAACCGTCCGCCTCCGTCGTTGCGATAGAGGAAGTTCGGCGTCGAGTCGTTGGCGACAAACAGGTCGACGTGCCCGTCAGCGTCGAAGTCCGCCGTGACGACCGCGAAGCCGTAGCCTCCGGCGGCGTCCGCGAGGCCGCGCGCCTCGGTCGCCTCGCGAAAGCGCCCGTTGCCAACGTTCTCGAAGAACAGGTCCGACTCGCCTGGCAGGCCAGCCGGGCCGACCATGATGCGCGGGCCGTCGCGCCATGTCAGCGTGCGCTTCGCCCGCACGACGTCGTCCCAGGTCGTGCGCACGTACCGCGCGATGTACAGGTCGAGGTCGCCGTCCGCATCGGCGTCGAAGAACGCGCAGCCCGTGCTCCAGCCGTCGGCTGTGAGGCCGGCGTACGCCGTCGTGTCCTCGAACCTCCCGTCGCCGCGGTTGCGGAACAGGACGTCCGGTCCCCAGTTGGTCACGTAGAGGTCGAGCCAGCCGTCGCCGTCCACGTCGCCGACGCACGCCCCGTTGCCCCACGAGGCCAGGTCGACGCCGGCCTGCGCCGAGACGTCCTCGAACCGCCACCCGCCGAGGTTCCTGTAGAGCGCGTTGCGGTGCGGTAGCCGTACGCGGGACGTCGTGAGCTGCGGCGCCGTGACGAGGTAGACGTCGAGCCAGCCGTCGTTGTCGTAGTCGAAAAGGGCGATGCCGGTGCCCACCGATTCGAGGATGTGGTCCTTGGTGGGCCCGCCGCCCCACGTGCGTGTCGGCAATGTCGCGGCTTCCTCGAACGTCACCGGTGAGGTCCGGGCTGCGCCCGTCGCACGGGGTGACGCGGCGGGCGCCGGTCCCATCGCCGTGGCGTGTCCGCCCGTCACCGGGTCGCGCGTCGAGCGCGTCTGGCTGAAGCTGCCCTGGAGGCTCAGCCCGAGGCTGCCTTCCGCCAGCGCGTGTCCGACGCGCGCCAGCAGGGCATCGAGGGCGCGGGTGTCGAGCCCCGCGCGTCCGCGGGCCGCGGCAAGGGCGTCGATGGTTGCGGCGCCGGGCAGGCCGCCGAGCAGCGCTGTCAGGGCGTGGCTCGCGTCGATGAGGGCGTCGCGGAGGTCGGCGGGCAGCAGCGGGGCCGGTGGTGCGTCCGCAACGTCGGGCGCTGCCAGCGCCGCGAGCACGCGCGCCATCTCGGCGAGCGCGTCCCTCCTGTCCGCGACCGAGCCGGAGTCGTCGTCGGCCCGGCGTGCGGCGGCAACGGCCTGTCCGTGCAGGGCACGGAGGCGTGCGCGCTCCCTGGTATCCGA
Source organism: uncultured Vicinamibacteraceae bacterium (assembly GCA_964430855.1). Taxonomy (GTDB): domain Bacteria; phylum Acidobacteriota; class Vicinamibacteria; order Vicinamibacterales; family Vicinamibacteraceae; genus JAEZDP01. The sequence goes on from CAYSHC010000004.1 coordinate 84,433, forward strand.
TGCCGGCGGAGGCGCCGGCTGCCGCCCGTCCTCCCTGGTCGTCGCCGACGCGGGGACCTCCGATGGCGGACAGACGAGGCACACGGCCGCCGCGAGTGACGTCGCGAGCGTCACCGCGCGAAGGCGCGAGCGTCGAACCAGGCTGCGGCGCGCCGGCGCGGCCCGATGGACCCGAACTGTCACGGCGCGACCATTCTGGCCCATAATCCCCGGCACGCGGACGTGGCGTATGCGCCGTATCAGCCCCACCGCCTTCCGGATCGCCCACCGAGGCACGTCGCGCGAGATCAACAGGCAGATTGCCCTGAACCTCGTGCGTACGCGCGAGCCCATCTCGCGCGCGGAGCTTGCCCGCCTTATGGGGATGCGCCGCGGGGCCATCAGCCGCATCGTCCAGGACCTCATCGACGCCGGACAGATCTTCGAGGGCGCCAAGGGCGACAGCACGCGCGGGCGCAAGCCGCAGCATCTGTACATCGAGACCCGCCGGCGCTGCGCCGTCGCGGTGGACATCAGCGCGAGCCGCACGCTGGTGCAGGTCACCGACCCGCTGGGGCGTCCCCTGCTCGACATCGAGGAACTGCCGCGCGTGCCGCAGGAGGCGGTCGTCCCGCGCCTGGCCGAGCACATCACCGGGCTGCTCGCGCGGCACCCGGAAGTGGGGCAGTGCCTCGGCATCGGGGTGGCGATCGCAGGCCTGGTGGACGTCGAGAGCGGCAGGCTGCGCCTCGCGCCGACGCTCGGGTGGAAGGACCTGGACGTGCGCGGGCCGTTGCAGGAGGCGACCGGCCTGCCGGTGTTCGTCGAGAACTCGGTGAAGGCGTGCGTGCTGGCGCAGGTGTGGGCTGTGCACGGCGATGCCGACGTCGAGGGCCTCGTGGCGTTTGTCAACGCGTCGGATGGCGTGGGCGTTGGCCTTGCCCTGAACGGACAGCTGCTGCGCGGTGCCCGCAACGGCGCGGGCGAGTTCGGGCACGTCCCGCTCAGCATGGACGGCCCGCGCTGCGCCTGCGGCCAGCGTGGGTGCTGGGAGGCCTACGTCTCGGTGTCGGCCACCGTCAGGCGCTACCTGGGCGACGACCCGTCATGGCGTGACGACGATGGCGACGTCGCGCTGACGGTGCCGGCCATCGTGGAACGGGCAAGGGCGGGCGAGGCGCGCGCCATGGAGACCCTCCGGGAGACCGGCAGCTATCTCGGACGGGGCCTGGCGACCATCGTCAAGGCGGTGGCGCCGGCGCGTCTCTACATGAGCGGCGAGATCACCGAGGCGTGGGACCTGGTGCTGCCGGCGGTGCGCGAGGCGATGCAGGCGTGCGCGCTCGTGCCCGACGCCGATCCGTCCGACATCGTCGTCGTGCCGCTTGGCGAACACCCGCGGCTGCGCGGCGCGGCGGCGCTGGTGACGAGCCCGGCGTTTGCGGCGCCCGTCGTCGCGTGAGTGCCGGTGGCGGATCCGCCACCGGCCGTCCGATCCAGCAGGTCGTGTCGCCGCGGTCCAGCCCGTCGTCGATCGGCGGCGGCACATCCTGTCGCGTAAGAAAAATGTGACTGATGTGCCTCGGTGCCGGCACGGTCAGCGCTCGCGCCTGCGCTGAGGCGCAATGGTCTCGCCGCGCGCGAGCATGTCCACGAGCGCCGCGATCTTCCTGGCCCGCCCGGCAGGCGTCTTCATGTTGGTGGTCCTGAAGATGAGGGCGAAGAGGTTCTGCCGCGACAGTGTCCGGAAGGTCGCGAGCGCCGCGGGGCTGGCCTCGATCGCGTTGCGCAGGTCGTCCGGCACGGCCTCGGCCGAGATGCTGCGGATGGGCGCGTACGCCTTGTCCCACCGCCCGTCGGCCTTGGCGGCCTCGACCTGCCGAAGGCCTGCCGGCGTCATCCTGCCCGCGGCGATCAGCCGTGCCACGTGCTCGCGGTTGACCTGGCTCCAGAGGCTCTTCGGCCGCCGTGGCGTGTAGCGCTGGAGGTACGACTCGCTGTCGAGCGACTTGCGAATGCCGTCGATCCATCCCCAGCAGAGCGCGACGTCGAGCGCCTCCTGCCACGTGATGCTCGGGATCCCCGAGGCCTTCTTGAAGATGCGGATCCAGATCTCCTGCGCGCGGTCGTGGTGCCGGCGCAGCCAGCGCTCGAACGCCTCCTGGTTCCTGAAGCGCTTGATGGCGGCGGGGTCCGGGATGACGGGTGGCATCGCGGAGGAACGCCGGGCTGCTCCCTCGGGGCGGCCGTGGTCAGACGGCCGTATAGCCGCCGTCGATGAGGTAGTAGCCGCCTGTCATGAACGAGGCGCCGTCGGAGAGCAGGAAGCACACGAGCGGTGCCACTTCGTCCGGGCGCCCGAGGCGTCCGAGCGGGTGCCTGGAGACGAGCTGCGCGCGGGCCTCCTCGGGCAGGCCGGCCAGCAGCGGCGTCTCGATGTAGGCCGGGCCCACGCAGTTGATGCGGAGGCCCTGCGGGCCGTACTCCGCGGCGGCATTCTTCGTCAGGCCGACGACGCCGTGCTTGGCGGCGGTGTACGCGCCGTGGCCGAGGGCCGCGACGGTGCCATGGATCGACGCCATGTTGACGATGGCGCACTCGCGCGGGCCGGTGGCGAGCATGGCGGGGATCTGGTAGCGCATCCCGTACAGCACGCCGTTGAGGTTGATGTCGATGACGCGCGACCAGTCGGCCAGGTCGGTCTCGCCGGCGGGGGCGGTCGCGCCGCCGATGCCTGCGTTGTTCACGGCGAAGTGCAGGGCGCCGTAGGTCTCGACCGCGTACTGCACGGCGTGCTCGGCGTCCTCGGGGCTGGCCGCGTCCTGACGGATCGCGCTGGCCGTGCCGCCGGCGGCCCTGATCTCGCTGGCGACACGCTCGGCGCCCTCGACGTTGATGTCGGTGAGAACGACCGTCGTGCCCCTGGCGGCGAGCGCGCGGGCGATGGCGTCGCCGAGGCCGGACGCGGCGCCGGTGACGAGGGCGACCTTCCCGGAGAGTCCCTGCATGCGCTGCATGATAGCGCGGCTGGGGGCCGGGGTCAGGTCTCGATTTGTGTCGGGGTGGGGTCAGGTCTCGGGATATGCGGGGCTGGGGTCAGGTCTCGCGACGGGAACGTTGCAGAATCTGCGGTACGCGTGAGGGGGCGCGGCGCGCTCGCGGGCGCAACCTGCGTCACACCGGCGGGCAGCTCGCTGCGCTGCCTCGCGGCCAGCGCCTTCGGGCACGGTGCGCGGGGTGGCAACAGCGCGAGATCGAACACCTGGTTGATGAACAGCGGCGACGGCTGGCGGAGCGGGGGAGCGGACGCCATGGCCGGCGTCGGAGACCGGCTGTCGCCCGGGCAGGCGGGCAGGGCATGGTCGGGGCGACAGGATTCGAACCTGCGACTTCTCGCTCCCAAAGCGAGCGCTCTACCAGGCTGAGCTACGCCCCGTCCAGCGTCGAATCGTAGCACGCGGGCGCCGCCAGCCTCGGGCGTCCACGACGGACGGCACGGCCCGTTGGCGCTGCGGCGCGCCTGCGTCCGTCCCCACCCTGGCGGAGTCTGCGACCTGCCGTCCCAAGACCTGACCCCACCCACCCTCGTTCTCGAGACCTGACCCCACACCCGGCATCTCCGAGACCTGACCCCGCGCCCCCTGCGGCGGGCTTTGACATTTCCGCGTGGTCACGGCCATGCTGGCAGCCGCGTCACCGCCTCCCATGACCGACCTCGCCGCTCCGCCCCTTTCACGGTTCCTCACCTTCACCCGGGACGAATGGGCGCGGCTGCGCGACAGCACGCCGCTCACGCTCACCGAGCAGGACGTCGAGACCCTCCGCAGCTTCAACGACCAGCTGTCCATCGACGAGGTCGTCCAGATTTACCTGCCGCTCTCGCGGCTGCTCAGCCTGTACGTCGAGGCCACGCAGGGCCTCTACCGCGCGACGCAGACGTTCCTCGGCAACCGCGAGGGCAAGGTGCCGTTCATCATCGGCCTTGCGGGCAGCGTCGCCGTCGGCAAGAGCACGGCGGCGCGCATCCTCCAGGCGCTGCTGTCACGCTGGCCCAGCCCACCCCGCGTGTACC
>CAYSHC010000005.1:0-70357 GCA_964430855.1 uncultured Vicinamibacteraceae bacterium
CCGGCCTGACCGACCCCAACTTCATGCGGATCCGGTCGCTGGCGCGCGCGCCGCGCACGATCCAGCTGGGCATCCGCTTCCAGTTCTGACGTCCATCGCCCGGTGACCGCCCCTGCGGCGCGTCACCGGGCCTTCCCGGGATCTGCTCATGCTTCGTTCGTTTCGTATCTGCGGCGCCATCGCCGTACTTGCGTCAGCCCTGGCCTGCGGAGCGCCCGATCGGCCGGCGTCGTCCTCACAGGCGCCCGCGCCCGAGGCGGTGCCGGCCTTCGAGTCGATCCGCAAGATCGACGTCCACTCGCACGTCTTCGAAGACATCCCGGCGCTGCACGACATGCTGCGCCGCATCGACGTCCACATCATCAACATCTGCAACCCCGGCACCGACGGGCACCTGGCGTTCATGCACCGCACCGCGAAGGCGCTCGCCGACGCACACCCGGACCGCTACTCGTGGGCCTCGACCTTCGACCTCGTCACGCGGGACGAGCCGGGGTGGGCGGCGCGGGTGACAGAAGCGCTCGACCGGACGTTTGCCGACGGCGCGGTGATGACCAAGATCTGGAAGGAAGTCGGGCTCGAGCTGAAGAAGCCTGACGGCAGCTTCCTGATGCCGGACGACCCGCTGCTCGACCCGGTGTACGCGCACCTGGCCGAGCGCGGCAAGCCGCTGCTCGCCCACCTCGCCGAACCGCGCGAGGCGTGGCTGCCCCTCGATCCCGGAGGGCTGCACTACAACTACTACTCGCGCAACCCGCAGTGGCACCTGTACGGGAAGCCCGAGTTCCCCAGCCACGAGGCGCTGATGGACGCCCGTGACAACCTCGTGCGCAAGCACCCCACACTGACCGTGATCGGGGCGCACCTCGGCAGCATGGAGCACGACGTGGACGAGGTCGCCAGGCGGCTGGACGCGTATCCGAACTTCCACGTCGAGGTGTCGGCCCGCACGCGCAACCTCACGCGCCAGCCCGCCGAGAAGGTCCGCGCGTTCTTCCTCAAGTACCAGGACCGGATCCTCTACGGCGTCGACCGCTCGTGGCGGCCGCACAGGACGCCGGACGTGACGCCCACCGACGAGCAGCGCGCGAGCTTCGTCGACGCGCTCGAGGCCCAGTACCGGCGCGACTGGGCGTATTACGCCGGGTCGGGCCTGGTGCAGTACGGGGATGCGGAAGTGGAGGCGCTCGCCCTGCCGCGCGAGGTGCTCGAGAAGCTCTATTTCCGCAACGCGGAGCGGCTGATCCTCAAGTAGCGACAGCGGAGCCGGGCCGTCAGCGGACGGCCCGGAGATCCGTGTCCACCGAGTCGGTGGGCGCGATGATCCGCGCGAGGAAGCTGCCGACCTCGTCGGCGAAGGCCTGCGTCCACTCGTGGCCGCCGGGCACCTCGCACGGCTCCACGGGGACGAAGCGGGACGCGAGCATCTCGAGGTCGGCCTGGTGCTTCTCGGCCGGGTAGCGCGTGTCGTCCCTGCCGCGCCCGACGAGGACAGGCGGACACTCCACGAGCGGGCGCACGGCAATCTCCGGCGGCACGTCGCCGCCGAACGTGACGAGGCCGTCCACGCGGCGCCCGCCGAGCACGGCGGCCCGCCACGCCATCGCGGCGCCCTGCGAGAAGCCGAGGTACACCATGGCCTGCGGCTCTCCCGTCAGGTGCACGGCCTCGGTGACGACGCTGCGGACGTAGCGAAGGTTGTCGTCGATGAGCAGGTCGCGGTCCTGCGAGGTCATCCAGCTCGAGACGACCTGCCCTCCCCGCGAGTAGAACCGGTGCAGGCCCTGGATCGCCACGAGCACCCACGACGCGCTGCCCGGGATCGCCTCGAGGCGACTCATCTGCGTCTCGGCCGACTCGGCATAGCCGTGGAACCCCACGAGCATCGGGCGGTTGCGCAGCGGGCCCCGCAGCTCCGACTCGGGCACCCTGATGAGGTACCGCCCATGGATGGGGGTCACGATCTGGTGTGTCTGATAGCCGGACATTGACGCGCCTCCCGTACAATCGCGGGGCAGACCGCCAGCGGTCAAGCTCATCCTCTGGCCTGAGGCCTTCCCGACACGCGTGCCATGCCCCACCTCATCGGACTGATCTCCGACACGCACGGCCTGCTGAGGCCGGAGGCGGCGGCGGCGCTGCACGGCGTCGAGCTGATTCTCCACGCGGGCGACGTCGGCAGCCGTGACGTGCTCATCGAGCTCGGCCTCGTCGCCCCCGTCCTCGCGGTGTATGGCAACGTCGACGACCCGTTCACGCCGGAGCTCGAGGAACAGCGGTACCTCGAGGTGGGCGGGTGGCGGCTGCTGGTGACGCACGGGCACCTCGTGCCTCGCCTCTCACCCGACACCATGCTCCGCCGGTTCGACGCGCGGGTCATCGTCTACGGGCACACGCATCGTGCACTGGTGCACCGCGCCGGCGGGCGGCTGGTCGTGAACCCCGGCGCCGCCGGCCCGCGCCGGTTCGACATCGTCCCGTCGGTGGCGCGCTTGACGCTGGCCGCCGACGACGCGCACGTCGAGATCATCCCGCTGGGGTGACGGGTGCGACGGGTCCGAAGACCGCCCCGGCGTCCACGAACCAGGCGACGTCGCCGCGCGCGAACTCGAGCAGTCGGACGGGCAGCACGTCGACGGGCGCGGCGGCCGTGAGCGCGCCGGCCAGGGCCTGCTGTTTCGCCTCGCCCGTCACGAGGAGGAGGACGGCGGCCGCGGCCCGCAGCATGGCGGGGGTCAGCGTCAGGCGCCACGCGTCGAGCGCCGGCACGTGGACGGCGGCGCACCAGTGCCCGACCGTGTCGCGCGCGTCGGCAGCGTCGAGCAGCGGGCTGCCGGGAAAGATCGACGCGGTATGGCCGTCGGTGCCCATGCCGAGCACGAGCACGTCGAGCAGGGGCGACCGGCGTCCCAGACGTTCGGCCTGCCTGCGCAGCGCCTCGTCGTACCGCTCGGCGGCCTCCTCGGGGGCCAGTTCACCCTCGAGCCGGTGCACGTGCGCGGGCGGAATCGGCACGTGCCGCAGCAGCGTCTCCCGCGCCATGGCGAAGTTGCTGTCCTGGTGGTCGGGCGGCACGCAGCGCTCGTCGCCGAACCAGACGTGGACGTGGGGCCAGCCCTCGAACGACGAGGCCGCCAGCGCCGCGTGCAGGAGGCGCGGCGTGCTGCCACCGGCCAGGCACAGATGCGCCTCGCTGCGCCAGGACAGCGCCGCCTCGAGCAGCGCGACGATCTCGGCGGCGGCCGCCTGCGCGACGGCCTCCGGCGAGGCCGCAAACCGCAGCGTGTGCGTCCGTCGGGCCGCGGTGGTGCCGTTCATGGCCGCCGCCACACGCGCCCGTCGCGCTCGAGCAGCTCGTGGGCGGCCTCCGGCCCCCACGTGCCGGCCTCGTAGGTCTCGGGCCTGCCGCCGCGCTCCCATGCCTCGAGCAGCGGCATCACCACACGCCAGCCGACGTCCACGCTGTCGGCGCGGTGGAAGAGAGTCTGGTCGCCCTGCAACGCGTCATGCAGCAGCGTCTCGTAGCCCGTCGAGGCACGCGTCCCGAAGAACTCGTCGTACTTGAAGTCCATGTTGACCGTCTGGATCGCCAGCGACTGACCGGGCGTCTTCGCCTCGAAGCGCAGCGAGATCCCTTCGTCGGGCTGCACGCGCACCACGAGGACGTTGGCATCGATGCGCGGCACGCACGTGTCGCGGAACATCACAAACGGCGGCTGCTTGAACACCACCGCGATCTCCGACACCCGTCGCGGCATCCGCTTGCCGGTACGCAGGTAGAACGGCACGCCCGCCCATCGCCATGTCTCGACGAGCAGGCGCATGGCGACGAACGTCTCGGTGGCCGACCGCTCGGCCACCTTCGGCTCGTCGAGGTAGCCGGGCACCTTCCGGCCACCGACGGTGCCTGCCGCGTACTGGCCGCGGACGACATCGCGCTCCACGGCCGCCGGCGTGAACGGCACAATCGCCTGGAGCACCTTGATGCGCTCGTCGCGCACCTCGTCGGCGACAAACGAGATCGGCGGCTCCATCGCCGTGAGCGCCAGCAGCATGAACAGGTGGTTCTGCACCATGTCGCGCAGCGCGCCCGCCCCGTCGTAGTACCCGCCGCGATCGCCGATCCCGTCAGCCTCGGCGACGGTGATCTGCACGTGGTCGACATAGCGCCGGTTCCAGATCGGCTCGAAGACGGCATTGGCGAACCTGAAGATCATCAGGTTCTGCACCGTCTCCTTTCCGAGATAGTGGTCGATCCTGTAGATCTGCGACTCGCGCATCACGCGCCCGAGCGTGTCGTTGAGCGCCTGCGCCGACGCGCGATCGCGGCCGAACGGCTTCTCGATGATCACGCGGCGCCAGCCGCGATCTTCCGCAAGCAGGCCGTTGCGTCCGAGCGCCTCGGCGACCGGTCCGAAGACCTGCGGCGGCGTCGCCAGGTAGAAGAGCGCGTTGGCGGGCTTCTGTGCGTTGCCGGCCCACTCCTCGATGACGCGTCCGATCTCGCGGTAGACATCGTCCTCGTCGGTGTCGCCGACGACGAAGCGGAGCCGCTCGCCGAGCCAGGTCCGAATCTCCGCGTGGTCCGCCTCGCCGTCGAGCCTGCCAAGCAGCGCCTCGCGCAGCTCGTCCTCCTCGGCCGGACGCCGCAGCACGCCGAGCACCAGCATCTCGTCGGGCAGCAGGCCCGACGCCCGGAGGTTGCCGAACGCCGGCAGGAGCTTGCGCTCGGCCAGGTCGCCGCTCACGCCGAAGATCACGACAACGGCCGGGTCGGCGACGAGCGTCGCCCTTCCGCCGGGACGGACCGACGGCGGCAGCAGGTTCACGCGCGCCCTCCCGGCTCGACGTGGCCGCCGAACTTCTCGCGCATGGCCGACAGCATCTTGTCGGCGAAGCTGGCCTCCTGCCTCGACCGGAAGCGCGTGTAGAGCGCCGCCGTGAGCACGTGGGCGGGCACGGCGGCCTCGACGGCCGTCTGCACCGTCCAGCGCCCCTCGCCCGAGTCCTGCACGTAGCCCGAGTAGCGGTCGAGATCCGGCTGCTCGAGCAGGGCCTGGGCCGTCAGATCGAGCAGCCACGACGTGACGACGCTGCCGCGCCGCCACACCTCGGCGATGGCGCCGACGTCGAGGGTGTACCGCCACGCCTCGGGCACGTGCGCCTCCCGCACGCTGCGCATCAGGTCGAACCCCTCCGCGAAGGCCTGCATCATGCCGTACTCGATGCCGTTGTGCACCATCTTGACGAAGTGCCCGGCGCCGACCGGACCGCAGTGCAGCCAGCCTTCCTCGGCAGTGCCCGGCGTCGAGTCGTCGCGCCCGGGCGTGCGCGGGATGTCGCCGCGTCCGGGCGCGAGGGCGCGGAAGATCGGCGCCAGCCGCTCCACCGCCGCCGCGGGACCGCCGATCATCAGGCAGTAGCCGCGTTCGAGGCCCCACACGCCGCCGCTCGTCCCGACGTCGAGGTAGTCGATGCCGCGCTCCGCCAGGCGCGCGGCGCGGGCGATGTCGTCCTTGAAGTACGTGTTGCCGCCGTCGATCACCACGTCGCCCGGCGACAGCACGTCGGCCAGCGTCGAGACGACGGCGTCGGTGGCCGCGCCGGCAGGCACCATGGACCACACGGCGCGCGGCGCGTCGAGCGCGCCGGCCAGCCCGGAGAGGTCGTCCACCGCACGCGCCCCCGCCTCGACGAGCGGCGCGGCAGAGGACGGGTCGCGGTCGTACACGACCACGTCGTGGCCGGCCGCCAGCAGGCGGCGGGCCATGTTGGCGCCCATGCGCCCGAGTCCGATCATCGCGATTTGCATCATCGTGTCCTTACGCATCACCGAGCGCGGCCGCGACGGCGGCCTCCAGCGCGGCCAGGCCCTGCTCGACGTCGTGCAGGTGCACGCGGAGCGCGCGCCGGCCGCGCTCCGACAGCACCTCGAAGTCGCCACGGGCCTGCGCGGCCTTGACCACGCCGAAGGTGTAGCGCTGGCCGGGCACGGGCAGGTCGGCCGCGTCGTGGCACGTCACCTGAAGGAACACGCCCGAGTTCGGCCCGCCCTTGTAAGCCTGCCCCGTCGAATGCAGGAAGCGGGGCCCGAACCCGAGGCACGTGGCCACGCGGCGCGCATCGCGCACGCGGTGCCTGATCTCCTGGAGCCGCGCCTGATGCGCGTCGGTCATGTCGAGATAGGCCAGCAGCGCGAAGTAGTCGCCGGCCCCCGCGCGCGCCAGATGGCGGCCCAGCACGGCCTCGACGCTCGCTGGCTCGCCGAGCGCGGCGCCGTTGGCCGGGTCGGCAAAGAGCGACAGCAGGCCGTCGGAGACGAGCGGCTGCTCGGAGGGCAGCTCGCCCGACGCTTCGTAGGCCTCGGTCAGCGCGCGGGTCTTCACCTTGCTCGCCTCGACGTCCGGCTGGTCGAACGGGTTGATGCCCAGCACCGCCCCGGCCACCGCCGTGGCCACTTCCCAGCGGAAGAACTCCTGGGCCAGGCCGTACCTGTCGGCGATGTCGATGCGCACGACGGGGTGCCCGCTGCGGTTGAGCGCGTCGACGAACGCGTCCTGGTCGGCATCGGGCTCGGGCGCGTACCGCAGATAGGCGAACACGCGGTCGTCGCCGTAGACGCGCGGCGCGCCCGGGCGCTCGAGATTCACGGGGATGATCGCCGTACCCTGCTTGCCCGTGGACTCGGCCACGAGCTGCTCGAGCCAGGCGCCAAGCGGTGCCACGACGGGCGAGGCGACGATCGTCAGCTTGTCGCGACCGGCACGGGCCGCCTCGCCGAGGACGACGCCCAGCGCGACGCCGGGGTTGTCGCTCGCACGCGTCTCGCGACACGCCGCGGCCATCGACGCCGCTTCCGCGAGGAAGCGGTCGAGGTCCACGCCGATGAGCGCGGCCGGCACCGTGCCGAACGCCGACAGCACCGAGTAGCGCCCGCCGATCTCGGGCACGCCGTGCGCGATGGCCCGGAAGCCATCCTCGCGGGCAATCCGCTCCATCCGGGAGCCCGGGTCGGTGATCGCGACGAAATGGCGACCCGCCTGTTCGTCGCCCACGACCTCGCGCATCCGCGCGAAGAAGTGCTGCTTGAAGATGTTGGGCTCGAGCGTGCTGCCCGACTTCGACGCGACGATGACGAGCGTGCGCGCCAGGTCGAGGGCCGCGTCGATCCTGCGCACCTGCGCCGGGTCGGTCGAGTCGAGCACGTGCAGGCGCGGCGCGCCGGGCGCCGGCCCGATGATTGCGCCGACGACCTCGGGGCCGAGGCTCGACCCGCCCATGCCGAGCAGCAGCACGTCGGTGAAGCCGTCGGCACGGACCGCGTCGGCGAGGGCGCGGCGCTCACCGATGGCCGCGCGCTGGGCGCTGATGACGTCGAGCCAGGCGAGCCAGCGGTCCTCGCCGCTGTTGGTCCAGAGAGCCGGGTCCTTCGCCCAGAGGCGGTCGACCAGCCCCTCGGTGGTCCAGGCGTCCAGCCGGCGCGCGATGGCGTCGGCCAGCGAAGCGGAGTGCAGCGACAGGGGTGGTGTGGATGTCACTGCGACAGTGTATCCGCTCAGCGTTTCTTCGCGCCGCGCCGGGCCGGCGCGTCCTTCCGCTTCCCGGTGCCCGCCCCGCCGGCGCCGCCGGGCTCGGGCTCCACCGCCTCGAGCTTCGAGAGAATGGAGGCCAGCGTCTCGATCGACGGGTCCCCTGTCGCGCCCGGGTTGCTCAGCCAGACGTCGGGCGCCTTCTGCGCGAGGATGTCGCGGAAGCCGCCCTCGCTCTTGACGCTGTGCGGCGCGAAAGTCGTGATGTCGAGCGGGCCGGCCCAGTCGTCCTTGTGCTTGATGAGCAGCCACGAACGCCCCGAGTCGCTGCCCCGCCCGGCCCGGTTGCCGTACCCGCGCGTGCGCACGAGCACCCACGAGCCCTTGAGCTTGTAGCCGTCGAGCGTGAACTTGAGGTCGCCCTTGGCCAGCGCCGCCTCGACGTCATCGGTCTCGGGTGTCCAGGTGCCGTAGTCCCACAGCATCACGACCCCCGCGCCGTAGCCCTCGGGGATGACGCCCTCGAAGTCGCCGTACTCGATCGGGTGGTCCTCGGTCTGCATCGCGAGCCGCTTGACCGACGGGTCGAGCGACGGCCCCTTCGGCACCGCCCACGACAGCAGGACGCCGTTGTGCTCGAGGCGGAAGTCGTAGTGCAACTGGGTCGCCAGGTGCTTCTGCACGCAGAAGTACCCGCCGGGCTCGCGTCGTCGTCGCGAGACGACGGCCTCGTCGCCGGCCGGTTCCGGCGTGGAGGTGAAGTTGCGCTTCCGCCGGTACTCGTCGAGGGCCATGGGACATGATGCCAAGCAAGTGATGCCCGATGTCCAGTGATTCGTGCGGGCGACGCGCCGGCGGGTCAGCGTCCGCGGGCGGCACGCATCCATCGTGCGCGTAGAATTCCCGGACGATGTCTCGCGCCCGACGCGTCCGCGCCTGGGTCGTCTGCGCGCTGCTGCTGCTCGCGGCGAGCCGCCTGCTGGTGCCGGCCGGCCCCGTCGCCGTCCCCGGGAACCCCGAGACGCCGCTCTGGTCGGGCGCCGTCCACGTGCACACCACCCGTTCCGACGGCAGCGGCACGCCGGCGGAGGTGGCCGCCGCGGCCGCCGCGGCCGGCCTCGACTTCGTCATCCTGACGGACCACGGCGACGGCACGCGGGAACCGTCAGCGCCTGCCTACGTGTCGGGCGTGCTCGTGATCGACGGCGTCGAGGTGTCCACGCGTGACGGCCACTACCTCGCCATCGGGATGCCGCAGGCGCCGTACCGGCTGGCCGGCGACGGCGCCGATGTGGCCGAGGACGTCGCGCGGCTGGGCGGGGTGGGCATCATCGCCCACCCCGACTCGGCACGCAGCGGCCTGGCCTGGCATGCCGACGACGTCCGCGGCGACGGGCTCGAGATCCTCAACGCCGACAGCGCGTGGCGCGACGACAACCTGGTCGTCCTGCCGCTGCGGTTCATCCCGTACCCGTGGCGTCCCGCGTCCGTCCTCGCCACGACCCTCAGCTACCCAGACGGCCTGCTCGCCCGCCTCGACACCCCCGACGCCGACGCGCCGCGCCTCGCCGTGGCCGGCGTGGACGCCCACGCGCGCATCGGCCTGCGTCCCCGCGAGGAGCCGCTCCAGGGGGCCAGGACGCTCGCCCGCTGGCCCGGCTACCGCGCGAGCTTCGGCACCTTCGGCCTCGTGGTGCCATGGACGCGCGGTCGCGCGCCCACAGGCGACGCGTCGCGCGACGCCGACGCCGTCGTCGCCGCGCTGAAGGAACACAGGGCGCACGTGGCCACGTTCGCGCTGGGCGGGCCGGCGCATGTGCCGTTCACCGCCCTCGTCGACGGCGCGGCCTACCTGCCCGGGGCACGCCTCGACGGCAGCCGTCCCATCACGCTCGTCGTCGAGGCGCCACCCTTCGCGGATGCCCGGGTGCGGCTGCTGCGCAACGGCCGCCCATGGCGCGAAGGCGGTCCCGGCGATCGTCTGGTGGCTGGCGTCGTCGGAGGCGAGCCGGCCGTCTATCGGGCCGAGGTGTGGCTGCCCCGCCGGTGGCGGCAACCGTCGCTGCCCTGGCTGGTGAGCCAGGCCATCGGCGTGGATCTGCCCGACCGCCAACCGTCACGCGAAGGTGCTGCAGCGCCAGAGGCTGGTGACGAGGCTGGCGTGCGGCTGAGAGGGCCGTGGCAAACGGAGCACGATCCGTGCTCGTCGATCGAGGTCGGCGCCGATGATGCCGGCGCGGTCGCCGTCTCGGCCACGCTGTGCGACGGCGCTCACGCCAGCCCGTTCGCGGCGGCGCGCATCGACTGGCCTGCCGGAATCCCCGCGCCCGCCGTCGTGGCGTTCACCGGACGTGCGGATCACCCGATGCGGGTGTCGGTGCAGGTGCGCGAGCCCGGCGAGGGGGACGGCAGGCGATGGGCCCGCTCCGTATACCTGGACACGACGGCGCGGACGGTCACGCTCCCGCTCACGACGTTCCGGGCCGTCGAGCCCGCCACGGGAGCGCCGCCCGTCGATCGCCTGCACGCGATCCTGTTCGTCGTGGACACGGTGAACACGCCTCGCGGCACCGCCCGGACGTTCCGCCTCGAGGGCCTGCAGCTGCGCTGACCGCGGCTGGGTACAATGGACGTTCGGGCGAGCGACCTCACGTCGCGGCGGCCCGCCCACCCCGCCATGGAAAAGATCATCGTCCACTCCCATTTCCACACCGGCCATCGTCAGCTGGGCTATCCCGGCAAGTGCAAGTGGGTGCACGGCCACACGTGGCGCGGCACCGTCACGGTCTCGTGCGAGGAGTTCCCGCGCGACGAGCTCGACATGGCGCTCGACTTCGGCGATCTGAAGGCGGTGATGCGCTTTCTCGACCACAAGATCCTCGTCACCGAGCAGGACGCCACCTTCCTCGACCCCGAGCTGTTCGAGCCGGAGGGCGTGGTGGTGCTGAAGGGCAAGGGGCCCAGCGTGGAGAACGTCGCCCTCTACGTCTGGGACAACGTCGTGAGGCACATCGCGGAGAAGTTCCCCGGCCGCAACGTCGTCTACACGGTGGAGGTCTCGATCCAGGAGACCGACAACAACATCTTCGTCGTCTGCAAGAACGTCACGATCTGACGTCCGGCGCGCGCGATCACACGAACAGCCCGACGCCCCACTGGCAGAACACGGCGCCGGCTACGGTCATCGACAGCCCCCACAGCAGCAGGCTGCGGAAGAGGCGCGACGGGTCGTGGCCCTCCGGCAGCGCGGCGATGCAGAGCGCGCCGAGCGTCGACAGCGGCGACACGTCCACGAGCGCGGCCCCCACGTTGATGCTCAGCGCGATGCCGAGCGGATCGCCTCCGCCCAGCTTCTCTACGATGGAGGGGATGGACGGCAGGAAGGTGGGATAGACGACACCCGACGTCGAGCTGTAGGTGGAGATGGTCCCCGTGATGAACGCGATGATGCCGTTGATCGTCGCGGGTGTCGCGATGGCCGCCAGGCCGGTGCCGAACAGGTCCATGCCGCCCGTGCCCTCGAGCACGCCGACGAGCGTGCTGACCCCGCACACGAGCACGATCACCGACCAGGGCACGTGCCGCAGCAGCGCCGCGTCGTCTGCCGCACGCAGCAGCACGATCAGCGTGGCCGCGGCGAAGGCCGCGAAGCCGAGGTGCACCTTGAGGAGCACGACAGCCAGCACCCACGCCGCGCCGACGGAAAGCGTCACGAGGTGCTGACGCGTGAGCCGCGCCGGGGCCGGCAGCGCCGCTGCCTGCGTCGAGCGCAGCAGCGCCGGACCGCCGAAGAGCGCCCATGCGGCCACGGCTGCGAGCAGATGCGCGACGAAGTTGACCGCCCAGACGGTCCACTCGTGGCCCGGCAGGCCCGCCCTGGTCATCGCGTCGTCGACGATCACGCCCACGGCGCTGAAGGGCGACAGGTTTCCGGCGTTCGCGCCGTTGCCGATCATGAGCGCGACGAGCAACACGGGCACGCCGGCGCGCGCGCCGGCCGCCATGGTCAGCGGCGCGAGCAGGGCAAGCGTCGCGATGGCCCCCGGGCCCATCGTGCTCACGGCGCAGGCCAGCACGAAGAACAGCGGTGGCAGCCAGGCGGCGCGGCCGCCGCAGAGTCGCAGCGCACGCTCGGTCATCGCGCCGAGCGTCCCGTTGGCCTGCGCCACGCCGAAGAGCATCGTCACGCCGAGCAGCGTGACGAAGAGCGACGCGGGGAACACGGCCATCAGCGCGTCGGGCCGCCACCCGGCGACGTAGACGGCGATGGGCCAGGCCATCGCGATGGCCAGCACGCCGACGTTGACGCTGGTGCCGAAGCTCGCCGCGACGACGAGGAGCAGCGCGAGCACCGACAGGACGGCCGGGTCCATCACGTCGCGGGGCCGCGTCGGTCCGCGCCCTGGAGGACGGCGGCGCCGTCGCCGTCGGCAGTCCCGCCTGCCGCGTCGGCGGCGGCCAGCAGGTGCTTCTGCACCTTGCCCAGCGCGGTCCGCGGCAGCGCCTCCACCTGGACGAAGCGGCGCGGCACCTTGAACGATGCCAGCTCGGCCCGCAGCCGCGCCTCGACGGCGTCGGCATCCAGCGCGCCGTCGCACACCAGGTAGGCGACGGGGACCTCGCCGCGCACGGCGTCGGGCACGCCCACGACCGCTGCTTCCTTCACGCCGTGGCAGGTCGTGAGCACCTCCTCGATCTCGCGCGGGTAGATGTTGAATCCGCCGGAGATGATGAGGTCGCTGCGACGGCCCTGGAGCGTGATGTAGCCATCCGCCGACCGCACGCCGATGTCGCCGGTCCGGAACCACCCGCCCCGGAAGGCGGCAGCGGTCGCGTCGGGACGGTTCCAGTACCCCGCGCACACGTTCGGCCCGCGCACCCACAGCTCGCCGGGTTGGCCATCGGCCACGATGCGACCGTCCTCGTCGCGCAGCTCGACCGACAGCATGGGCAACGGCAGGCCCACGGTGCCGGCCCGGCGCTCGCCCACCAGCGGGTTGCTCACGTTCATCATCGTCTCGGTCATCCCGTAGCGCTCGAGGATGACGTGGCCGAACCGCCTGGCAAACGCGTCGAGCACCTGGGCCGGCAGCGGCGCGGACCCCGAGACGAACAGCCGCATCGACGCGCCGATCGCGCGCGCCCGCGCCTCGGGAATCTCCAGCATGCGGACGTACATCGTCGGGACGCCGAAGAAGAGCGTCGGCCGATAGCGCTCGAACCAGTCCGCAGCCTTCGCGTGCTCGAAGCGCTCGAGCAGCCGCATGTGGCAGCCGCTGACCAGCCAGCACTGCAGGCCGTTGCCGAGGCCGTGCACGTGGAACAGCGGCAGGGCCGCCAGGTAGCGGTCGGCGCTCGTGATGTCCCAGGCCGTCACGAGCGTCAGCGCGTTGGCCGCGAAGTTGCCGTGCGTGAGCACCGCGCCCTTTGCCGTTCCGGTGGTCCCCGACGTGTAGACGAGCGCGGCCGGCGTCCCCGCATCCGACCTGGCGGCCTGCGCGAGCGGCGGCGCCGACGCCGCCTCGCGCTCGAGGGTGTCGGCGTCCCAGATCACGGCGCCCTCGGGAACGTCGGCGGCGTGGTCGGGCGTCGTGACGATCGCGACCGGCGCGGCGTCGCCCATGATGTGCCCCACCTCGCGGGCGCGGTAGAGCACGTTGATCGGCACCACGATGGCGCCAAGCTTTATCAGCGCGAGCCAGAGGTCGACGACGAGCAGGCGATTGGGCAGGCAGAACGCGACGCGGTCGCCGCGCGACACGCCGCGCGCCGCCAGCACCGCCGCGAGGCGGTCGCTGCGGTCGTCGATCTCGCCGAAGGTGAGGCTGACGGTGGTGCCGTCCGGGCCGTCGGTCTCGAGGGCTGGCACGTCCCGTCGGCCCTTCAGGGACAACGCGTAGAGGTCGAGCAGTGACACGGTGTCAGTGTGGGCTGTCGAGCACGTCACGCACGGCGACGAGCAGGTCCTCGGCCGTGCAGGGTTTGCAGAGGCAGCGCGGCAGGCCCGCGCCGACGACGCTGGCGACGCCCGCCTCCTCGCCGGGGGTGCACGCCACGATGACCGGCACGGCCGGCAGGATGTGCCGCAGCGCCGCCATGGTCTGTACGCCGTCCATCACGGGCATGCGCATGTCGGTGATGACGAGGGCGACCTCCGTGCCGAGCGCGTTGACGATGGACAGGGCCTCTGCACCGTCGGCGGCCACCACCGTCCGGTAGCCGCCAGCCTCGAGCACGCGGCGGGTCATCAGCCGCACCGACGCCTCGTCGTCCACGACCAGCACGAGCTGGCCACGGCCGTGGGCGAGCGCCTGCGGGACATCGGCCGCAGGGCGGTTCTCCGGGGCCGGCACCGCCGGCAGCCGCACGCGGAACGTCGCGCCGGCGCCGGGCGCGCTCTCGACGTCGATGCGCCCGCCGTGGCTCTGCACGATCGTCAGCGAGGACGACAGCCCGAGACCCGAGCCCTTCCCGACCGCGCGGGTGGTGAAGAACGGGTCGAAGATGCGCGCCATGACGTCGGGCGTCATGCCGACGCCGGTGTCGGCCACCTCGACGACGACGTGTGCCCCCAGCGGCTGCGCGATGGCCTGTGCCCCGTCCGGCGCGTCGGCCTCGGCGTTGCGCGCCGTCACCCGCAGCGATCCGCCCGACGGCATCGCCTCGGCCGCGTTCTCGCACAGGCTGTGGACGACGCTCCGCAGCTGCCCGGGGTCGCCGATGACGGTGCGGAGGTCGGGCGCGAGCTCGACGGCGATGTCGATGCCGGGGATCGCCGCCGCACGTGTCTCCGCGACGATCGCCGGCAGCAGGTGGCGGAGGTCCACCTCGACCCGCTCGCCGTCCACGCCGCGGGCAAACGACAGCACCTGCCCGACGAGGCGTGCGCCCCGCCTGGCGCTCGAGTCGAGGCTTGCGAGGATCTCGGCGCGCTCGGCCGCGTCGGGATGGAGCGCGAGGAGGTCGACGGCCATCAGGATGGGCGCGAAGACGTTGTTCAGGTCGTGCGCGAGGCCACCGGCAAGCGTGGCCAGACTCTCGAGGCGCTGGGCGCGCCGCAGCTGCTGCTCCACCGCGCGCCGTTCGGTGATGTCGCGGGCGACGCCGAACACCTGACGCACCTCGAGCGACGACCGCACGTTCCACGACAGCCAGCGGATGGAGCCGTCCCGGCACAGGTAGCGGTTCTCGAACTCTCGTGCGGGGCGGCCGACCAGGATGTCGGCGCGCATGGCCAGCGTGCGATCGCGGTCGTCGGGATGGACGAACTCTATCGACGGGCGGCTGGTGAGCTCGGCGGCCGACCAGCCCAGCGTCCGGGTCCATGCCGGGTTCACCTGGAGCAGCCAGCCCTCGAAGCTGGCCACGCACAGCAGGTCGGCCGACATGTCGAACAGCTGGTCGCGGGCGATGTCGTCACGCCGGCGCGACGGCCGCCGCTGCGGCAGCGGCGGCCTGGCGTCATCCGGCGAGAGGTGCGGATCGGAGGCGTTCATGGACGGGGGCCGGCGGACCGCCGGAAGTGTATCGCACGTTCCGGACCGGCCCCGTCACGCCGACGCGGCAGGTGCTGCGCCGTTGCCGGCGCTACCGGATCTTCTGGCCCGACGCGAGCGCCTTGACGCGCTCGGCGAGCGCGGGATCGGAGCCCCCGAGGGAGGTCACCTGGTCGAGGTGCGCCTGCATCTTCTTCACACGCTCCTCGTCCTCCGCGCCACACGGGCACCCTTTCTTGATCAGCCCGAAGTGCGACCATGCGGCGCCCCAGTGCGGCATCCACCACTTCGGCTCGAGCTCGATGGCCTTCTCGAGCAGCGGCAGGGAGCCGGCGTAGTCGCCCTTGTCCTTCAGCGCGAGGCCGAGGACGCCGTATCCCATCGGATTCCTGTAATCGGGCGTTGCGACTACCTTCTGCAATGTCTCGATGGTGCGATCCAGCTGCTTGGCCTCGAAGAGGGCCGCGCCGAGGTCGGTGAGGATGGCCGGATCGTCCGGGGCCAGCGCCACGGCCTGCTCCAGGCTCGCCAGGCCGGCGGCCACGTCCTTCTTGTGCTCGCGCAGGATGCGGCCCTGCGCGTGGTGGGCCTCGGCCAGCGACGCGTCAAGGCTCACGGCCTTCGCGTAGGCGGCCAGCGCCTGGTCGTACTCCTGCGCGTGCTCGTGCACGCGGCCGAGCAGGTACTGCGCGCGCGCGTCGGACGGCAGCATGCCCGCCGCACGCTCGGCCGGCTCGCGCGCGGCCTGGAGGTCGTGCGACAGCACGAGCACGTCGGCCAGGCCGCGGTGCGCCTCGCCCACCTGCGGATCGAGCTCGACGGCGCTGCGATAGTGCTGGGCCGCGATGGGATAGCGCCCCTGGGCGTGGTGGATCTTCGCAATCGAGAGGTGGAGCGCGGCGTCGGCGTTGCCGACGGCCGCCGCCGCATGCAGGTCGTCGAGCGCCTCGGCGTCCTTCCCGAGCGCGAGCAGCGCGCGGCCGCGCAGCACGAACAGCTCGCGCCGGCCCGGGTCGCGGGACAGCGCCTCGGTCACGGCCGTGACGACGCCCTCATGGTCGCCCTTGGCGTCCAGCACGGTAGCCAGCTGGGCATGCGTCTCGGCGCGCGAGGCGTCGAGCTCGAGGGCCCGCCGCAGCGCGGGTTCCGCATCGGCTGCGCGGCCCGCCTTGAGGAGCGCCTCGCCATGCGCGGCATGGGCGACGGGATCGTCGGGCGCCGCGGCAGCCGCGGCCTCAGCGGCCTCGACCGCTCCCGGCTCGCCGAGCTCGACGAGGGCGGCGGCCAGGACGACGTGGGCCCGCGCCAGCGATGCGTCGAGCGCCAGCGCGTTGCGGGCCTGTTCGGCGGCGTCGGGATAGCGCTCGGCCCGGAGGTGCCCGGTCGCGAGGCCGGCGTGCGCTTCCGCCTTCTCGGCGCCCTCGATGCCCGACAGGGCCAGCTGGTAGCTGGTCATCATCGCGTCCCAGTTCTCCTGGGCCTCCTGGACGCGTCCCAGCTTGAAGGCGGCCTGCGCCTGCCGGGGATCGATCTCGACGATCGTCTTCAGGTAGGCCTCGGCCTTCGGCAGGTCGTTGGCCGCGATGAACTTGTCGGCCTCCTCCATCAGCCTGGGGATGTCACGGGGACGGAACTTCTGCTTCTCCTGAGCGACGGCCGGGAGGGCAGCCGACAGGCTCAGCAGCACCGAGACCGACAACACGCCGATCCACGCGGAGATGCGCATGCGTGACCTCGCTTCTGAATTGGGGACGGGGAATGGTAGCACCAGCCGCGGCGTCCGCGAACCGTCCCCGCGCGAGGCCC
Source organism: uncultured Vicinamibacteraceae bacterium (assembly GCA_964430855.1). Classification (GTDB taxonomy): domain Bacteria; phylum Acidobacteriota; class Vicinamibacteria; order Vicinamibacterales; family Vicinamibacteraceae; genus JAEZDP01. The sequence continues at coordinate 16,832 of CAYSHC010000005.1, forward strand.
TGCGGTGCCGCGGACCCGACCTGCTAGACTGACCGTCCATGGTCGACCCCGAGCTTCTCGCCATCCTCGTCTGCCCCGAAGACAAGACGCCCGTGACCCTCGCGGACGCCGAGACCCTCGCGGCCCTGAACGCCCGCATCGCGGCCGGTACGGTGAAGACCCGTGGCGGGCAGCCGGTGACCGAGCCGGTGACCGAGGGCCTCGTCCGCCAGGACGGCAAGTACCTGTATCCCGTTCGCGACGACATCCCGGTGATGCTCATCGACGAGGCCCTCCCGCTCGACTGAACCGCCGGCCGCCATGCCCGATCCGCGACTTCCCCGGCGACGCTTCCTTGCAGCAGCGGCGGGCGGCGCCGCGATGACCGCGTGGGCGGCGCCCTCGACAGGGGCGGGACACCAGGGTCAGGCGGCTGCCGGCGTGGCAGCCGCGCCTGGACGTGGCCGCGACGGCTGGGTCGCCCGCCTCGTGACGCTCGCCACCCCCGTGCTGACGCACCTCGCCTCGGACACGCTCCGCGCCACGATGCCCGTCGAGACCGGGCCGGGGGGACGCGACCGCGCGACAGTCACGCACCTCGAGGCCGTCGGCCGCCTGCTTGCCGGCACGGCGCCGTGGCTCGAGCGCGAGGCCGCGGACGCGCCGGCCGCCGAGCACGACGCCCGCCGCCGGCTGCGTGGTCTTGTGAGCCAAGGCTTACGCGTCGCGACCGACCCGACCGCGCGCGACCGCCTCAACTTCACCGACGGGGGGCAGCCCCTCGTCGACGCCGCGTTCCTCGCGCAGGCCCTCCTGCGCATGCCGACGGTCTGGGCAGGCCTCGACCCGGCCCTCCAGGGGCGCCTCGTCGACGACCTGGTCTCGACGCGGCGCATCATGCCGGGCTTCAACAACTGGCTGCTCTTCTCGGCGACCATCGAGGCCTTCCTCGCCTCGATCGGCGAGGCGTGGGATCGGATGCGCGTCGACTACGCGCTGCGCCAGCACGAGCAGTGGTACAAGGGCGACGGCATCTACGGCGACGGCCCGGAGTTCCACTGGGACTACTACAACGGCTACGTCATCCACCCGATGCTGATCGACGTGCTCGCCGCGGTGGGCGACACCACGAAGGCGTGGGCCGCGATGCGGGAACGGGTGCTGCGCCGGGCGCGCCGGTACGCCGAGATCCAGGAGCGTCTCATCGCGCCTGACGGGTCGTTCCCCGCCATCGGCCGCTCGCTGCCCTACCGCTGCGGCGCGTTCCAGCCGCTGGCGCAGGCCGCCCTCCAGGAGCGCCTGCCGGAGGAGGTGTCCCCGCCCCAGGCGCGCGAGGCGCTTGGCGCCGTGATCGCGCGGACGCTGGACGCGCCGGGAACCTACGACGCCGGCGGCTGGCTGCGCATCGGCCTGTGCGGGCACCAGAACGGCCTCGGGGAGAGCTACATCTCGACGGGCAGCCTGTACCTGTGCAGCGTCGCGTTCCTGCCGCTCGGCCTCCCGCCCGCGCATCCGTTCTGGGCGGCGCCGCCGGAGCCGTGGACGTCGGTGCGCGTCTGGCGCGGCGAGCCCGTCCCCATCGACGGCGCCCTGCACGGGTGATGCCGCCGGCAGCGCATCCGGAAGGGGCAGCCGGATGCCCCGCGTCGGCTCACGGCGCCTTCCCGAGGCTGATCAGGTTCGCGACGAGGCGGTAGGCGCCGGGGACGCCGTCGGGTAACTGGCGGAACCAGGAGTAGGCCGAGTACACGTAGTGGCCCTTCCCGAGCCGGGCGTGCAACAGCGCGCCGCGCTGCTCGTCGTCCCACGGGTCGTGGCTTTCGAGCAGCGGCGTGTACCGCGGATCCCATGTGGTGAAGCCGTACGCGTTGCGCTCCTGGCGCCAGCCCTCGAAGTCGCGTGGCCCGATGCGGTTCGGGAAGGTGAACACCGGGTGCTCCGGCTCGAGGATCGTCACCGGGGCCTCCTCGTCGGTCACGCGTGAGCCGATCTCGCCCGGGAACGGCGCGAGGTTCTCGCGTGCGTAGACCTCGTGCTGCTCCTGCACGATGAGCGTGCCGCCAGTGCGGACGTAGTCGTGCAGCCGCGCGACGTTGGCCACCAGGTCGGACCGCGCTTCCGACGCGCGAATGCCCACCATGATGGTGTCGAACCGCGACAGGTCGCCCGACGCGAGATCGGCCGCCGTCAGCAGCGTGACGTCCACGCCCATGAGCCGCAGGCCGTCGGGCACCTCGTCGCCCGTGCCCATGATGTAGCCCACGGTGACGGGCGCCACCTCGAGGTCGACCACCTTGACCGCGAGCGATGCCGGCTCGTACAGGCGGTGCGTCTGCACGTGCGGGTACGCGATCGTGCGCAGCCGGCGGGTGTAGGTGCGCCCGTCGGCGTTCGCCCGGGCCGTGATGGTGTAGGCGCCCTCCGCCGTGTCCGGGGCAGGCGTCACGCGGAACCGCGCGGTGATGCCTTCGCCCGCACGCGCGATCGACACCGGCACTGACGCGGGCTCGGTCGACCAGCCCGCCGGCACGTCGAGGGCCACGCTGCCCTCGACCGCCTCCGGGGCCAGGCTCTCGACCCGCACGGTCACCTCACGCGGCGACGTGCGATCGGAGAGGCGCACGAGGTCGAGCCCCGGCGTAATCGCCACCGACAGCGCCGGCACGATCGCCAGCGGACGCCGCAGCTCGCCGCGGACGCGGTCCACCTGCCGGTGCACCACGGGCACCTCGACGTCCACACGCGTGGACCCGATCGTCAGCTCCGCCCGGCCTGCAAGCACGGGCGGGCCGAAGGGCACGCTCTTCGGCCCGTCGTCCGGCCACGTGAAGACCGTGTCGGTGCCCGGCTCGACCAGCCAGTACGGCTGCGTGGGACGGGCATCCGCGGGTGCGGTCACCGCCTTGTGGACCGCCCGCGTCGGCTGTTCACGGAAGAAGCGCGCGTACATGTTCGTCGCCGCGGGCGTTGGCGCCTCGGTGTCGTCGATGCGCCAGCCGCGCAGGGCGGACGCCTGCGGGGCGGCCGGTGGGGACGCGGCAGGGGGCCTGCCGGCCGCCGCCGGGTCGGGCACGACGACGTCGAGCGTGTCCACGCTGACCGGGCTGCCCTCGGGCACGAACGCGCGGACGCTCACGGTGGTGGTGCCGCCGGGCACGATCGTCTCGCTGAGCGCGACAGCCTCGACGGTGACGCCGCTTGCGTGCACCAGCGCGTCCTCGTACTGCCGCACCTTGTGCGCCAGCAGGAAATCGGCCTCGGCCTTCGCGTCGTTGCCGGCCTCGAGCGCGCCCAGCACGCGACGTGCCTCGCGCGCCGCCTCGAGGCCCCGCGCCAGCACGGGCACGAGCGCCGCGGGGTTGCGGACGTCGAACTCTTCCAGCGCCGTCGCGGCCGCCGTGTCCATCGCCTCGAGCTGCGCCGCGAGCGCCCCGGCGGGCAGGCCGGCCAGCGCGGCCAGCCCGCGGATGGAGACGTCGAGGCCGTCAAACACCGACTGTTCGTCGCCCGTGACGGGACGGGTTCCGACGGCGGCAACCAGGTGCAGGCCCGACGCCTGCGGGCCGTGCAGCTGCGGCGCGCCCATCTCCTGCGTCTTGTGCTGCGATCGGCCCTCCATGGCGATCTGGAAGAACGTGCGCCCGAGCGCCGGGTCGAAGATGCCCGTCGGCAGCATGAGCGTCGGCTCGGTGCCCGGCTCCGGGCGGAAGCGCTGCCCGCGATAGAGCTTGCGGACGGTCCAGGGACGCAATCCCTCCGCGAGGTGCTCCGGGAACATCTCCGGGTTCGCGGCCGCCTCGATGGCCATAGGCGTCAGGAAGCCGGCCAGCTGGTGGTTGCCGTGGCCGTCGGCCTCCGTCCCCGAGAAGCGCGACACGACGACGAGCGGCCGGTAGAGGCGGATGGCGCGCACCATGTCGCCGAGCACGACCTCGCGGCCCCACTTGCGGTCGGTCTCCTCCATGCTGGTCGTGTAGCCGAAGTCGACGACTCGGGTGAACAGCTGGTCGCCGCCGTCGAGGGCGCGGGCCTGGAGGAGTTCCTCGGTGCGCAGCACGCCCAGCGCCTCGTAGAACTCGGGGCCGAGGACGTTCTGGCCGCCTTCGCCGCGGTTCAGCGAGAGGTAGGCCACGCGCGCGTGGTCGCCCCTGGCGAGCCGTGCGATGAGCGCGCTGTCCTCGTCGTCGGGATGGGCGCCCGTGTGCATGGCGCTGGCGGTGGTGGTCAGCCGCTGGAGCTTCTGGACGAGCCCCGCCGCGCCCTCGCTGTAGACCGGGCGGACCTGGGCGGCCAGCGGCGCGACGGCCGCCAGCAGGATCAGGAGGAGTGGCAGGGACGGCCCTCCGGGCCGTCGGAATCCGCGTGGACGGCTCGGAGAGCCGTCCCTACCTGGGGCCATGGAGCGGAATCATACCGAAGCGCTCGTCTGCTCGCGAAACGCCCGGATGCGGCGGCTCACTTCCTCGAGCTCGATGAGAAACGCGTCGTGGCCGTACGGCGAGTCGAGCCACGAAAGGTGAGCGTTGGGCAGCGCGTCGGCCAGCGCCTGCATCTCGTGCGGCGGATACAGGACGTCGGTGGTGATGCCCAGCACGAAGGCGGGCTGGTGGATCGAGGCGAGCGCCGCGTCCACGCCGCCGCGCCCGCGGCCGACGTCGTGCGAGTCGAGCGCGTGGCTCAGCGCCACGTACGTGCGGGCGTTGAAGCGCTCGACGAGGCGCTGCCCGTGGCGCTCCAGCCAGCCTGCCACAGCGAAGCTGCCCGAGGCGTCCACCGTGCGGTCGAAGCGCGCGTCCATCGACACCGCGCTCCGGTAGCTGATCATCGCGACCATGCGCGCCACGGCGAGGCCCTGCGCGGCGTCGCCGTCCGGCCACGTCGCATCGGCCATGATCGCGCGGCGCTGGGAGGCCGACAGCGCCAGCGCCCAGGCGTAGTGACGCGCCGGCGCCGCCAGCACGCCGATCGACTTCACCAGGTCGGGCTCGGCGAGCGCCCACTCAAGCGCCTGCATCCCGCCCATGGAGCCGCCGATGACGAGGCGGATGCCGCGCACCCCGAGGGCGCGCAGCCAGCGGCGCTGCACCTCCACCTGGTCGCGGATGGTGATCGAGGGCGCCCCGGGGTCAGCGCCGAAGACAGCGTCCCACTCGGCCGTCCCCGGGCCCGTCGACCCGTAGCAGCTCCCGATCACGTTGCTGCAGACGATGAAGTCGCGCGCCGGATCGAGCGCACGGCCCGACCCGATGATGCCGGGCCACCACGACGTGACGTCCGACGATCCGGTCAGCGCATGGCATACGACGACCACGTTGTCGCGGGCCGCGTTGAGGGTGCCCCACGTGTGGTAGCCCACCGTGACGTGCGGCAGCACGGCGCCGGACTCGAGGGGCACGGGCCCCTCGATCCGGAGTTGCTGCAGCATCGACACGGCGGCGACGGTCGTGCTCACGCCCCTGCGGCGGCGACCTTGTCGAAGGCCTGCGCGAGGTCGGCCTTGATGTCGTCGATGTGCTCGATGCCCACCGAGATGCGCACCAGGTCGGGCGTGACGCCCGCCTGCGCCTGCTCCTCGTCGGAAAGCTGCTGGTGTGTCGTGGTCGCCGGGTGGATGATGAGCGTCTTGGCGTCGCCCATGTTGGCGAGGTGGCTGAGCAGCCTGACGTTGTCGATCAGCCTGCGGCCGGCCTCCCGGCCGCCCTTGATGCCGAACGTCAGCACGGCGCCGAACCCGTTGCGCAGGTACTTCTTCGCGAGCGCGTGCGACGGATGGTCCTCGAGGCCCGGGTAGCTCACCCACTCGACCTGCGGATGGTCGCGAAGCCAGCGGGCCAGTTCCAGCGCGTTGTCCACGTGGCGCTGCGCGCGCAGCGACAGCGTCTCGAGTCCCTGGAGGAACAGGAACGAGTTGAAGGGGCTCAGCGCCGGGCCGAGGTCACGCAGCCCCTCCACGCGGGCGCGGATGATGAAGGCGATGTTGCCGAACGGCCCGTTCACGCCGAACGGCTCCGTGAACACGAGGCCGTGGTAGCCCGGCGACGGCTCGGTGAAGATCGGGAACTTGCCCGACGCCCAGTCGAACTTGCCCGAGTCCACGATGACGCCGCCGATCGAGGTGCCATGCCCGCCGATCCACTTGGTCGCCGACGCCACGACGATGTCGGCGCCGTGGTCGATGGGACGGCAGATGTAGCCGGCGCAGCCGAACGTGTTGTCGACGATGAGCGGGATGCCGTTGTCGTGCGCGAGCGTCGCCAGCGCTTCGAGGTCGGGCACGTTGAAGCGCGGGTTGCCGATCGACTCGACGTAGAGCGCCCTGGTCTTGTCGTCGATCAGCTGCGCGAAGCCCTCGACGCTGTCGCCGTCGACGAACTTCACGTCGATGCCGAGGCGCGGCAGCGCGACCTTGAACTGGTTGTAGGTGCCGCCGTACAGGTAGCTCGTCGACACGATGTTCTCGCCGGCACGGGCGATGGTCGCGATCGCGAGGAACTGGGCGGCCTGCCCGCTCGAGGTGGCCAGCGCGGCGACGCCGCCCTCGAGCGCGGCCACGCGCTGCTCGAAGACGTCCGTCGTCGGATTCATGATCCGCGTGTAGATGTTGCCGAACTCCTGCAGCGCGAACAGCCGCGCCCCGTGGTCCGCGTCGTTGAACGTGTAGGACGTCGTCTGGTAGATGGGCACCGCGCGTGCGTTGGTGCCCGGCGCCGGCTGCTGCCCGGCATGCACTTGCAGGGTCTCGAAGCGGTAGTTCGGGGTGGACTCGCTCATGGGTCGTACCTCGGCGCAACGCGTGCGCGGGGGTGGCCGGTACCCGGCGGCCGGAGGGCCCGCCGGCGTCCCGGCGGGTCGATGAACAGCCGCGATGTCAGCTCCGCGGCACGATCAGCCTGATCCGTCCGGTGCAGGGGCGTGACTGCCAGCGCGGCGACAACAGGACGTCTGCGACATGTCAGCTGGTCATTGTCCGCCAGGGCGGCCTGGCGCGACAAGGGGAGGGCGCGTCATAGGTCACGCCCCATCCCGTCAGGGAATATCGCAGGACGCGGACGAAAGACGACATCCCGCCGCAACGCCGGTGGAACCCGCGGTCCGGCGCGCCGTCACACGGCTCGACACGTCACCGACACCCGCATGGAGCCCGCATGACCCGCTGGCAGCGTCGTCCCGTCGTCATTCTCGCCTTCTGGCTGCTCGTCCCGTGCCCCTGGCGGAGGGTAGCCAGGGCGAGCCGGACCGCGAGATCGCCTCGCTGCTCGCCGTCGATCGCGCCTTCTGGGACGCCTACAACGCGTGCGAGATGGAGGCCCTGCGGCCGTTGTTCGCGGCCGATGTCGAGTTCTATCACGACAGGGGCGGGCCGACGTTCGGCGCCGACGCGCTGCTGGCGGCCATCCGGACACAGCTGTGTGGCGGCGAGACGCGCGTGCGGCGCGAGGCCGTGGACGGTGTTCCCCCTCCGCTGCGGCGACGCGCTGTATGGCGCGATCATGACGGGCGAGCACCGCTTTCACGTACGGGCGCCCGGCCGCCCCGAGGCACTCGACGGCGTCGCAAAGTTCACGCACCTGTGGCTGCTTCAGGACGGTGGCTGGAAGCTCGCGCGCGTCCTGAGCTTCGACCACGGCCCTCCGCGCTAGGCGATGCCGTCTGCCTGCCCTTCCGGCATCCCCCGCCACACCACGAACAGCGCCGCCAGCGCACCCACGGTGATGCCGGTCAGCAACAGGCCGGCCATCAGGTTCCCGTAGAGATACATCCCGACGCCGAAGATGCACGCGTACACCGCAACCGTGCCGAGCAGCGTACACACCAGCCCGCGCGGGATGTTCGTCGCGTCGTGCAGCGGCGTGACGGGCTGCCCGTCGGCCTTCGCGCCGTCGATGACCGCACGCCACCCCGGGCCGCCCGGGTTGGTGCGCCGCACGAACTCGCGCAGCGTGCGCGCATCGCTCGGGGGCGTCGCGAGGGTGACGCCCACCCAGATGCACGTCGTGATCAGCACACCGACCCAGATGCGCTGGTGGTCGGGCCAGCCGACGGCGACGTCGCTGAACTGCAGCACGAGCGCCACGATGAAGCTCGCCACCATCGCGGTCAGCTCGCTCCACGGGTTGATGCGCCACCAGAACCACCGCAGGATGAACAGCAGGCCCGTGCCGGCGCCGATCTGGAGCATGATCTGGAAGGCCTGGATCGCGTTGGTGAGCTGCAGCGAGAGCACCGCCGCGAGCACCATCATCACGACCGTCGCGACGCGCCCCACGAGCACCAGCCGCGGCTCGCTCGCCTCCGGCTCGAGGAACCGCTTGTAGACGTCGTTGACCACGTAGGACGCACCCCAGTTCAGGTGCGTCGAGATGGTCGACATGTAGGCCGCCAGCAGCGACGCCAGCACCAGGCCGAGCATGCCCGTCGGCAGGAACGTCAGCATCGCGGAGTAGCCGAGGTCGTGGCCGACCTTGTCGGCCGGCACGTGCGGGAACGCGCGCTGGAGCGCCTCGAGGTCGGGATAGACGACAATCGAGGCCAGCGCGACGAGGACCCACGGCCACGGACGCACCGCGTAGTGCACCAGGTTGTAGAAGAGCGTCGCCTTCATGGCGTCGCGCTGCGTCCGCGCGGCGAGCATCCGCTGCGCCATGTACCCGCCACCTCCCGGCTCCGCGCCCGGGTACCATACGCTCCACCACTGCACCGCCAGCGGGATCACCAGGAACCCGAGCAGGAAGTCGCGGCTCTCGGGCGTCGACAGGTCGAGGGGCGGGATGACCGCCATGCGCGGCACGACGTCCGGATGGGCAAACAGCGCCCGCAACCCGCCGACGTCGGGATGGTGCACCGCCACGTAGGCCGCGGCGAACGCCCCCACGAGCGCCACGACGAGCAGCACGAAGTCCGACAGGATGACGCCGCGAAAGCCCCCGAGCGTGCTGAACACCGCCGTGACGACCATCGCGGCCGCGACCGACTGCACCGGGCCGAGGCCCAGCATGACGCTGCCGATCTTGATCGCGGCCAGCGTGACGCTGGCCATGATCATCACGTTGAACAGCACGCCCAGGTAGACGGCCCGGAACCCGCGCAGAAACGCCGCCGACGGGCCGCTGTAGCGCAGCTCGTAGAACTCGATGTCGGTGAGCACGTTCGACCGGCGCCACAGCCGCGCATAGAGGAACGTGGTCAGCATCCCCGTCAGCAGGAAGGCCCACCAGGCCCAGTTCCCGGCGACGCCGTGCGACCGGACGAGATCGGTGACGAGGTTGGGCGTGTCGGTCGAGAACGACGTCGCGACCATCGAGCTGCCGAGCAGCCACCACGGCAGCTGACGGCCCGACAGGAAGTACTCGGACGACGAGCCGCCGGCGCGGCGCGCCACCCAGACGCCAATCCCGAGCGAGAGTGCGAAGAAGGCGATGACGATCGCCCAGTCGATCCAGGTCAGGGTCATGAGCGGTGCGCGGATTATGGCACGACGTCAGGCACGCTATCCTGTCTCCCGATGGCGACGCTGCTCCTCCTCGCCGCCGGCATGGGCAGCCGGTACGGCGGCCTCAAGCAACTCGACGGCATGGGCCCCGCCGGCGAGACGATGATGGACTACGCGATCTTCGACGCGGTCCGGGCCGGGTTCACGCGGGTCGTCTTCGTGATCCGGCGCGACTTCGAGGACGCGTTTCGCGAGGTGATCCTGCCGCGGTACGAACGCCGCGTGCCCGTGGACGTCTGCTTCCAGGACACGGACGACGTGCCCGCCGGCATCCCGGTGACCGACGCCCGCGAGAAGCCGTGGGGCACCGCGCACGCCATCCTTGCCGCGCGCGACGTCGTGCGCGAGCCCTTTGCCGCCATCAACGCCGACGACTTCTACGGGCGAGCCTCCTACGAGGCCATGCACGCCTTCCTGACGTCGCCCGAGGCGACTGACGCGCCGCAGCCCCCCGTCTACGCCATGGTGGGGTTCGAGCTGCGGCGGACGCTGTCGCCCCACGGGACGGTGGCCCGCGGCATCTGCACGACCGATGCCGCCGGCTTCCTGACCGGCGTCCGGGAGATGACCAGGCTCATCGCCGTGGACGACCACGTCGAGAACCAGGACCCGGAGGTCCCCGCGCGCCTGACCGGCGACGAGCCCGTGTCGCTCAACATGTGGGGGTTCACGCCGCGGGCCTTCGCGCAGATCGAGGAGGTCTTCGGCGCGTTCCTCCGCGAGCACGGGCAGCACCCGCGCGCCGAGTGCTACATCCCGAGCGTCGTCGATCAGCTCGTGCGCGACGGCGCGTGCCGTGTCCGCGTGCTGAAGACCGACAGCCAGTGGTTCGGCGTCACCTACAGGGACGACCGCCCCGGTGTCGCCGCCGCCCTCACGGCGCTCGCGTCGAACGGCGAGTATCCCTCCCCGCTGTGGGCGATGCCGGTGGCCGCGCCCTCCGACGCCGAATGACGGCGCCGGACGCAGCGGCCGCCCTGCACCAGGTCGTCCCGCGCTTCGACATCGCCGGGCGGCTCGTCGACGCACGCCCCTACGGCTCCGGCCACATCAACGACACGTTCGCCGCCACGTACGAGATCGGCGGCGCGCACGTCCGTTACATCCACCAGCGCGTCAACGGCCGGATCTTCCTGAGGCCCGACGCGCTCATGGACAACATCGCGCGCGTGCTGGCCCACGCCCGCAGCAGGCTCGGCGACGGGCCCGACGCGTCGCGCCGCGTCCTCACCCTCGTCCCGGCGCGCGACGGCGCGCCGTTCGTCCGTGACGATGCCGGCGATGTCTGGCGCACGTACGTGTTCATCGAGGGCACGGTGACCGTGGATGTCGTCGAGACGCCGGCGCAGGCGGAGGCGGCGGCCAGGGCCTTCGGCGCCTACCAGCGGTTGCTCGTCGACCTGCCCGGCCCCCGCCTGCACGAGACAATCCCGCACTTCCACGACACGCCGCGGCGCCTTGCCGCGTGCGTGGCCGCCATCGAGGCCGACACGCACAACCGGGCGGCCGGGGCGCGCGACGCCATCGAATTCGCGCTCGCGCGTGCCGACCAGGTGCCGACGCTCGTCGAGGCCCAGGCCTCGGGCGCCATTCCCGAGCGCGTGACGCACAACGACACGAAGATCAACAACGTGCTGCTCGACGCCGCGACAGGCGAAGGCCTATGCGTGATCGACCTCGACACGACCATGCCCGGACTGGCGCCGTACGACTTCGGCGACATGGTACGCACCGCCGCGAACGCCGCCGCCGAGGACGAGCGCGATGTGTCACGCGTGCACGCGCGTGCCGAGCTGTTTGACGCCCTCGCCCGCGGGTACCTCGAGGCGGCCGGCAGCTTCCTCACGGCCGCCGAGATCGACCTGCTGCCGCTGGCCGGCCGGGTGATGACGCTCGAGCAGGGCCTGCGCTTCCTGACCGACCACCTGATGGGTGATGCCTACTACCGCATCGCCCGCCCGGGGCAGAACCTCGACCGTGCGCGCGCGCAGTTCGCGCTGGTCGCGTCGCTCGAGCGGCAGCACGACACACTCGCGCGCAGCATCCGTCGATACGCCGCGCGGTGAGCCGCGGCGTGCTCCGCGGGTCATGCGGTACCCCGGTTCCCCGCGGGCCGCGGCGGGCGTATGCTGGCACGTCGTGCCAGCCCTGGACTTCGGCGACGTCTTCGAGCGGCTGCCTGAGCCGTACATGCTGCTCGACCGCAGCCTGCGGTTCGTCGCGGCCAACGCCGCGTACAGGCGGGCCACGTCGAGCACGCTCGAGCAGCTCCTCGGCAGGCACATCGCCGAGGCGTTCCCGAACGACGAACGCGACCTGTCAAACACGCCGCTGCGACGGCTGGTGGCGTCGCTCGAGCGCGTCCGCGACACGGGGGTGCCGGACACGCTCGCCCACATCGTCTATCGCGTGCGACGGACCCCGGACGGGCCGCTCGAGGAGCGTATCTGGAGCGCGAGCCACACGCCAATTGCCGACGCGGACGGGCGCGTGCGCTACATCCTCCAGCACACCGTCGACGTCACCGAACTCCACCGGCTGCGCCCGGCACAACGGGGGGCCGCGCGCGAGCAGCTCGAGGCCGGTGTCCTCCGACGTGCCGAGGACGTCCAGGCCACCAACCTCGCCCTCGAGGCCGAGCGACAGCACCTCCGCAACCTCTTCCACCAGGCGCCCGGCTTCGTCTGCGTGCTCCGCGGGCCGTCGCTCATCGTCGAGATGGTCAACGACGCGTTCTACCGGCTGATCGGCAACCGCCCGGCGGAGGGACGGCCGCTGGCGGAGGTGCTGCCCGAGCTGGCGAGCCAGGGGTACCTCGAGCGGCTGCTGCACGTGCTCGCGACGGGCGAGGCCTTTGTCGGGCGCTCGGTGCCGGTGGTGCTCCAGCGGCCCGGCGCGGATGCCGGCGAGCAGGTGGTGCTCGACATCGTCTACGAGCCGATCTTCGACGGGCGCGCCGAGCCCACGGGCATCTTCGTCCAGGGGTACGACATCACGCTCCAGAAGCGTCTCGAGGACGAGCTCGAGCTGCTGCTCGAGCGCGAACGCGCGGCGCGCGCCGACGCCGAGAGCGCGCGCGTGCAGGCCGAGCGCGCCAACGTCCTCAAGGACGAGTTCCTCGCGACGCTCTCGCACGAGCTCCGGACGCCGCTCAACGCCGTGCTCGGATGGATCCGCCTTGCGCGGACACATCCGCTGGGCCCGGCCGACACGGCGCGGGCGCTCGAGACGATCGAGCGCAACGCCGCCGCGCTGGCGCAGCTCGTCGAGGACGTCCTCGACATGTCGCGCATCGTCACGGGCAAGCTCCGGCTCCGCCTGGCCGAGTGCGACGCCGCCGACGTCGTGCGCCGCGCGATCGAGATCGTCACGCCGGCGGCCGATGCGCGGCAGGTGGCCATCCGCGTGGCGCCGATGCCGGCGGCGCCCATGGTCGGCGATGCCGATCGCCTCCAGCAGGTCGTGTGGAACCTGCTCTCCAACGCGATCAAGTACACGCCGTCCGGCGGCCACGTGGACGTCGCGCTCGACGCTTCCCCGGACGCTGTCGCCATCACGGTCCGTGACGATGGCGACGGCATCGACGCGGCGTTCCTCCCGCTGCTGTTCGATCGCTTCCGCCAGGTGAACCCGGCGTTCGACAGGAAGCATGGCGGCCTCGGCGTGGGCCTCTCGCTCGTGCGGCACCTGGTCGAGGCGCATGGCGGCGAGGTGTCGGCGGCCAGCCCCGGGCTGGGCCAGGGCTCGACCTTCACCGTCCGCCTGCCGACGCGCGTGCAGGGCGGCGCCGACGAGGCACCCGAGGCGCCGGTGATGCAGGCTGCCGGCCCGGACGAAGCCATCAGGCCCGTGAACGTCGAGGGCCTGCGCGTGCTCGTCGTCGAGGACAACGCCGACGCGCTCGACCTCCTCCAGCACGTGCTGGGCTCGGCAGGCGCCAGCGTCAGGGGCACCTGTACGGCGGCCGAGGCGCTCGAGGCGCTGTGGATGGATCCTCCGGACGTCCTGGTGAGCGATCTCGGCCTGCCCGGCATGGACGGCCTCGAGCTGATCCGGCGGATCCGCGCGGCGTGGCCCCGCCGCGGCAGCGATGTGCCCGCGATTGCGGTGACCGCCTACGCCCGCGCGTCGGATCGCGAACACGCGCTCGAAGCGGGCTACCAGCGCCACCTGGCCAAGCCGGTCCGCCCTGGCGCCCTGCTCGCGGCGATTGCCGCCGTCGTGGACAGGCGCTGGACGAGTCAGCCGCCGGGGAGCGTCGGGGCCGTGATGACGCCGTCGCCTCCGCGCACCGGCGCGACCACCTGAGTCGACACCAGGTCCAGCAGGCGGCGGCGGTGGCCGTGCCGTTGGTCGCTCACCTCCGGCGACGACGTCGCGACGACGACGAGATCGAGGTCGCGGAAGACCATGATGTACTGCCCGCCGTAGCCCCAGGCGAAGCAGGCGGTCGCGCCGCCGAACGCACGGATCCACCAGCCGTAGCCCTACTCGCGGTCGGGATCGAACCGCGACCGCGTGCGGGGCGTGCACGAGGCCTCCACCCAGCCCTCGGGCAACAGGCGCGTGCCCGCGGCAGGCGCGTCTGGAATCACGTCGACCGGTCCCGCGGGCGGCACCACGCCGTCGCGCAGGTACAGCTCGCCGAGGGCCGCCATCTGGCGGGGTGTCAGCAGCATGTCGTTGCCGCCGAAGTAGATGCCGCGCGGATCGCGCGGCCAGCGGGCCAGCGTGAAGCCGAGCGGCCGTGTCAGCGCATCGCGCGCGAACTGCCACGTGCTGATGCCGGTCGCGGCGGTCAGGACGGCCGACAGGACGTGCGACGTCCCGGTGCTGTATTCCATCGACGTGCCGGGGTCGGAGACCATCGGCCGCGCGAGTGCCGAGGCGACCCAGTCACGGCGGCGGACCCAGGCGCCGTAGTTCGGCCCGCTTGTCGAGGCCAGGCCCGTCTGCATCGTGAGCAGGTGCTCGAGCGTAATCGTCTGCTTACGCGGGTCGTCGGCCCGGCGCAGGGCCGGAAACCAGCGGGTGATGGGCGTGTCGAGCGGCGGGAGGTGGCCGCGGGCGATGGCCACCCCCACGAGCGCCGTCAGCACGCTCTTCGACGCCGACTTGATGTTGGCGGGCGTCGTCGCGCGGACGCCCGGCGCGTAGTGCTCGACGACGAGGCGTCCCTGCCAGCTGACGAGGAGGCTGCGCAGCTGGGGGAGGGCCGCAGCCGCCGTGGCGATGGCTGCGGCGTCCGGCGCGCGGGGTGACGAGGCAGGTGGGGCGTCCCCGGGGAGCGCCGGCACCGGCGGCAGGCCCTGGAGCTGCCCGGTGCGTCCGCTGCCGAGGAAGGAGGGGCGAGGCAGGCCGGCGAGGGCGGCGAGGGCCAGCGCGACGGCCGTCGTGGCGACCGCCCACCCGCGGCGGGCCCGCGACGTTCGCCAATCTGCTCGCACTGCAGTAGATTACAGCCGCACCGGACATCCCCTCACCGAGAGGTGCCTGCCATGATTGCTGTCGTTGCCATGACCCTCGTCCTTGCTGCCGCGCCACAGGAGGTGGCGGCTGCGTCCCCGACGGAGGACGCGCGGATCGCGGGCGCGCTCCAGGCGGCGCCAGCCGACCGCCGCGACGGCGCCGCGGTGCTCGCGCCCGGCCCGAACGGCACGCTCGTCGAGCTGCGCGCCGGCACGAACGACCTGGTCTGCGTGGCCGACGACCCGGAGAAGGACGGCTTCGAGGTCGTCTGCCATCACAAGGACCTGGCGCCGTTCTTCGCGCGCGGGCGACAGCTGCTTGCGCAGGGCGTGACGGGCCGCGAGCGCGAGCAGGCCAGGTGGAAGGAGATCGAGAGCGGCGCGCTCGCGATGCCCCGGGAGCCGCGCGTGTCGCACGTCCTGACGGGCACGCGATTCGATCCGGCGACGGGGACGGTGGAGAACGCCTTCCTCCGCTGGGTGATCTACGTGCCGTTCGCCACGGCGGAGTCGACGGGCCTGCCGACGTCGCCGGCGCCGGGCGTGCCGTGGCTGATGTTTGCGGGGACGCCGGGCGCCCACATCATGATCACGCCGCCGCGGCCATGAGCGGCCGTGCGCGTCCGTGCCGGCTGGACGCCCTGTTTGTGCGCGCCGCTGCGTTGCGCCTCTCTCCTGCGTTGGCCGTGTGCGTGGCGCCGGGACGTGCACCGGTGGCAGAAGCGGCGTCGTTCGCGTGACGAGACCTGACCCCGGATGGCCCCGGGGCGAGACCTGACCCCACGAAGACCAATGACAAGACCTGACCCCGTAAGAATGCTGCTGGTGGCGGCGCTGGCATGCGCCGTCGGCTGCACCGATCGGGCCGAAGTGGCGGAAACCGCCGCCGGCCCGGTGCCCCTCCCCGTCACCGGCCGCTCGATGGTGACGACGCGCTACGGCATCGTCGCGGCGAGCTCGCCGCTGGCGGCGCGCGCGGGCACGCTGATGCTCGAGCGAGGCGGGCACGCCGTCGACGCGGCGATTGCCGCCAACGCCGTGCTCGGCGTCGTCGAGCCCGCCATGAACGGCGTGGGCGGCGACCTGTTTGCGATCGTCTACGACGCCAAGACCGACACGCTTCATGGCCTCAACGCCAGCGGGTGGGCGCCGGCCGGGCTCACGGCGCAGATGCTGCGCGACAAGGGCCTCACCGAGCTCGAGCGCGACATCCACTCGGTGACCGTGCCGGGCGCCGTCGCCGGATGGGATGCGCTGCGCAGTCGCTTCGGGCGGCTGCCGTTCCGCGACATCCTCGGCCCGGCCATCCGCTACGCCGACGAGGGCTTTCCGGTGTCGGAGATCATCGCCGGCGAGTGGGACTTCTGGAAGGAGATCCTGACCAGGACGGAAAACGCCAGGGCCACCTACCTCGTCGACGGCGTGCGCGCGCCGGCCGCGGGCGAGATCTTCAGGAACCCGGACCTGGCACGCTCGCTGCGGCGCATCGCCGACAACGGGCGCGACGGCTTCTACCGCGGCGAGACGGCCGCCGCGATTCTGGCGCTGTCGCAGTCGCTCGGCGGCACGTTGACCGCCGCCGACCTGACCGAGTTCGAGGCCGAGTGGGTGGCGCCCGTCGAGACCGACTACCGCGGATGGACCGTGTCGGAGATTCCGCCGAACAGCCAGGGCATCGCCGCGCTGATGATGCTCGAGATCATGGAGCGATCGCCGCTCGGCGAATTCGGCTTCCACAGCCCCCGGGCGCTGCACACGATGATCGAGGCGAAGAAGCTGGCCTACGCCGACCTGCTCCGCTACGTCGGCGATCCGCGCATGGCCGACGTGCCGGTCGAGACGCTGCTCTCGGAAGGGCACGCCGACGCGCGTGCCGCGCTCATCGACCCGGACCGGGCCGCCTGCCGCGTCGAGCCGACGGAGGTGCCCGGCCTGACGACGTCGAAGGGCAACGACACGATCTACCTGACGGTCATCGATCGGGATGGCAACATCGTCTCGCTGATCCAGAGCATCTTCCAGGCGTTCGGCACGGGGCTCGTGCCCGACGGCACCGGCTTCTCGCTGCACAACCGCGGCCAGCTGTTCACGCTGGAGGCGGGACACCCGAACGAGCTCGCGCCGCGCAAGCGGCCGATCCACACCATCATCCCGGGCTTCATGCGCAAAGACGACGTCCGCATCGGGTTCGGGATCATGGGCGGATGGAACCAGGCGCAGGCGCACGCGCAGTTTGTGTCCAACGTCGTCGACCACGGGATGAACCTCCAGCAGGCGCTCGAGGCGGGGCGCTTCACGAAGGCGACATTCGACGGCTGCGACGTGCAGATCGAACCGAAAGTGCCCGAAGCCACGCGCGACGCGCTGACGGCGCTCGGCCACGAGCTGACGGTGGAGGGGCCGCGGACGGGCATCTTCGGCTGGGGGCAGGCCGTGATGAGCCGCGGCGACGGCGTGCACTTCGGCGCGTCCGACCCGCGCCACGACGGCGCCGCCATCCCTGAGTCCCCCTGAGTGGGGGGTCAGGTCTCGATTTGCGTGGGTCGGGGGTCAGGTCTCGATTCGGGTGACGGTGGGGTCAGGTCTCGACACGGGCGGTCACGCTGTGCGCGCCGCGTCACGCCAGCGGCGTCGATTTCACGGGTCCGGGTGTTGCAGGATCTGCAACAGCCTCGCGTCGGGACCTGACCCCAAAGGGCTTGATCTCGAGACCTGACCCCAGGTCCCAGGTCGCCGCTACCAGAGCAGGCGGCGGGCCAGGACGCCCCACATCGCATACGCCAGCCGCCGCCGGTGGTGACGCGCGATGCTGCCCATCCAGAACGGGCCCTGCACGACCTCGGTCTCGGGCGGCACGTCGCCGAGCGGCAACGGACGCTTGTGCTCGGCCGCGTACCGCTCGAGCACGTCGGGCCCCGGCCGCGACGTGTTGAAGATCACCGTGTCCACGGGACGCCCGATCGCCGCCGCGATGCGGTTGACCGCCTCGCCGGCGGTGAACTGCTCCATGCCGCGGCCCTCGGTGAGCAGGTTGGCCACAAACACCACCGGCCCGCGCACCTGCGCGATGGCGTCGGCGACGCCCTCGACGAGCAGCGGCGGCATCAGGCTCGTATAGAAGCTCCCCGGACCGATGACGATGGCATCCGCGCGGCTGATCGCGTCCGCCGCGGCGGGATGAATCGCGACGGACGGCTCCAGCCACACGTCCTTGATGCAGCGCCCCTCGCTCATCCCCCCGTCGACGGCGACCTCGCCGCTCGACGTCGTCCCGTCGTTGTAGGACGCGCAGAGGCTGGCGGTCTGGATGGTGACGGGCCAGACGTAGCCGCGACACCCGAGGACGGCCCGCAGGCCGTCGACCGCCGTCAGGAAGTCGCCGCTGAACTGCTCCATCATCGACAGCAGCAGGTTGCCGCCCGTGTGGCCACCGAGGCGCTGGTGCTCGAGCCTGGGCAGCCGGGTCAGCAGCACCTTGCGCGCCTCGGCCTCGTCGCGCGCGAGGGCCAGCGCGCACTTCAGCACGTCGCCGGGCGGCAGCACCCCCAGCTCGTCCCGCAGGACGCCGGAGCTCCCCCCGCTGTCGAACATCGTCACGATGGCGTGCACCTGCAGCCACGGGTTGGCCTTCAGGCCGCCAAGCAAACTCGGCAGGCCGGTCCCGCCACCAAGACATCCGACGTGCAGCTCGCGCAGGCGCATCGCGTGCCGATTGTGTTCCCGGCCGGTCGCTCGGGGCAACCCGGGGACGCGCGTCCAGCCTGTACACTGCATGACATGGCCGACGGTCCTTCACCGATGCGCAGCGCACAGGCGCTCGCGGCCGACCTCCAGTCGATCTTCGGGCAGCGGCTGCGCACGGTCGTCATCTACGGCGCCCACGCCCGCCCGCACCTGCGCCCCGTGCGCGTCCCCGTGCAGACCGCCGCGCTGGTGGACGAGATCAGCTACGCCGACCTGTCCGCGTGCGCGGAACGGGCCGACCGATGGCTCAAGGCCGGCCTCGAGGTGCCGCTGCTGCTCCCCGCGCGCGAGTTCACGCGCGCCCTCGACGTGTTTCCGCTCGAGTACGGCGACATCATCGAGCACCACGTGGTGGTGTTCGGCGACCACCCCTTCGCCGGGCAGCTCGTCGCCGCCGACGACCTGCGCCGCGCCTGCGAGGTGCAGGCGCGCGGACACCTCATCCACCTGCGCGAAGGCTTCCTGCTGGCCGGCCACGACGCCGAGGCCCTCGCGCGTCTGGTCACCGCGTCGGCCGGGCCCTTCGCCTCGCTGATGGAGGCGTTCACGCGCGTCACCGGCGGCCCCCGCGACGCGACACCCGCCATGATGGCGGCCCATGCGCAGCAGGCCGCCGGCCTGCCGGCCACGCTGATCGAGCGGCTGCTCTCGATCGAGGAGGACGCCGCACTGGACGCGGCGGAGGCCGTCCAGCTCTATCCGCCGTACCTGGACCTGCTGCACGCCCTCGTGGCGTTCGTGGACGCCTGGCACCCCGACGAGGCCGCCCCGGGCGCCACATCCCGATGATGCGCTCACGCCGACCGTTCGCGCCCGCTGCCTGGCTGGCGGTGCTCGTCGTCGCCGCGACGTTGCTCGGCGCGCACGCCTCCGTGCACGCGCAGGGCGGGTCGAACCTGTCGCTGCCCGACCTGACCGGGCCGGTGAACGACACGGCTGGCGTCATCGACGCGGAAAGCGCCGCGCGCATCGACCGCCTGAGCCGCGACCTGCTCGCCGCGACGGGCGACGTGATCGTCGTGGCGACGCGTCCCCGCGTGGCGCCGTTCATGGACATCCGCGAGCTGGCCGTGCGCTGGTTCGAGAACAACGGCAAGGGCATCGGCGACGCGCAAACGGACGCCGCGGTCCTCGTCGTCCTGGCCATCGAGGACCGTGAGGTGTGGATCGAGGTCGGCTACGGCCTCGAAGGCGTGATCACGGACGGCTTCGCGGGCAGCACGAGCCGGCAGGTGATGGTGCCGCTGTTTCGCGAGGGACGGTACGGCGAAGGGCTGTATGCCGGCGTCGTCGAGATCGCCAGGCGCATCGCTGAGGAACGCGGCGTCTCGCTCGACAACCTGCCCCCGGCGCGGCGTGCCGCGCCGACGTTGCGCGACGGCGGCATCCCGCCGTGGGCCATCATCCTCGCGATCTTCATCCTGATGGCGATCCTGAACTCGTCCGGCGGCGGCGGCGCGGCCGGGATGCGGGGCCGGCGTGGACGGGGCCGGGGCGGCCCGTGGAGCGGCTGGGGCGGCTTCGGCGGAGGCATGATCGGGGGCGGCTTCGGCGGCGGCGGCTTTGGCGGCGGGTCGTTCGGGGGCGGCGGCTTCGGCGGCTTCGGCGGGGGCGCGAGCGGCGGAGGCGGGGGCGGCGCGCGGTGGTAGCAGGCCTGCGCCATGCGCAAGCAGGACGGTACACGAGGGAGAATGACCCGATGACGAGACAGCGATTGCTTCGACACGCTCTGATCCTGGGACTGGTGGCGCTGGTGCTGCCCGGGTGCTCCTACAACACGTTCACCAGCCAGCAGGAGGCCATCAAGGGCGCGTGGGCCGAGGTCGAGAACCAGCTTCAGCGGCGCAACGACCTGATCCCGAACCTCGTGGCAACCGTCCAGGGCTTCGCCGCGCAGGAGAAGGAAATCCTTACGCGTATCGCGGCGTCGCGCGAGAAGCTGGCCGGCGCGCGGACGCCGGAAGAGACCATGGCGGCCGCCAACGAGCAGTCGTCGGCGCTCGCGCGGCTGCTGGTCGTCGTCGAGAACTACCCGCAGTTGAAGTCCAACGAGACGTTCATGCGCCTGATGGACGAGCTGTCGGGCACCGAGAACCGGATCGCGGTGGCGCGCGGACGCTACAACGAGCAGGTGCAGGCCTACAACGCGCTGCGCCGGCGCTTCCCGTCCAACATCACGGCGAAGATGTTCGGCTTCGATGAGTGGGCGTACTTCGAGGCGCCGCCGACGGCGCAGCAGGTCCCGCAGGTGGACTTCACGCCGCGGTAGATGACGCGCGTCCCGACTCGTCAGGCAGCCCTGGTCGGCGCGGCCGCCGGCCTGGGCCTGTGGTGCACGCTGGCGACGCTCGACGTCGCCGACGTCGCAGGCCGCACCGCGCGCATCGCGATGCTGCCGTCCTGGTGGGCGCTGCTCCTCGCCGTCGGGGCCTGTGCCCTCGGAGCCGTGGTCGTCGTCGCGGGCGTGGCGCGGGCGAGCCGGGCGCCGCGTGCGGACGCGGGCGGGCGCGCGCTCGACGTGCTGCGTCCGGCCGCAGCGGCCTCGCTGCTGGTGCTGCCCTACCTGCCATGGCTCGCCGACTGGCTGCCGGCGCTCGTGCTGCTGGCGGGGCCGGGTGCATGGCTCTGGTGGGGCCTGGTCGCCGGGCAGATGACGGTGGCGCTTGTCGGCCACATCGTGCGGTGGCGGAGCGCGGTGCTGCAAGGCTCAGTCGCTGGGGGGGTGGCAGAATCTGCCACGGCGAAGCAGCGAGACCTGACCCCAACCCCGCCAAGACGAGACCTGACCCCGCCTGAGCCGCAGCGGAGGCGCTGGACGACGGGGATCGCCCTTGCCAGCGTGGTGCTGAGCGGCACGGTCGCGTCGCAGTTCATCAGGACGCCGCTGTTCCCCGGCGGCGACGAGCCGCACTACCTCGTCATCGCCCAGAGCCTCTGGCGCGACGGCGACCTGCGCATCGAGAACAACCACCAGCGCCGCGACTACGACGAGTACTTCCATCGCGACCTGGCACCGCACTACCTGACGCGCGGCGTCGACCGCGAGATCTACTCGATCCACCCCGTCGGGATGCCCGTGCTGATGGCGCCCGTGTACGCCGTCGGCGGCTACGAGCTGGTGGTGACGGCGTTTGTCTTCCTGGCCGCCGCTGCGCTGACGCTCGCGTGGCGCCTGGCCTGGGCCGTTACCGGGTCGGCGGCGGCTGCCACCTTCGGCTGGGCGACGCTCGCGGCCGGCGTGCCGTGGCTGTTCAACACGTTCACGATCTACCCCGAGATTCCTGCCGCCACGGCGACGCTCGCCGCCTTCACCGCCACGAGCGGCTGGCGCGCGGGGCGCGACTGGACGCCGCCCGCAGCGCTCCACGCCGGGCGGTTCGTCGCGGCTGGCGTCGCCATCGGGCTGCTGCCCTGGCTGAGCACCAAGTACGTCGTCATGGGCGCGGCGCTGGGCGTCATCACGCTGGCGCGCCTGTGGCTGCCCTGGCCGGCCGACGGCGACGTCGGTCGCCGCGCGCTCGTCAGGACGCTCGCGGTCGGCCTGCCGAGTGCCATCAGCCTGGTGGCGTGGTTCTCGTTCTTCAACTGGATCTGGGGCACGTACTCGCCGTCGGCGCCCTATGGCGCCCAGCGCGAGACGCGGCTCGCCTACCTGCCCCAGGGCGGGCCGGGCCTGCTCCTCGACCAGGAGTACGGCGTCATGCTCGCGGCGCCCGCGCTCCTCCTCGCGCTGCCGGGCGTCGTGCGGCTGCTGCGCCGCCGGGATGGCGCGCGCCGCGTGACGGTGGAGCTCCTCGCGACCTTCGCCGGGCTGCTCGGCGTCGTCGGCGCCTTCCACATCTGGTGGGGCGGCAGCGCCGTCGTCGGCCGGCCCGTTGTCGCGGCGCTGCCGCTGCTCGTCGTGCCCGTGGCGGCCCAGTGGCAGGCCGCGCAGTCGGCACCGTGGCGGCGCGCCGCGCACTTCGCGCTGCTCTGGATCGGCATGGGCATGAGCGTCCTCGTCGCGCTCGCGCAGAACGGCCTGCTGCTCGTGGCCGGACGTGACGGGTCGTGGCAGGTGCTCGAGTACCTGGCCCCGTCGTCCAACGTCTGGACCCTGCTGCCGTCGTTCCTCCGCCAGTCGCCCGGGCAGGCAGCCGTCATGGCCGCCGTGTGGGTGGCCGCGCTGCTCGCGGCCGGCACGCTGATGGGCGCGTGGCGCCGGCCGGCGACGTATGGCCGGTCTGCGGCCTCGAGCGCCGTGGTGTCCGTGGCCGCCGTCGCGGCCGTCTCGGGCCTGGTCGCCGCCACGCTGCCGCCGTCCACGGCGCCGCAGCAGGTCGAGGGCCGCCCGCGGGTGCGGATGCTCGACACCTTCGACGCGCCGCGCCGTCCCACGGCGATCCTCTATACGCCGTTCACCCTGATGGACGCAGACGCCGTGCCGGGCCTGTTCCCCATCCGCGTCAACGCCGCCGGTGCGACGTCCATCACCCGCGACACCGGGCTGTTCGGTCAGCGCCTGTCGCTGCCCGCCGGCACCTACGGCGTGGACCTCGTGTTCCCGCCAGGCGCCCCGGCGGTTGACGGGGCCATCGCGCTCCAGGTCGGCCGGGCAGGCCCGCCGTACCAGTCGTGGGAGATCGCCCTGACACCGCCCGGCACGTGGGGACGCCGGTTCGAACTGCCCGTGGATGCCGGGTTCGTCGGCTTCAAGGTGACCGACGATGTCGCGGCGGCCGGACCGGCCATTCGCGTGACGCCGCAGCGCATCGTGCCCGCATCGTCGCGACGGTCGTCGCGCAACGTGCTCGCAAGCGCGCGATACGACGACGTGCAGGTCTTCGTCCATGGCGAGGACGCCTGGCCCGAACGCGACGGCGTGTGGATGCGCGGTCGGAGCGCGGCGGAGCTGACCGTCCGCACGGACACGGAGCGCCCGCTCGTGCTCGACGTCCGCGCGGGCGCGGTCCCCGTCAGGGTCACCGTCGATGCCGGCGGCGTCGTGCGCGTCGTGTCGCTCGAGGCGGGCCAGAGCGAGACGGTCACCCTCCCTGCCGCATCGGGACCGCGTCCGCTGCGCGTGACGACGTCCGACGGCTTCGTTCCCGCCGAGGTCGAGCCTGGCAGCCGCGACAGGCGGCTCCTGGGCAGCTGGGTCACGTTCCGATGACGCGCGACCTGCTGCGTACCCTGTTCGAGGCCGAGCTCGATCGCACGAGGCCGTTTCTCGACGCCGTGCCGCCCGACGAGCTGGCATGGGCGCCGGCCCCGCGCTCGTACACGCTCGGCCGCCTGGCGATGCACGTCGCCACGCTGCCCGGCTGGATGCCTGCCTATACGACGCGTGACGGCCACGACATGGGGGCCGGCGGTCCGGGCCCGGCGACACCGTCGGATGTGTCAGCCATTACTGACGCATTTGTCGCCGCCTCGGCACGCGGCCGCGCCGCGCTCGATGCCTGCGACGACGCGACCCTCGCGCAGCCATGGACGCTGTGGCGCAACGGCGTCGTCCTGGCGCGCATGACGCGCGCGGAGGCGATCGCGACGTTCGCGTTGCAGCACCTCGCGCACCACCGTGGACAGCTCGGCGTGTACCTCAGGCTCTGCGGCCGACCGGTGCCCGCCCTCTATGGCGATTCCGCCGACGCGCAGCTCGGGCCCGCGCCGTCAGCTCGCTGACGCCGACCCCGCCTGGGTGTCGGCACGCCGGACTCGCAGAGCAGCGCGTTGACGCGCCCCAAGCTCATCCGCAGACACGTAAGCCCTCGGTGAAGCCTGCAATATCGGCGGCGGTGATCCGATAGACTGGCAGGAGCCTCTGATGCCACGGACGTTCCCGCGTCGCGCCGTCTGGGCCCTGTACCTCCTGAGCCTGCTCGTGCTGGCCACGGCCAACGCCGCCGGCTATCGCTACGGCATCTCCGACCAGGCCTTCTACATCCCGTCGATCCTCGACGACGTCCAGCCGCAGCTGTACCCGCGTGACGCCGTGCTGCTGCGCGCGCAGGACCGCCTCATGCTCAGCGACGAGCTGCTCGCCACGGTCGTCCGCGCGGGCATCCCGCTGCCCTCGCTCATGCTCGCGGGCTACGTCGTCACCCTGCTCGGCCTGTTTGTCGCCGCCGTGGCGCTCGGCCGGCGCTACTACGCCAGCGCATGGGGCACCGCGGCCTTCTGTGCGGCGCTCACGCTGCGTCACCGCATCACGAAGACCGGCGCGAACTCGTTCGAGGGCTACTTCCACCCGCGCGTGGCGGCCTTTGCGTGCGGCGTCGGCGCGATGGCCGCGCTGGCGCACGATCGACTGAGAATCGCGTGGACACTCGTCGTGCTTGCCGGGGTACTGCATCCGACGACGGGCGCCTGGTGGGCCGCATGGCTGCTCGTGGCCACGTGGGTCGTGCGCCCGTCCACGCGGCGCGCACTCCACGCGGCCACAGGACTTGGTGCGGCCGCTGGCGCATGGCTGTTGTGGCGCGGCTCGCTGGCGGACAGGCTCGTGAGGATGGACAACCTGTGGACGAGCGTCCTCGCGTCGAAGGACTACGTCTTTCCCGATGAGTGGGCGCTGTCCGTCTGGGCGATCAACCTTGGCACGTCCCTCGTCGTCGTCGGCGTCTGGCTGCTCAGGCGGCAGCGCGGCATTGCCGCGCCGTGGGAGCGCGGTGCCGTCGCCGGGATGGCCGCGCTGGTCGGGCTCTTTGTCGCGTCGCTGCCGCTCATCGACGCGCGCATCGCGCTTGCCGTGCAGCTCCAGACCTCGCGCGTCTTCTGGCTGGTCGACTTCTTCGCGGTGGCGGGCCTCGTCTGGCTCGCATGCGAGTACCGGCTCCGCGCCCCCGGCGTCCGGGCGCTGCGGCCCGCGGTGGTCTGCGCGCTGGTGCTGCTCGCCTCGGCGGGACGCGGCGCCTACATCCTCACGATCGAACGCCCGGAGCGGACGCTCGTCGCGCCGGCGCTCGGCGATGACGCGTGGGAGGACGTCGGCCGGTGGGCGGCCCGCGCCACGCCGACCGACGCGCACCTGCTCGTCGATCCGGATCACGACTGGAAGTACGGCCACTCGCTGCGCATCACCGCGCGGCGCGACGTCCTGCTCGAGGGCGTCAAGGACCGGGCGGTGGCGATGTACTCGCGCGACATCGCCGTGCGGGTCGACGAGCGCACGCGTGCCGTCGGCGACTTCGGGACGATCACGCCCGACCGTGCGCGGGCGCTGGCGCGCCGGTATGATCTCGACTACCTCGTGACCGATCGCCGGCTGGCGATGCCCGAGGCATACCGCAACGCCAGGTTCTATGTCTATCGCCTGCAGTGACCCCGTGCCCACGCGCGACGCCACGGCTTCCGCCGCGCCAAACGTCGGCCGCGTGCC
Source organism: uncultured Vicinamibacteraceae bacterium (assembly GCA_964430855.1). Classification (GTDB taxonomy): domain Bacteria; phylum Acidobacteriota; class Vicinamibacteria; order Vicinamibacterales; family Vicinamibacteraceae; genus JAEZDP01. The sequence continues at coordinate 42,873 of CAYSHC010000005.1, forward strand.
CCTGCCGCCATACGTGCCGCATCCGCGCTGGCGGGGCGGCCACCGCATGACGATCTACGCGTGGGCCCGGCCCCGCGCGCTGACCGGCCTGCCCGAGGCCGAGGCGGTGTACTTCGACACGGCGGCCGACGCGCGCGTGCTGGCGCACTGCAACTGGCAGCCCGATCGGGCCGCCGCGCCCGCCCTGCTGCTGCTGCACGGCCTCGAGGGCTCGTCGGTAGCGCACTACATGCGCGGGGTGGCCGACAAGGCGTGGCGCGCGGGCTTCAACGTCGTGCGGCTGAACCAGCGCAACTGCGGGGGCACCGAGGGCCTCTCGCGGGGCCTGTACCACTCCGGCCTCACCTCCGATCCGCTGCACGTGCTGTCGCAGCTGACCGACGTGATGGGCATCCGCGAGGTGGTCGTCGCCGGGTACTCGCTCGGCGGCAACCTGACGCTCAAGCTCGCGGGCGACGCCGGCGACACGCCGCCGCCGGCGCTCAGGGCCGTCGCCGCGGTGTCGCCGACAATGGACCTCGCGCTGTGCGTGGACGCGCTCGAGCGCCGCGCGAACACGCTCTACCAGTGGAACTTCATGCGCAACCTGCGCGCGCGGCTGCGACGCAAGGCGGCGCTGTACCCCGACCTCTACGACGTCGGCCGCCTCGCGGGCGTCTGGACGGTCAGGGGGTTCGACGATGCCTTCACCGCGCCGCTGTGCGGGTTCGGTACCGCCGAGCGGTACTACCGTGAGGCCTGCAGCGCAGCGGTCATCGATCGCGTGCGCGTCCCGACGCTGATCGTGTCGGCGCGAAACGACCCGTTCGTGCCGCCCGAGCAGTTCGAGCGGCCGTCTGTCGCCGGCAATCCGCACGTCCGCGTCGTGCTCACCGACGACGGCGGCCACTGCGGCTTCGTCGCCGCGCCGGGCAGCGACGACGGCGACGGCTACTGGGCCGAGTCGACCATCGTCCGGTGGGCGCTGGCGCACGTCAGCGTGACAGCTGCGCGATCAGCTGCGCCGCAAACTCCGGTCCCTTCCCCTCGTCCTCGTGCTTGAAGTAGACGTACGTGTCACGCCAGGCCGAGCCCTCGTGCGCGCGCACCACGTCGGCCCAGCGCGCGATGTCGGCGTCGCCGTATCCCTCGTCGCGGAGCCGCAGGTAGCCGAAGTCGGCCGTGGCGACGACGGGCGTATGGCGCGTGTCGCTGTCGGCGATGCACAGCGCGACGTTGCGTTCGCGCAGCCGCACGTAGACGTCCTCGCACCACCACGACTCGTGGCGGAACTCCATCGCGGCCCGGGCGCCGGGTGGCAGGTCGGCGAAAAACGCCTCGAGCCGCGGCAGGTCCAGCTTCATCGTGGGCGGCAGCTGGAAGAGCAGGCAGCCAAGACGGGGCCCGAGCTCCGCGGCGACGTCGCAGAAGGCGCGGAGCGGGTCGGCGACGTCGGCCAGGCGCCTGTCGTGGGTGATGCGCCGCGGCGCCTTCAGCGTGAAGGTGAACGTCTCGGGGACCTGGGCCGCCCAGCCGGCGACGACCTTCGGCGTCGGCATCCTGTAGAAGGTGTAGTTCACCTCCACCGTCGGGAACCGCGCCGCGTAGTACGGCAGCATCTGCTTCGCGGGCAGGTCGGACGGGTAGAACCGCCCTTTCCACTCGGGGTAGTTGTAGCCGGACGTCCCGATGCGCACCATGGGGCCACAGCGTAGCAGAGGCCCGCGCGGACGCGCGGCAGCGCTCACGCCCGCGGCGCGGCGCGCGGCGGAGCGGTTCACGGGAGCGGAAGCGGCGCTCGTCCGCGCGCTCCGCACGCCGATGCGCGTGCAGCGCTGGCTCAACCGGCTGCCCTACAACACCGAACCGTCACGCGAGACGCAGCGATCGTTTCGCGGCGTCGTGCGCCATGGCGAGGCGCACTGCATGGAGGCCGCGATGAGCGCGGCGACGATCCTCGAGCAGCATGGCTGGCCGCCGCTTGTCATGAGCCTCGAGTCGGTGGATCTGCTCGACCACGTCGTGTTCGTCTACAAGGGGCCCGAGGGCTGGGGCAGCGTCGCGCGCTCGCGCGACCCCGGGCTGCACGGGCGGCTCCCGGTGTTCCGGTCGCTGCGCGCGCTGGCGGCCAGCTATGTGGAGCCGTACGTGGACGACACGGGGCGCATCACCGGGTACGGCGTGCTCGATCTGCGGGAACTGGAGCCGTACGACTGGCGGCTCTCGTCGCGCAACCTCTGGCACGTCGAGCAGGCGCTGCGCGACCTGCCGCACCGGCCGTTACGGACCTCCGACGCGCGGATCGAGCGGCTGCGGCGACGCTACCGCGCATTCATGGCCGCCAACCCCGGCGCCAAACCGCTCTACTACCGCGGCCAGGAGCGGTGGAAGCCACTACCGAGGTAGGGACGGCTCTCCGAGCCGTCCTCACCCGACTCGTCGAGGTCGCAACTATTCGAGGTCGAAGTCGCGGGTGGGGCGCGTCACGGGCTCCTTCTTCGCCTGCTCGAGCGCCTCGCGGAAACGGCGATCGAGGACGGTGTCGCGCTCCTTCTCCTGCCGGAAGCTCTGCTCGAACAGCGCCTCACGGCGCGCCGCCTCCTCGTTCAGCAGCCGCTGCACGTCGTCGAGGTCGCGCTGCGGCCCCGTACGCGGCTCCTCGTGGCCGACCACACGCCTGAGGTTGGCGTCGATGATCAGTGTGGCGCCGCAGCACGGGCACGGAACCTGGAACTCCGACTGCAGACGGGTCATGGCGCTTCACTTCCCCCGGAGGATTGCATAGGCTGACAGAGCCGCGCGTTGACGATCATGCCACAGCCCCGTACGCCGAGCACGACCGACGCCGGCCGCCAGCTCCGCCTTGTCACCTACAACATTCACAAGTGCCGCGGCATGGACGGGCGCCTGCGCCCGGACCGGATCGTCGAGGTCCTTGCCAGCCTCGAGGCCGACGTCATCGCCCTGCAGGAAGTCTGGGGCGCCGGGCCGGAGGAGGAAGGCCAGGCGGCCTACCTCGGCGCGCGCCTCGGCATGGGGTGGGTGATGCAGACGACGCGGCAGCTGCGCGGACGCTCGTACGGGAACGTCGTGCTCAGCCACCTGCCCATCCGGAGCGAGACCTGCTGCGACCTCTCGATGCCGCGCTGCGAGCCGCGGGGCTGCCAGCGCGTGGACATCGAGGCCGGCGGCACGTGCCTGCACGTGTTCAACGTCCACCTCGGCACGGCGGTACTCGAGCGGCGGAAGCAGTCGCCGCGCCTCGCCGAGTTCGTCGCCGACGCGTCGGTGACCGGCCCGAAGGTGCTGCTCGGCGACTTCAACGAGTGGATGAAGGGCCTGACCTCGAAGACGCTGAGCGCGATGCTCGAGAGCGTGGACCTCAGCACGCACCTCCGTCGGCGCCGCACCTACCCCGGCGTGCTGCCGGTGCTCCATCTCGATCACATCTACCTGGCCGGCGGCGTCGAGGTGCGCCGCGTCGAGCTGCCGAGGAACCGCCTCACGCTCATGGCGTCCGACCACCTGCCGCTCGTCGCCGACGTCGTCATTCCGTAGCCAGACGCTTACGCGATACCATCCGATGCCCGTCTCCGTCCGACTCGTCCGCCCCCTGGCGTGCGCCGTTTTCGCCGCGCTCGTGACGCTCGCGCCGCTGGCCGCCCAGGCCCCGGCTACCCGCCCGCGCCAGCAGGCCGGCACGCGCGAGGCCGTGCCCGGCCTCTCCACGCTGAGCGAGACGCAGCTGCGTGCGTACCTCACCTTCATCGCCGACGACGCGCTCGAGGGCCGCGACACGCCGTCGCGCGGGCTCGACATCGCGGCCAGGTACCTCGCGTCGCTGCTCGCGCGCTGGGGCCTCGAGCCGGCCGGCGACAACGGCACGTTCTTCCAGACGATCACGCTCACGCGGCAGCGTCTGGACCGCCGCAACACGCGCCTCGAGGTCGAGGGACGCCCCCTCCGTCTCGGCGAACACTACCTGCCGCTGCCGTCGGCCGCCGGCACCGCCGACGGCCCGCTCGTCTACGTCGGCTACGGGTACGTCGTGCCAGGCCGTGACATCGACCCCTACGCGGATGTGGACGTGCGGGGCAAGGTCGTCGTGATGCACCAGGGGCTCCCGCCCGGCCTGACGCGCCGCCAGCTCGAAGGCGAGAAGGGCCGGGACTGGGACGACGGGCCGGGCGCGGCGGCGGCACGCGGCGCGGTCGGCATCCTCTACCTGCCCACGCTCGACGTGCTCGAGTCGTGGAGCGGGCGGCTTGGCAGGCTCGAACGGGTCGGCACGCTGACCGTCGATGCGTTCAGGCCGTCGACGCCGCCGCTGCCCACCGCGTACCTCGCCCCGTCGGCGCTCCCCGCGGTGTTTGCCGGCGAGCGCTTCACGCCGGAGGACATGCACCGGCGCGCGGCCGCCGGCGAGGCGGCCCCGCCGTTCACGCTGTCGCCGTCCAAGCGGGTGACGCTGACGGTGGCGCTGTCGCAACGGCCCGAGACGACGCAGAACGTCGTCGCCATCTGGCGCGGCGGCGATCCGGCGCTCCGTGACGAGTACGTCGCGCTCGGCGCGCACTACGACCACGTGGGGGTCGAGCAGACGCCCCGGCAGGGCGGCGGCAGCGCCCGGGCGTCAGGACGCGCCGGCGCCAGCCACGACCGCATCTACAACGGCGCGGATGATGACGGGTCCGGCACGGTGGCACTGCTCGGGATGGCCGAGGCGCTGGCGCACGCACCGAGCCGGCCACGGCGATCGGTGCTCTTCGTCTGGCACGCGGGCGAGGAGCACGGCCTGTGGGGCTCGCGCTATTTCACCGAACATCCGACAGTGCCGCTCGACCGCATCGTCGCGCAAATCAACGTGGACATGATTGGCAGGAGCCGCGCGCCCGGCGACACGACGCCGGCCAACGCCCGGCTCACCGGGCCCGACAGCGTGTACGTCATCGGCTCGCGGCTGATGAGCCGCGAACTGGGCCGCCTCGTGGACGAGGTCAACGACCGCTTCCTCGGCCTGACCTATGACTACAGCTACGCCGACCCCGACGACCCGAGCCGCTTCTTCTACAGGAGCGACCACTACCACTACGCGCGGCACGGCATCCCGGTGGCGTTCTTCTTCTCGGGCGTGCACGAGGATTACCACCGCGTCGGTGACGAGGTGCAGTCCATCGACTTCCGGAAGCTGCACCGGGTGACCCAGACGATCTACGCGACGGCGTGGGCGCTGGCGACGCGCGACGCCCGTCCGGTCGTCGACACCCCGTTCCAGGCTCGGTAGGGACGGCTCTCCGAGCCGTCCTCCGCACACGCCCCACACCCCGCCCACAGGCACATACCCGGGTCTGGCCTCCCCCGCCAGACCCAGCACACGCCGCTGACCGGCCGCTTCGGCCGGCGGGCATGGAACCGTGTCCGGCTCGACTACGTATCAGAGTGCGAGCACAGTGATATCATCCCGCTATCACATTGGAAGGAGCCGCTCCGATGATCCGCGAGCGTGAACGCGCCACCGCCAATGGCGCCCTGATGCTGGTGCTTGGCCTCATCGTCACCCTGGGCGGGTTCGCCTGGCTGCTCCTTGCCGCGAAGGCGAAGGATCCGGCCAACGCGGCCCTGAGCCTCCTTATCCTGCTGGCCGGGTTCGCGATCCTCGGCGGGCTCTTCACCGTCGCGCCGAACGAAGCGCGCGTGCTCCAGCTGTTTGGCGACTACGTCGGCACCGTGCGGACGCCGGGGCTGCGGTGGGCCAACCCGCTCTTCACCAAGCGCAAGATCTCGGTCCGGATCCGCAACTTCGAGTCGTCCACGCTGAAGGTGAACGACCTCGAGGGCAACCCCATCGAGATCGGCGCGGTCATCGTCTGGCGCGTCACCGACACCGCGGAGGCGGTCTTCGAGGTCGACGACTACGACAACTGCGTGCAGGTGCAGAGCGAGGCCGCGCTGCGCAACCTGGCGGTCAGCTACGCCTACGACTCGCACGACGACATCACCGAGTCGCTGCGCGGCACGACGGCAAAGGTTGCCGACCACCTGAAGGCCGAGATCCAGGACCGTCTGAACAAGGCCGGCGTCGAGGTCATCGAGGCGCGCATCAGCCACCTCGCCTACGCGCCGGAGATCGCCTCGGCCATGCTGCAGCGCCAGCAGGCCGGCGCCATCATCGGGGCCCGGCAGCGGATCGTCGAGGGCGCGGTCGGGATGGTGGAGATGGCGCTCGACATGCTCTCGCGCAAGGACGTCGTGCACCTCGACGAGGAGCGCAAGGCCGCGATGGTGAGCAACCTGCTCGTGGTGCTCTGCAGCGACCGGCACACCCAGCCGGTGGTCAACACCGGCACGATCTATCAGTAGACGGCAGGGACGGCCCTCGGGCCGTCCGTCTGCCACGCACCCCTCCGGGAGCCGACGGACGCGGCTTCCTGGATTCATCAACCGCCCCGCCGCACCGGCGGGGCGAACCGTTTGAATGCGTATGGCTGAGCGTCGTTCGTTTCTGCTTCGCATCGATCCGGCCGTCCTCGACGCCGTGCAGCGTTGGGCCGACGACGACCTGCGCAGCCTCAACGGCCAGATCGAGTTCCTGCTGCGGCGGGCGCTCAAGGATGCGGGACGCGCCGTCACCGGGGCGCGCGACGAACGTGGGGAGCAGCGGGATCGGGCGGAGCATCGCCGGGCCCGCGCGAGGGACGCGGGCTCCGCGGAGGATGACGACGGGTAGGGCCGCTTCGGACAAGGACGGCAGAGCAGGACGGCCCGGTAGGACGCTGGGCAGGACGGCTCGGGAGAGGACGGCGCGGAGAGGACGGCGCGGAGAGGACGGCTCGGAAAGGACGGTCGAAGAGGACGGCTCGGAGAGGACGGCTCGGAGAGCCGTCCCTACCGCTACACGTGTTCTTCTTCGACGAGGGCGGGGTCGATGCGGGTCGTGCGGCGCTCGCGGGCTTCGCGGTAGATGCGTTCGGGCACGCCCTGCAGATCCCAGGCGAGGCCGACCCAGCTCATGGCCTTGATGACATACCAGGTCGGGTCGAACTCCCACCAGTAGAACCCGTTGCGCGCCGCGCGCTGGTAGCGGTGGTGGTTGTTGTGCCAGCCCTCGCCAGCCGCGAAGATCGCGGTGAGCACGTTGTTGCGTGACTCGTCCACCGTGTCGAAGCGGCGCGACCCGTACAGGTGGTTGATCGTGTTGATCGCGAAGGTCGCGTGCGCCAGCGTCGTCGTCGGGAGCAGGAAGCCCCAGGCGAGCCACTGCATGCCGCCAATCAGGTACATGCTCACGGCGAGCAGCAGCGGCGGCAGCCAGTAGTGCTCGTCGAGGAAGCGGATCTCGGGGTACTTGCCGAAGTCACGGACGACGGGGTTGTTCGTGGCGACCTTGTCGTGCCGGACGTCGTTCAGGAACCAGCCGAGGTGCGCGTAATAGAACCCGCTGATGATGGGGCTGTGCGGATCCCCCTCGCGGTCGGCGAACTTGTGGTGCGTGACGTGATGCCCCGCCCACCAGAGCGGCCCCTTCTGCATCGCGGCCGTCGCGATGAACGTCCAGACAAACTGCGCCGGGCGCGTCATCTTGAACGCGCGGTGCGCGAAGTAGCGGTGGAACGTGAGCGTCAGGCCGATGGCCCGCAGGAAGTGCGAAACGGCCCAGAGGGCGACCATCCCCCACGTGAACGGGACGAACAGGACCAGCAGTGACGACGCCTGGACGAGCCAGAAGAGCGAGAGGGAGATGAGCTTCTTCATGTAGCGGGGATGATCCGCGGGTATCACCCTTCCTCCTCGTACTCTTCCTCGCCTGGAGGCCCGAGTCGGGTGGACGGACGCAGGGACTCTCGATAGTCGTAGAGCGGGAGATCCTCGACGTGCTGGGTCGACCTGCACTGCGGGGACTTGCTCTCGACGACGACGAGCACGGGGCTGCCTTCGACTCCCTCGCGGAAGCCAATCCGGCAGCCGCAGGCGAGGCGGGCGTGCGTGAAACCTTTGAGCATGTCGATCGGGCGCGAAGGCGAGCCGCACCGCGCCTGCGGCGCAGCCTGCCTCCGAACCAGCGTCGATCATAGCATCCCCGACGCCTGGGGGCGGTGCGCCACGCGCGGCGTCAGAGCAACGCCTTGATTTCGCGCTCGAACTCTTCCTTCGTCCCGAGGCCCGAGTGCCGCTTGCAGACGGTGCCGTCGCGCGTGATCATGACTGTCACCGGGATGCCCCAGAAGGGCCCGTAGGCCTCCTGGAGGTCGGTGCGGTCGTTGGCGACGAGCAGGGGGTAGTTGACCCCGTACTCCTCGGCAAACGGCTTCAGCAGCTGCGGGTCGTCCTCGATCTGCACCCCGACGAACGTCACGCCCTGGTCGCGGTACTGCTCCTGCAACTCCACGAAGAACGGCGTCTCGACCTTGCAGGGCCCGCACCAGGTGGCGAAGAAGTTCATCAGCACCACCTGCCCCTTGAAGTCGCGCAGGCGGACGTCCCGGCCGTGCACGTCGGGCACGGTGAAGTCGAAGTTGGCCTGCTGGCCCTTGACGTCGCAGTGCTCCAGCCTCGCGCCCGTGGTCTGGGTGCCCGACGGAATGAACGGAATCGCGGCCAGTCCCAGCCCCAGAGCGAGAATCCCGGCGATGATCCAGCGACGGTTCATGACAGGTCTAGTGTGACACACCCGCGCCCCGACCTCCCCCCCTGCTGAGACGTCTTACGGCTGAAGTGGACCGCGCGGCGATGCCGCGGCCCGCCCGCCGGAAGTCGAGGGGGCTCACGTCGTTGCGGGTGGGGGGCTTCCGCAGTACCATGACGCCCACCCTGACTGGACCGGCCCGATTTGCCACGCGCTCTGCCGATTTGCCCAGCCCGAGGAGTTCGTATGCTTACGTCGCCGCGCTCGTGGTGGCGCCACGTCGCCATGGGGCTGCTCCTGTCGTCGGGGGTCACCCCGGCGCTGGCCCAGACGCCATTCGTCCCGTACTTCGGCAAGAACGAAATCAGGTACGACACGTTCCGCTGGACGATCTACACGACCGATCACTTCGAGATCTACTACTACCCTGAGACCGAGCAGCACCTCGAACGCATCGCCGCCTACGCCGAGAGCGCCTACCAGAAGCTGAGCTCCGAGCTCAAGCACGACCTCGGCTTCAAGGTGCCGCTGCTCATCTTCAAGACGCAGGCAGAGTTCCAGCAGCAGAACGTGATCCCCGGGGCCGTCAGCGAGGGGGTGGCCGCCTTCGCCGAGCCGTCGCGCAACCGGATGCTGGTGCCGATCGACGAGCCGCCCGACCAGCTCTACCGCCTGATCACCCACGAGCTGACGCACATCTTCGAGTTCGACATCATTCCGCGCTCGCTCGTGAGCCGCGGCGTCCCGCTGTGGGTGGACGAGGGCCTGGCCGACTACATGGCGGGCGTCTGGCGCCCGCTCGACCTGATGACCGTGCGCGATGCCACCGTGGCCGACATCATCCCGTCGATGAGCGACTTCGACGGCTACGGCAACTTCAGCAACCCCCGCCTGGTCTACAACCTGGGGCACGCGGCCTTCGAGTTCATCGAGGAGCGGTGGGGCAAGGAAGGCATCCGGCAGTTCCTGTTCTCGCTGCGCAAGACGGCCATCGGCGGCGGCGAGGGCGCGTTCGAGGAGGCGCTGCGCATCAGCCCGGACGAGTTCGACCAGCAGTTTGACAGCTACATGAAGGCGCGCTTCAAGCCGTTCCGCGACAAGGAGCGGCCGGCCGACTACGGGCGGAACCTGGCGCCCGACCCGTCCGAGACGCCCTACACGGCGCTGCTGTCGATCGAGCCCTCGCCCTCGGGCGACCTGCTCGCGGCCGTCGTCGGCAACCGCAAGGACGGCGAGCTCGACATCATCCTGGTGTCGGCGCGCGACAGGCAGGTGGTGCGCAACCTCACCTCGGGGTTCAGCAAGGACCGCGGCTACGAGTTCATCGCCGTCCCGGGCGCCCGCTGGAACACGGTGCCATGGATCGCGTGGGCGCCGCACGGCGACCGCCTGGCCTTCTTCGCCCGCACCGAGAAGCAGCGGTCGCTGATTCTCATGAACGTGGTCACGGGCCGGATCGAGGACCGCATCTACATGGACAGCGTCGACGTGCCCGAGTCGCCCGAGTTCTCGCTCGACGGCCGCAAGGTGTACTTCTCGGCGCTGCGCAACGCCGTCGGCGACATCTTCGAGCTCGACCTCGAGACCCGCGAGGTGCGCAACCTCACCAACGACGCGTTTGCCGACTACGCGCCGACGATCTCGCCCGACGGCACGTCGCTCGTCTACCTCGCGCGCGTCAGCGGCAACGACAAGATCTTCAGGCTCGACCTCGCCACCGGCGAGAAGACCCAGCTCACCTTCGGCACCCACGACGAGGGCGGGCCGCAGTTCCTCGACGCCAACACGCTGATCTTCCCGTCGACGGCGACCGACCCGTCACAGCCCGTCGAGCCGGAAGTCGTGCGCAACGGGCAGATCTACAACCTGTGGACGCTCGACCTGCGCACGGGCGAGCTGCGCCAGTACACCGACGCGCTCACCGGCAACCTCTCGCCCGTGGTCGTCCCGGCCGAGGGCGACGAGAAGCGCGTCGCGTTTGTCACCTACTACAAGGGCGAGTACGGGCTGCACACGCAGACCTTCTCGGAGCCCGTCGTCACGGCCACCACGGCAGACTTCGGCGAGCCCGGGCCGATCGTCGATTTCCAGGCGCCGCTGTCGCACACGCTGATTCCCGCCAACGCGCGCGTCAAGGGCCGGTTCGAGAAGATGTTCCTCGACGGCCGCCCGCCGGTGAACCTCGGCGTGACCAGCGGCGGCGACGTCTTCGGCGGCACGGCCGTCTCGTTCAGCGACGTGCTCGGCGACCAGAACTTCACGTTCTTTGCCGCCTCGGTCGCGCAGTACCGGACGCTGGCCGCTTCCTATACCGACCTGTCGCGGCGGTTCCAGTACGCCATCCAGGGCTTCTCGCAGACGCAGTTCTTCTACGGCCTGGTGCCGGGCTTCTACGACCCCTCGCTCACGCTGTTCCTGCGGCGTGACGACGCGCTGGCGACGCGGTCGATCAACGGGGCGAGCGCCTTCGGCATCTACCCGTTCACGCGGTACACGCGCGTCGAGCTGTTCGGCGGCGTGGCGCACTACAACGACGAGTTCCGCAACCAGGCGCTCCAGGACCTGTCCGACCTGTACCAGGAGCAGCGCTTCGGCGCCCGGATCTTCAACAACGGCACGGCCGTGCCGATTGGCGCGGCGCTCGTCCACGAGTCGACGGTCTTCCGCGAGTATGGCCCGCTGGCGGGCAGCACGTACCGGCTGGCCTACCAGGTGGCCCCGAAGATCGGCAACACGCTGTCGCGCCAGACGTTCGACGGCGACGTCCGCTACTACCAGCGGATCGGCACCAACGGCGTCGCGGCGTTCCGGCTGCGCGGCTTCAAGAGCATCGGCGACACTCCCGACTACTTCTTCTTCGGCGGCAACTCGGAGCTGCGCGGCTACGACTACCTGGAGTTTGTCGGCAACTCGGGGTTCTTCGCGAACGCGGAGCTGCGCTTCCCTCTCATCCAGGCGATGCTCACGCCCATCGGCGTGCTGGGTGGCGTGCGCGGGGTGTTCTTCGCCGGGCTCGGCGCGGCCAGCCTCCAGGGCCGGCCGTCCAACGCGTCGTTCGTCTCGGGCAACGAGGACCAGGGCTTCACGTTCGCGACGTCGAAAGACGAGGTCGTCCGGCAGATCATCGGCTTCGAGGTCGACGAGTTCGGCTTCCCCACCGAGCCGATCTACGGCGAGCCGCGCGTGATCTCGGGGTTCCGCCTGCGCGACGGCCGCGCCTCGTACGGCATCGGCCTCGAGACCTTCCTGATCGGGTTCCCGATCCACTTCGACTGGTCGTGGAAGACCCTCTTCAACAAGGAGTGGGAGGACGTGGTCTACGCGTTCCAGGGCGGGAGCGCCCGGTTCCGCAAGCCGCGCTTCCAGGTCTGGATCGGGTACGACTTCTGAGGTGCGCGCCGGGGACCGCCACACAGGGTGGCGCGCACCCCGGGGCGTCCGCCCCGATCCGAACGCATCGATGTCCGAGACGTCCCTTCAGCCGAGAGCCGCGTCCGAGTCGTTCACCGAGATGGTGCAGGTGGTGCTGCCCAACGACGCGAACCCGCTCGGGTTCATCCTGGGCGGCACCGTCATGCACCTCATGGACATCGCCGGCGCCATCGCGTCGTTCCGGCACACCCGCCGGCGCGTGGTGACGGCCGCCGTCGACGGGCTCCAGTTCCTCCACTCGATCAAGGTCGGCGACCTCATCATCCTGCGGGCCCAGGTGTCGGCGACGTTCACGACCTCGCTCGAGGTGTGGGTGCAGGTGCTGTGTGAAGAGGCGTTGACCGGCGTCCGCCGCCCGACCTCGCAGGCCTACTTCACCTTCGTCGCCATCGACGAGGCGGGCACGCCGGTGGCCGTGCCGCCGCTGCTGCTCCAGACCGACGAGGAGCGCGAGCGCGCGGCGGGCGCCGCGGCGCGACGGGCCGCGCGGCTCGCTGCCCGTGCTGCCTCGCGGCGGGACTAGCGCGTCGACCGTCCCCGGGCGTCAGTTGTGCAGGAGCATGCGCCCGCTGCCGAGATCCAGCGACACCGTGTAGCGGCTCAGGAACTTGTGGCCGAGAATCCCCCCGACCTCGTACCCGAGGAGCACGCTCGGGGCGCGCAGGTTGAGCACCACGAGTGACGAGCGCGCCAGCTTCACGTCGTCCACCTCGAGATCCACGCCCGGCAGGAGGAACGCGTCGCGGTCCCAGCCCGACGACCCGTAAACCTTCAGCGGGATGCGACGGAAGCGCCCCAGCTGCTCGAGGCCGACTGCCGTCGTCCGGCTGATCGAGATCGCCTGGCCGCCGGTGTCGACGACGAAGGCGGCGGGCCTGTCGCCGTTGACGGTGCCGCGCACGGTGGCGAGCCGGTGCATCCAGAGCGGCATCTCGATGTTGGCCGGCGTCTCGGGCGGCGGCAGCGTCTTGGCCATGATCAGCTCGCCGCGGTTGTAGTCCACGCGCATCGACAGGCCCAGCGCGAGCGGCGAGATGGCGTCGATCTCCTGGGACGGGATGCGGCGCAGCGGCGGGTCCTTGATCATCGCGGGGACGTGCTCCACGCGCAGCGTCCCGACCTCGAGGCTCGCGATACGCGCGAGCTTCAGCCGGCGCAGCCCGACCTCCCCCACGCCGGCGCTGAGCGTCTCGGCCACCGAGTACACACGCGCGGCGCGGGCGCTGTCCTCGGAGAGCACCGTCATCTCGGCGCCCGTGTCGACGATGAGGTCGCGCGTCCAGCGGTCATTGATCCTGACCTTGACAAACAGCTTCTCGTTCTCGATCCGGAACGGCACGACGTGCACCTGGTCGCGCACGGCGGGCGTCATGCGCAGCGGCTCGCGGTCCCTGAAGTGGCGGAGGAACTTGATGCGCGCGCGCGCGAGCTTGATCTGGTCCTTGAAGCCGTTCTTCGGAAGGAGCGTGATGTAGCGTTCGAGTTCGTCGGCGGCGACCTGGTAGTTGCGCGATCGCTCGAGCAGGTACGCGCGCGTGTGGCGGTACTCGGGGACGTGCGGCTCCCGCTCGATGGCCTCCGAGACGAGCGCCAGCGCCTCCGCCGTCCGGCCCCGGGCGTCGAGCACACGGGCCATGCCGTGGTTGGCCGCGGCAAGGTTCGGCGCCAGCGCGAGCGCCCGGCTGTAGGCGGCGGCGGCTTCCTCGAAGTGGCCGACGCTCCAGAGCGCGTCGGCGCGCAGCGCGGTGTCGGCGGCATCCACCGACAGGTCCGAAAGCAGCGCCGACTCGTCGGCCGCCTGCCGGAAGTCGCCCACGCGCAGCAGCGCGCGCACGACAGCGCGCGTCGAGGCGAGCGCCAGATCCGGATTCAGTTCGCGGGCCCGCAGGTAGGCCTGGACGGCCTCGCGGTACTTGGCCCGCTCGAAGAGGGTCTCCGCGCGCAGGATCTCGGCGCTCGCGTCCTCGACGCCCGCGGAGGGGTGGACCGTCGTCGCGAAGACGGCGGCGACGACCGCCCCCGCGCAGGCGAGGCGGCCGCGACGCCAGAGGGGGCGGACACAGAAACGGCGACTATCGGCGAAGGGCATGCCGGCATACGCTCCTGCAGACGAACCCGGGCCGCCGGGAGGCCCGGGAACGGAGCCTCCGCCTAGCCCCGGTAATGGTTGGCGTTCTTCTCAATATACGCCTGCCACTGGTCGGGCACTTCATCGAGGGCGTAAATCGCCTCGACGGGGCACGCCGGCACGCAGGCGCCGCAGTCGATGCACTCGTCCGGGTGGATGAAGAGCATCTCGGAACTCTCGAACTCGGGTTCGTCCTTGCGGGGGTGGATGCAGTCGACGGGGCAGACGTCGACGCACGCCGTGTCCTTGGTGCCGATGCAGGGTTCCGTGATCACGTACGCCATGAGTCCTCCGATGTGGGGATGCTGCCTGGATCGGCCTCGCGCGGCAGGTGCCCGAGGCGAAGCGACGTCGCCCGGGCCAGGTCCCAGGCGGCACGCACATGCACGTCGTGGAGCGGCTGCTCCGCCGAAGCGTGCGAGAACACGCCCACGCGTGCGACTTCCTCGCCGGTGTAGTCGCGCACCGGCGCGCAGGCGCAGTTGAGGCGCAGGGAAGGGCGACCGTCGCCGTCGCCGAGCCGCCGGACCACGTCGCGACTCCGGCGGACGTCGGCGGCGACGCACAGCCGGGCGCAGCTGAGGCGCCGCGCCTGCTCGCCCGAGAAGAACATCGAGCAGTGGCTGGGCATCGGCTTGCCGTAGGCCGTGTACATCGCCGGCGCCTCGTGCTGCCCGCCCCAGACGTAGCTCACCTCGCCCTCGGCGGGCGCGGCGACGAAGGCGCGGACCGGCGTCCTCACCGTGTACGCGCGCAGCGCAGGGAACGCGTGCAGCCGCAGTTCCGAGCGCTTGAGGTACTTGAAGCTGAGGTCGAGCACCTTCAGCGTCAGCGCGTACCTGCCGGTCTCGGCGTCCTGGTGGACGAACCCGCGGCGGCGCAGGATGCCGAGCAGCCGGTGTGCCGTCGGCGCCGCCAGCTGGGCGCGCGCCGCGACCGTGCGGAGCGGCAGCCCCTGCGGCTCCTCGCTGAGCACTTCCAGCAGGAAGAGCGCCTTGTCCACCGACGTCGGCTGCGGCTCGCGCTGACTCATTCCACTATGCGGAATGAATTTCCGCAAGTCGGATACTACGCCTCGCGCTCCGACAGAACAAGGGCCGGATGCAGTCGGAGTTTGTGGGGTCAGGTCTCGCGGCGGGCCCTGGGTGGGGTCAGGTCTCGGCACGAGGGGGACGCAGAAATGGCCACGGCCGACAAATGCCACGAACAGAACCACTTACGTGGCAAAGGCCGGCCGTGGAGGGACCACGTCAGGCGCTCGTGCCGAGACCTGACCCCAGACCCGCCCGCCGCGAGACCTGACCCCACCGGCGGGCGAGTGCGGAAACCGCGCACGTGTGCCGATTGCCCTGACCGAGTGCTCGTGCGCCCTACCCTCCCCTCCCCCGCTCGCCTCGCCTGGCTCGCCGCGGCGCTCCTGCTCCTTGCCCCCGTCCCGGCGCGGGCGGTCGACGACGTCAAGGCCGACACCTGGACCGTCAGCGACGGCCTGCCCCAGAACACCGTGACGGGCCTGGCCCAGGATGAACGCGGATACCTGTGGGTGGCCACGCGGAAGGGCCTTGCCCGCTTCGACGGCCTCGAGTTCCAGGCCGCCGGCATCGTCGACGGCATCGACCTCTCCACCCGTCGCCTGACTGCACTCGTCCACGACGGCGCCGGCCTCTGGATTGGCACCTACGGCACCGGTCTCTTCTACCTGCGCGACGGACGCCTGAAGGCCTTCGGCCCCGACGAGGGCATCCCCGCCGGCACCATCTGGGACCTCCGCCGCGACCGCCGCGGACGCGTCTGGGCCGCCACCGCCGGCGGCGCCCGCGTCCTCGAGCACGGCACATGGCAGGCGCCCGCTGTCCCCGACGGCGCCGCCCACGCCGTGTCCAGCGTCGTCGTCGACCGCCTGGACCGCACGTGGCTCGGCTCCTCCACCGACGGCGTCATCCGGCTGGACGCTGACGGCACGCGCCGCTTCGGCACCGACGCCGGCCTGCCCTCGCGTCGCGTGTTCTCGCTGAGCGAGGACGCCGACGGCCGCATCTGGGCCGCCACGCCCAGGGGCGTCGCCCGCTTCGACGAGGCGCGCCAGCGCTTCGCGGTCGTCGAGGCCCTCCGCGGCGTGCACGCCTACCAGGTGCTGGTCGCGCGGACCGGTGACGCCTGGGTCGCCACCTACGGACGCGGCCTGCTCCGCGTGACGGCCGACGGCTCGGTCACGGCCATCCCGCAGGTGGGCTCCGACTTCGTCGTGGCCCTCACCGAGGACCGCGACGGCGCGATCTGGGTGGGTACGGTGAGCGGCGGATTGACACGCCTGCTCCACGTCGAGCGCGAGCTCATCGACCACGACGACGGCATGCCGAACTTCCCCGTGACGACGGTCTACCAGGCCCGCGACGGGGCGTACTGGGCCGGCACGCTCGGCGGCGGCCTCGTCCGCCTCGATGCCGGCACGCGGCGCCGGCTGGCCAGGATCGCCGGCCTGCCGAGCGACAGCATCACGTCGGTGGCGGGCGCCTCGGGCCCGTCGCAGGTGTGGGTCGGGACCAACGGCGCCGGCGCCGTGCGCGTCGCCGACGGCCGCGTCGTCGAGCAGCTCGGCCCGGAGGTCGTCGGCCCGCTGGTGCGCACCATCGAGCATGGCGGCAGGGGCCGCTACTACTTCGCGGGCAGCGGCCTCGTGCGCCGCGAGACGGACGGCACGCTGCGGCGCTGGACGCGCGCGGACGGCCTGCGCAGCGAGGACCTGCGCGCGCTCTACTCCACGCCGGCGGGACTGTACATCGGCACGTTCGGCGGCGGCCTCAGCCTGCTCCTGCCGGACGACACGCTGCGCACGTGGGGCCCCGACGAGGGCCTGCACAACGCGTTTGTCACGTCCATCCACGTGGACGACGCCGATACCGTGTGGATCGGCACCTACGGCGGCGGCCTCTTCCGCCTGAAGGACGGCGCCATCGCGCAGATCGACGAGGCCCATGGCCTCGACGACAACGTCGTCTTCGACATCATGGAGGACCGCAGCCGGCGGCTCTGGCTGATGATGAACCAGGGGGTCAGCGTCGTGGCGATCGACGCGGCCAACCGTGTGGCCGACGGCGCGCTCGACGTCCTGCCCTCGACCTTCCTCGGCGAAGCGGAAGGCATCTCGGGCTTCGACGGCACCGACGGCAATCAGCCACAGAGCTGGCTCGCCCGCGATGGCCGCATCTGGTTCGCCACGACAACAGGCGTGGCGATTGTCGACCCGTCACGCGTCGGCGCGCCGGCCGTGCCGCCTCCTGTCCACGTCGATCGTCTCGTCGTCCGCGACCGCGACGTCCCCCTGGCGGACGACGGCCTGGAGATCGCGGCGCGCGACCTGCTCATCGCCTTCAGCGCACCCGAGCTCCGCAACGCGGCCCGGCTCCGCTACCAGCACCGCCTGGTCGGCTACGACGACGAGTGGTCCGCGCCGGGGACGGCACGCACGGCGTCGTTCACGAATCTGCCGCCTGGCACCTACACCTTCGAGGTCCGCGCGCAGCTCGGACGTGGCGGCCCGTTCACCGCGCCGACTGCCGTCACCTTCAGCATCCCGCCATACTTCTACGAGACACGCTGGTTCCACGCGCTCGTCGGCCTCGCGCTGACCGCCATGCTGGCGGCCGCTTACTGGCTGCGCATCCGGGGCCTGCGGCGTCGCGAGGAGACGCTCCAGCAGCTGGTCGACACGCGCACGGCCGCCCTGCGTCACGAGGTGAGCGAGCGGACGCGCGTCGCCGAGGAGCGTCGGCTGCTCGACGAGCGCATGCAGCAGGCCCAGCGGCAGGAAGGCATGGGCGCGCTGGCCAGCGGGATGGCGCACGACTTCAACAACCTGCTGGTCGGCGTCCTCGGCGAAGCGAGCCTCGCGCTCGCCGACCTCGCCCCCGGGACACGGGCACGCGCCCACCTCCAGCGCATCGAGCAGGCAGCGCTCGAGGCGCGCGACCTCACGGCGCAGATGCTCGCCTACGCGGGCCGCGGCGGCTGCGTGCGCACGCGCGTCGACATCGGGCGCATCCTCCGCGACACCGTGCGGCTGATGTCGCCCATCGTCGGGCGTGGCGTCGCCGTCAGCGTCAGCGTGCCTGCAGATCTGCCCGATGTCGAGGGGGATCCGTCCCAGCTGCGGCAGGTCGTGCAGAACCTTTTGACCAACGCCGTCGACGCCATCGGTGACGGCCCCGGGCGCATCGAGGTCCGCGCCGAGGCGTGCATCGGCGACGCTCGCGACGGGCGAGCGCTGGCGCACAGGCGTTGCGTGCGTATCCAGGTCAGCGACGACGGCGCGGGTATGGACGCGGCGACGGCCGCGCGCGTGTTCGACCCGCTCTTCTCGACCAAGCCCGAGGGCGGCGGCCTCGGCCTTGCCGCCGCCCATGGCATCGTGCGCAGCCACGGCGGCAGCATCGCCGTGGACAGCGGGCCGGGATGCGGCACCACGTTCGCCGTGCTGCTGCCCTGCCGGGACGTCACGGCGCGCACGCCCGGAGCGGCGCCAGGCGTCGGCGCCATCGCAGGCGACCCCGCGGATGCCGACGCCCCCGTCGTCCTCGTGGTGGACGACGAGCGGACGGTTCGCGACGTGGCGCGCGCCGCCCTGGCGGCAGCCGGCTTTCAGGTGGAACTCGTCGACTCGGGCGAGGCGGCCATCGCGGCCTTCCGCGAGGCACCCGACCGGTTCGGTCTCGTCGTGCTCGACCTGACGATGCCAGGCGCGAGCGGACGGCACGTGTTCGAGGCGATTCGTCGCATCTGCCCGTCGATGCCGGTGCTCCTGACGAGCGGCTTTCCGGCCGAGGAGGTCAGCGACCTGATCGCGGAGCCGCTGGTGACCTTCATCGCCAAGCCGTGGCGCCCGCACGACCTCGTCGCGCGCGGCCGGGAGCTGCTCCGGGGCCGTCCCGTGGCCTCGTGATACGATCGCCGGTGGCCGCCCCGGCGCACGTCGCCGCCCACCGTGTCATGAGCACCGTCTCTCCGCTTCACGTCATCCGCCCGCGACAGCCCAAGCCCGAATGGCTCAAGGTGAAAGCCCCGGGCTCGGAGAACTACCTGCGGCTGAAGCAGCTGATGCGCGGCCTCCAGCTGCACACCGTCTGCGAGGAGGCGCGCTGCCCGAACATCGGCGAGTGCTGGCACCACGGCACGGCGACGTTCATGATCCTGGGCGACGTCTGCACCCGCAACTGCGGCTACTGCGCCGTCGCGCACGGCAAGCCGCCCACGCTCGACCTCGAGGAGCCGGCGCGCGTCGGCAACGCCGTCGAGGTGCTGGGGCTGAGCTACGTGGTCATCACCTCGGTGGACCGCGACGACCTGCCAGATGGCGGCGCCTGGATCTTCGCCGCGACGATCCGCGAGACGCGCCGGCGGCGTCCCTCGTGCCGCATCGAGGTCCTCATTCCCGACTTCCAGGGTGACGAGGCCGCGCTACGCACGGTGCTCGACGCACGTCCCGACGTGCTGAACCACAACACCGAGACCGTGCCGCGCCTCTACCGGAAGGCGCGCTCGGGCGGACGTTACCCGCGCACGCTCGAACTGCTGCGGCGCTCGAAAGCCTACGCCCCCGACATCCCGACCAAGACGGGGCTCATGCTCGGCCTCGGCGAGACGCACGACGAGATCGTCGAGGTGCTCAGGGATCTGCGTCGCGTGGACGTCGACATCCTGACGCTCGGCCAGTACCTCCGGCCCAGCGAGCAGCACCTCGAGATGGTGCGCTACTACCACCCCGACGAGTTCGATGAGCTCAAGCGCATCGCCCTCGACCTCGGGTTCGGCCACGTCGAGTCGGGTCCGCTGGTCCGCAGCTCCTACCACGCGCACGAACAGGCCGACAGCCTGATGACCGGCCGCTGATGCCCGACGGCGGGACGCGCGGGCGCTCGCGCAGCGGCGCATCGGCCGCCGCGCTGCAGCAGCGCCTCCGCGACTATCCACGTCAGCGCCCGGTGCCGCGCCCGCTGGCGCGCGTCCACCGCGACGTCATCGCGTGCGAGCGCTGCCCGCGCCTGCGGTCCTGGTGCACCGCCGTCGCCGAGACGCGCCGGGCCGCCTACCGCGACGAGACGTACTGGGCACGCCCCGTGCCCGGCTTCGGCGACGCGCAGGCCCGCATCCTCGTCGTCGGGCTCGCGCCGGCAGCGCACGGGGCGAATCGCACCGGCCGCGTGTTCACGGGCGACGGCCTCAACGGCTCGGGCGACTTCCTGCTGCGCGCGATGCACGCCGCCGGACTCGCCAACCGGACATCGTCATCCCACCCCGACGACGGGCTGCAGCTCCATGACGCGTACATCGCCGCGGCCGTGAGGTGTGCGCCCCCCGACAACAAGCCGCTCCCGATCGAGCTCGAGACGTGCCTCGTGCATCTCGACAACGAATGGCGCGCGCTGCCGCGCGTGCGCGTGGTGGTCGTGCTCGGCCGGTTTGCCTACGACGCCTGGTGCCGGCTGCTCGCGCGCCGCGGCACGAGGCCCGGGCCGCGGACGTTCGCGCACGGCCAGGTGCTGCCGCCCCCGGCGCCGGGGCTGCCCGGCGTCGTGCAGTCGTACCATCCGTCACGGCAGAACACGCACACCGGACGCCTCACCGACGCCATGCTCGCCGGCGTCTTCGCGGCCGCACGCGACCTTGCCGACGCCCCGCCGGGATAAGCCATGCCTCCCGCGCCCGTCGACCTGCTGACGCTGTGCCTGGCCGCGGTGCTCATCGGCCTGTCGAAAGGAGGGGTCGGTGGCGCGCTGCCCCCGATCCTCGCGACGCTCGTCATCAGCGAGCGCTCGTCGGTCGCCGCGGCGATCGCGCTCTCGACGCCGATGCTGCTCGTGGGCGACGCCATCGCGCTGTGGACGTACTGGCGGCTGTGGGACGTCCGCCACGCGCGCATGCTGCTGCCGGCCGGCGCGGCCGGCGTCGGCATCGGCATCTTCCTGCTGCGCGGACTGCCCGACGCGCTGCTGCGCCGCTGGCTCGGCCTGGCCGGGCTTGTCGTCGTCGGCTACAAGCTGTACGTGCAGTGGCACGGGCCCGACCGCCACGTCCACAGGGCCTGGCACGCCCCCCTCGCCGGCCTGCTCGGCGGCACGAGCTCGGCGATGCTGAACGCGGGCGGCCCGCCGATTGCGGCGTACCTGCTGCTCCAGCACCTTTCGCCGGTCACCTTCACGGCGACCAACACGGCGTTCTTCTCGGTCGTGAACGTGCTCAAGGTGCCCGGCTCGCTTGCCGCCGGCGTGATCGCGCCGGGCGAGCTCCTGTGGCCGCTGATGGTCTGCCCGCTGGTTGCCGCCGGCGTCTTCGTCGGGCGGCGGTTCATCCTCTGGGTGGATCCGCGCGTCTTCGACCGGCTGATGACCGCCATCCTGGTGATGGCGTGCCTGTGGCTCATTACGAGCTGAGGTCCTGTCGAGCGACCCCTACCGGCTCAGGCTGACGGTGTCGCCGGGCGAGAGGCGGTCGACGTGCACACCCTCGGGCAGCAGCGGCACGAACGCGTCCACGGTGCCGGTGAGCACCG
The DNA here is from genome assembly GCA_964430855.1 of uncultured Vicinamibacteraceae bacterium. GTDB lineage: Bacteria > Acidobacteriota > Vicinamibacteria > Vicinamibacterales > Vicinamibacteraceae > JAEZDP01. The sequence goes on from CAYSHC010000005.1 coordinate 64,581, forward strand.
GAAACGTCCCGAAGTGCGTGGGCACCACGCGGCGGACGCCGAGGAACTCGACGGCCCTGGCGGCCTGCTCGGGGCCCATCGTGAAGCGGTCGCCGATCGGCAGGATGGCCGCGTCCGGGGCGTAGAGCTCGGCGAGCAGACGCATGTCCGAGAACACGCACGTGTCGCCCGCGTGGTAGAGCGTGTAGCCGTCCTCGAAACGGACCATGAAGCCGGCCGGCGGACCCAGATAGATGATCTGGTTGTCGGGCGTCACGAAGCCGCCGCTGTGGAACGCCTGCGTCATCGTGATGCGCAGGCCGCGTACCTCGATGGTGCCGCCGACGTTCATCGGCTCGACGCTGGTGATGCCCTGCCAGCCGAGCCATGTCGTCACCTCCCAGGCGCCGACGACCGTCGCCCCGCTGGCCTTCGCCACGCGCACGAGGTCGGCCGTGTGGTCGTTGTGCCCGTGCGTGACGAGGATCAGGTCGAGCGGCCCGAGGTCTGCCTTGAACCGCTCGGGACATGACGGGTTGTCGGTGAGGAACGGGTCGATCACGCCGCGCACGCCGCCCGGCGTGGTGAACAGGAACGTCCCGTGGCCGAGCCACGTCAGTGAGAGCGCCATGGCCGTGTACTACTGCTTCTTCTTCGGTCGATGGTAGTTGGTCGCGGTGCCGTGGAAGACCTCGGCCGCTTCCATGATCGTCTCCGACAGCGTCGGGTGCGCGTGGATGGTGAACTTCAGGTCGTTCACCACGGCGGCCATCTCCACGGCGAGCGTGCCCTCGGCGATCAGCTCGCCGGCGTTCACCCCGACGATGCCGACGCCGAGCACGCGCTCGGTCTTCGGGTCGACGATGAGCTTGGTGAGGCCGTCGTTGCGATCGACGGTCGTGGCGCGCCCGGACGCGCCCCACGGGAACTTCGCCACCTCGACCTCGATGCCCTGCTTCTTCGCCTCGTCCTCGGTGAGGCCGCACCACGCGAGCTCGGGGTCGGTGAAGACGACGGCCGGGATCGCGGCCGGCTCGTAGGCGACCTTGTGGCCGGCGATGTGCTCGACGGCGATCTTGGCCTCGTAGGTTGCCTTGTGCGCGAGCATCGGCTCGCCGGCGACGTCGCCGATCGCGTAGATGTGCGGCTCGGTGGTGCGCCGCTGCGCGTCCACCTGGATGAAGCCGCGCTGGTCGACGGTGACCTTCGTCTTCTCGATGCCCGGGACGTGGCCGTTGGGCCGCCGTCCGATCGCGACGAGCACCTGGTCGAACACCTGCTCCTTCGGATCGGCGTTGCCCTCGAAGGTGACCGTGACGCCGTCCGGACCCTCGGTCATCGACACGACCTTCGTGCCGAGCATCACCTGTCTGCAGATCTTCCTGATGCGCTTGGCGAGGACGTTGACCAGATCGCGGTCCGCGCCGGGCAGCAGGCCGTCGGTCATCTCGACGACCGACACCTCGGCGCCAAGCGCCGCGTACACCGACCCGAGCTCCAGGCCGATGTAGCCGCCGCCGACGACGAGCAGGCTCTTCGGCACGCGCGGCAGCTCGAGGGCACCTGTCGAGTCGAGCAGGCGCTCCGGGCTGATCGACACGTTCGGCAGCGTCGCCGGGCGCGAGCCCGTCGCGATGATGCACTTGTCGAAGCGCACGGTCTGCTCGCCGCCGTCGGCGAGCGCGACGCTGAGCGTGTGGCTGTCGACGAAGCTCGCGCGGCCGTGGATGTACGGGATCTTGCGCTGGCGGGTCAGCGTGCCGAGCCCGCCCGTCAGCTTGTCCACCACGCCCTGCTTGAAGCCGCGCAGCCTGTCGACGTCGATCGTCGGCGTGCCGAAGTCGATGCCCCACGCCGAGGCGTGGCTGGCCTCGGACAGGAGCTTCGCGACGTGCAGCAGCGCCTTCGACGGGATGCACCCGCGGTAGGTGCAGACGCCGCCGGGGTTCGGCTCGTCGCTGATCATCGTCACGGGGAGGCCGAGGTCCGCGGCCAGGAAGGCGGCGGCGTGGCCGCCCGGGCCGGCGCCGATCACGACTAGGGGCAGAGTCTCAGGCATGGGCGTCTAGAGCGACAGCACGAACGGCTGTTCCAGCGCGTCGGCGATGAACCGCAGGAAGCGCATGGCGTCGGCGCCGTCGATCACGCGGTGGTCGTAGGAGAGCGAGAGCGGCAGCATCAGCCGCGGCTCGAACTCGCCGTCGCGCCACACCGGCTCCATCGCCGAACGCGACATCCCGAGGATGGCCACCTCCGGATGGTTGACGATGGGCGTGAAGTACGTGCCGCCGATGCCGCCGAGGTTGGTGATGGTGAAGCAGCCGCCCGACATCTCCTCGAGCGACAGCTTGCCCTTGCGCGCCTTGTCGGCGAGCTCGCCCACCTCCGCCGCGATCTCGGTGATCGACTTGCGGTCGGCATCGCGGATCACCGGCACGAGCAGGCCGCGGTCGGTGTCGACGGCGAGGCCGACGTTCACGTAGTGCTTCTGGACGATCTCCTCGTTGGCAAGATCCACCGACACGTTGAAGTGCGGGAACTTCCGGAGCGCGATCGCGGCGACCTTCACGGCAATCGCCGTCACGGTGAGCTTGCCGCCGCCCTCCTCGACGCGCTTGCCGTACTGCTTGCGCAGCGCCTCGAGCTCGGTGATGTCGGCCTTCTCGCACTGCGTGACGTGCGGCACCGTGTGCCAGCTGACCAGCATGCGCTCGGCCGTCTTGCGGCGGATGCCGCGCATGGCCTTGCGCTCGACCTCGCCGAACTGCGAGAAATCCGGCAGCGGCTCGCTGACGAGGCCGCCGCCCGTCGGCGCCGCCGCCGTCCGGGTGATGACCGACTTGGCGTGCGCCATGACGTCGGCCTGCGAGATGCGTCCGCCGGGGCCCGAGCCCTTGACGTCGGCGATGTCGAGGCCCAGCTCGCGCGCGAGCCGGCGCACCGACGGCGCCGCGGGCACGTTGGGGCGGGGCGGCGCGAGCGCGCCGGACCCGGCGCCGGCCCGGACCTGCGCCGCGCGCGTCTCGGCCGCGTGGGGCTGCGCCTGCTTCCGCGCGGGGGCCTGCGCCGCCTCGGCCCGGGCCTGCGACTGGGCCTGCGACTGGGCCTGGGCCTTCGGCTCCTCCTCCGCCGGCGCCTTGGCCGGCGCGGCTGCCGCCGGCGCCGCCGCCGCGGCCGGCGCCCCTGCGCCCTAGAGCACGACGATGATGTCGCCCGGCGCGATCGAGTCGCCGTCCTTCACGCGGACCTCGGCGACGGTGCCCGCCGATGGCGCCGGGACCTCGACGGTGGCCTTGTCGGTTTCGAGCTCGAGCAGTCCCTGGTCCTTCGCGACCGTGTCGCCCGGCTTGACGAGCACGCTCAGGACGTCGGCCGACCGCACGCCGTCGCCGAGCGACGGCAGCGGCACCTCGACGCGCCCGGCGCCGCCCGGCGCACCGGCCTCACCCCCCTGCGACGGCGCCGCCGCGCCGGCGGTGTCGCCACCGGAGGCTTCGGCCTGGCCGAGTCCCTCGTCCTGGTCGTTGACCGCCTCGGTCGCGCCTCGCGCCTCGGCTTCGTCCTTCCTGCCGCCGTCCTCGCCGGCACCGGCGCCCGCGCCCTCCGCCATGGTGAACAGCACCTGTCCGACGGTGACGTGGTCGCCATCGGCCACCTTGACCTCGGCGATCGTGCCGGCAACCGGCGCCGGCACCTCGACGGTGGCCTTGTCGGTCTCGAGCTCGATGACCGGCTGATCCTTCTCGACCGTGTCCCCGGCTTTGACGAGCACCGAGAGGACGTCGCCTCCCTTGACGCCCTCGCCGAGCGAGGGCAGCGTGATTTCGTTGGCCATGACCGTTCAGCGGTTCCTTACATGTGGGCCGGATCGGCCTTGTCAGGGTTGATGGACAGGTCCTTGAAGGCCTGCTGCGTCACCTTGATGTCGATCTGGCCGGAGCGCGCCAGCGCGGCCAGGGCCGCGGCCGCGACGTGCCGCGCATCGACCTCGAAGTGGTCGCGCAACGCCTCGCGGCTGTCGCTGCGGCCGTAGCCATCGGTGCCGAGCGCCACAAACGGCTGCTCGATGTGGTGGTCGATGCCCGCGGGCAGCAGCTTCACGTAGTCGGAGGCCGCCACGACGACACCGGGCGCGCCCTTGAGGCACGTCTGGACCCACGACTCCCTGGGCGGCTCGGCCGGGTGCAGCATGTTCCACCGGTCCACCGCGCGGCAGTCGCGCTGCAGTTCCACGTAGCTCGTGACGCTCCAGACGTCGGCCGCCACGCCGTACTTCTCGAGGATGCCGGCGGCGTCGATGACGCCGGGCAGGATCGCGCCGCTGCCAAACAGCTGCGCGCGCGCCTTCGGCTTCTTCATCGGCGAGGCCTGGTACCTGTAGAGCCCCTTCAGGATGCCTTCCTCCACGCCGTCGGGCATCGGCGGCATCGGGTAGTTGGCATTCATCAGGGTCAGGTAGTAGAAGACGTTCTCCTGGTCGCGGTACATGCGGCGGAGGCCGTCCTTCACGATCACCGCGATCTCGTAGGCGAAGGCGGGATCGTAGGCGATGCAGTTGGGCACGGCCGACATCAGCAGGTGGCTGTGGCCATCCTGATGCTGCAGCCCCTCGCCGTTGAGCGTCGTCCGGCCCGCCGTGCCGCCGAGCATGAAGCCCCGCGCGCGCATGTCGCCGGCGGCCCAGATCAGGTCGCCGATGCGCTGGAAGCCGAACATCGAGTAGTAGATGAAGAACGGGATCATGTTGATCCCGTGCGTCGCGTACGCGGTGCCCGCCGCGATGAACGACGACATCGAGCCGGCCTCGGTGATGCCTTCCTCGAGGATCTGGCCGTCCTTCGCTTCCTTGTAGTAGAGCAGCTGGTCGCTGTCGATCGGGTCGTACAGCTGCCCCACCGACGAGTAGATGCCCACCTGGCGGAAGAGCGCCTCCATGCCGAAGGTGCGCGCCTCGTCGGGGACGATCGGCACGATCATCCTGCCGAATTCCTTGTTGCGCAGCAGCTTGGTCAGCATGCGCACGAAGGCCATCGTCGTCGAGAGGGCGCGGCCGTCGGAGCCCTCGAGGAACTCGGCGAACGTCTCGTCGAGGTCGGCGAACGTGTAGGGCGCGACGTCGTGGCGCCGCTGCGGCAGGTAGCCGCCGAGCGCCTCGCGCCGCTGCTTCAGGTAGGTGATCTCGACGCTGTCGTCGGCCGGCTTGTAGAACGGCGTCGACAGCACGTCCTCGTCGTTGAGCGGGATGTTGAAGCGCGTGCGGAAGCTTCGGACCTCGTCCTCGTTCAGCTTCTTCTGCTGGTGGGTCGGGTTCTTGCCCTCGCCCGTCTCGCCGAGGCCGTAGCCCTTGATCGTGCGTGCCAGGATGACCGTCGGCCGCCCCTTGGTCTCGGTCGCGGCCTTGTAGGCGGCATAGACCTTCTCGGGGTCGTGGCCGCCAAGGCGCAGCTTCTTGAGCTGGTCGTCCGAGAGGTGCTTCACGAGGTCGAGCAGCTCGGGATACTTGCCGAAGAAGTGCTGGCGCAGGTACGCGCCGTCGGAGGCCGACAGCCGCTGGTATTCGCCGTCGACGACCTCGCCCATGCGGCGCGCCAGCAGGCCCGTCTTGTCCTTCGCGAGCAGCTCGTCCCACTCGCGGCCCCAGATCACCTTGATGACGTTCCAGCCCGCGCCGCGGAAGACGGCCTCGAGCTCGTTGATGATCGAGCCGTTGCCCCGCACCGGCCCGTCGAGCCGCTGGAGGTTGCAGTTGATGACGAAGATGAGGTTGTCGAGCTTCTCGCGCGACGCCAGCGTGATGG
>CAYSHC010000005.1:70367-85210 GCA_964430855.1 uncultured Vicinamibacteraceae bacterium
GTCGCACTCGCCGTCGCCGAGGAAGGCCCACACCCGGTTGTTGGTGGTCTTCTTCAGCCCCCGGTTCTCGAGGTACTTCCAGAAGCGCGCCTGGTAGATGGCCATGATGGGCCCGAGGCCCATCGACACCGTGGGCACCTGCCAGAAGTCGGGCATCAGCCACGGGTGCGGGTAGGACGACAGCCCGCCGCCCTCGGCCAGCTCGCGGCGGAAATTCTCGAGGTGCGTCTGCGTCAGCCGGCCCTCGAGGTACGCGCGCGCGTAGATGCCCGGCGAGGCGTGGCCCTGGAAGAACACCAGGTCGCCGCCGTCGGGGTGGTCGGGGCCCTTGAAGAAGTGGTTGAAGCCGACCTCGTAGAGCGTCGCCGACGAGGCGTAGGTCGAGATGTGGCCGCCGATGCCGTCGGAGTTCTTGTTGGCCCGCACCACCATCGCCATCGCGTTCCAGCGGACGAGGCTCTTGACGCGGCGCTCGATCTCGGCGCTGCCGGGGAACGGCGTCTGCTCGTCGGCGGGGATGGTGTTGATGTAGGGGGTGTTGGCCGAGAACGGCGGCGACACGCCCTGGCGGCGGGCGTAGGTCTCGAGGTCCTTCAGCAGCTGGACGACGCGTTCGCGTCCGCCGTTCTGGATGACCCACTCGAGCGAGTCGAGCCATTCCTGGGTTTCGATTGCGGTGATGTCCTGGACGTCGTGAGGCCCGTTCGTCATGGATCGATGATTCCTCGTGACCAGTGCGGATGGGCGGATGGCGCTTCCCGACCGGTGGGATAAATCCGGCTTAGCTTATCATCGCGCCATGACACGTTCCAGCCGCCCGGTGATGCCCCTCCTCCTGCTGCTGGCCGCGGCCGCCGGCGGGTGCCGCACGGCCGAAGCGCCCGCCCCCGACAAGCCCCGGCAGGCCGCTGACGAGCCTGCCGGCGAGGTGGCCGGGATGATGGCACGCTTCGTGCCCGCCGACCTGGCGGCCGACATCTCGCACCTGCCCGAAAGCGAGCACCAGGCGCTCCGCCACCTGATCGAGGCGGCGCGCGTCGTGGACGGCATGTTCCTGCGGCAGGTGTGGGCCGGCAACCCGGCGCTGCTGATGGCCCTCCAGAACGACCACTCCCCCGCCGGCATGGCCAGGTTGCGCTACTTCCTGCTGAACAAGGGCCCGTGGTCGCGTCTCGACGGCGATGCGCCGTTCATCGACGGCGTCGGCCCGAAGCCCGGCGGCGCGAACTACTACCCGGCCGGCGCGACGCGCGAGGAGGTGGAGCGCTGGTTCGCGTCGCTGTCGCCCTCCGCGCGCGCCGAGGCGCAGGGCTTCTTCACCACCATCCGGCGCGACGCGTCGGGCCGCTTCGTGGCGGTGCCCTACTCGCTCGAGTACCAGGGCGAGCTGGAGCTGCTGGCCGGCCACCTGCGCGCCGCGGCGGCGGCCACCAGCGAGCCCACGCTGCGCCGCTACCTCGAGCTGCGCGCCGACGCCCTGCTCTCCAACGACTACTACGAGAGCGACGTCGCGTGGATGGAGCTCGACTCTGCCGTCGAGCCGACGATCGGCCCTTACGAGGTCTACGAGGACCAGTGGTTCGCGGCCAAGACCGCCTTCGAGGCGTTTGTCACCGTGCGCGACGACGAGGAGACCGAGAAGCTGGCGCGCTTCGGCGCGCAGCTCCAGGGGCTGGAGGATCGGCTGCCGATCGATCCGCGCTTCCGCAATCCCTCCCTCGGCGCGATGGCGCCCATCCGCGTCGTCAACGTCGTCTTCAGCGCGGGCGACGCGAACCGCGGCGTGCAGACGGCGGCGTTCAACCTGCCCAACGACGAGCGCGTGGCCGCGGAGAAGGGCACCAAGCGCACGATGCTGAAGAACACGCAGGAGGCGAAGTTCCGCCTCGTGCTCGCGCCCATCGCGCGCGTGGCCCTCGCGCCGGCCGACCAGGCGAAGGTGCAGTTTGACGCCTTCTTCACGCACATCCTGATGCACGAGCTGATGCACGGCCTCGGCCCGAACGCCATCACGGTGAACGGCCGTGCCACGACCGTGCGCGCCGAGCTGCAGGACACCTACTCGACGCTCGAGGAAGCCAAGGCCGACATCGCGGGACTCTGGGCGCTGCATACGCTCATCGATGACGGCGTCATCGACGCCGCGCTGGCCGACACGATGTACACGACGTTCCTCGCGTCCACGTTCCGGTCGATCCGCTTCGGCACCTCGTCGGCGCACGGGCGCGGCATCGCCATCCAGCTGAACTCGCTGCTCGACGCCGGCGCCGTCGTGGTGGCCGACGACGGGACGTTCTCGGTGGACGCCTCGAAGATCCGCGACGCGGTGACGGCGCTGACGCGCGAGATCCTGACGGTGCAGGCCACGGGCGACTACGAGCAGGCCAGGGCGCTGCTGGCGAGGGCGACGGTGAGACCGGAGGTGCAGGCCGTGCTCGACCGGCTTGGCGACGTGCCCGTGGACATCGCCCCGCAGTTTGTGACGGCCAACGAGCTGACGCGGTAGTGGTGGGCTGAGAGCGAGGCGCGTGGCGAACGGGCCGTCGCCGGCGGCCCGTTCACCGCGCAGCACGGGTATCGCCCACGACTCCGTACGCTACCCGCACACCAGGCACGCGGGGAGTCGCAGGGAACGCCGCCTGCGCGGACCGCTGCCGCATTCCGCTTGCCGCTTGCCGCGTACCGCCCACCGTTTACCGTTCGCCGCGGGCGGCGGGCGACGGGCGTGGCGGGGCGGTTGATGGCGGAGGCCCCAGGCTCCGGTCGATGCGCTCGAGCGCGTCCTCGTAGTGGATGCGCGTCATGCGATCGGCCACGCCGTCGGCCAGCGCCCGCGCGATCTCGCCGCGCAGCAGGCGGAGCTGCTCGCGCACGAGCGGGCGGATGTCCGACTGCGCGATGTGCAGGTCGGCGTTGAGCGGCGGATCGTCCTCGGAGCTGACCCGCAGGTTGCCCGACTCGGGCGGCGTCCAGTGGGCCGACGAGGCCTCGTGCAGCAGGTGGTGCGCCTGCGCCAGGTAGGCGCGCTGGAGGTTGCGCCGGTACGTGTCGGCGGGACGGCCCTCGCGCACCTCGCGCCAGACGATCTCCCGCACGTCGTCGAGCATGTCGGCGGGCCTGTACGTCCTGTCGCCGAGGAAGGCCTCGTGCTCGATCATGCGCGCCAGGCGCGCGTGGTTGAGCAGGCGCTGCACGGCCAGCTCCTGGTAGGCGCGGATGCGCTCGACGGCGCCGGCGTGCTCGAAGCGCCGCAGCTGATCGATCTCGAGCGCCCACGTCGGCGTCTGGAGCACGTGCTCGTCGAGGAAGCGCAGCGCCTTGCGCTGGTAGTCGGCCTCGATGGGCGTGTACACCCAGCCCTCCTCGCCGTAGCGCTTGTGGTGCGTCCACGACCCGCCGATGGCGGCGGCGGCGTGCTCCGCGTAGCGGTTCCACTGCGTGAGGTTCTGGAGGTAGTGGGTGCCGAGCTCGTAGTAGTCGTCGCCCTCGTCGAGCACCCACGACATGAGCTCCTTCGCGGCCACGCGCAGGTTCCTCATCCCGTACTCGGCGGCGGCCACCGGGTCGTCGGAGATGCCCTCGGTCATCCGCTTCGGGTCCCACTCGACGTCCAGGCCGAACTGCGCCTCGGCCGAGCGGAACCACGGCTCGTGCGCGCGCTCGACAATCCACTTGTGCAGCGTCGGCAGCTCCTCCTCGGGCGTGGTGGCCCCGGGAATCGGACGATAACCCCACATCACGGCGAACTTGTCCCAGACGCCGATGCGCCGTTCGGGTGGCACGTCGTCGCCGGGCTGCGCGACGTAGTTGTAGCGCGTGCGTCCGACCGACGAGGCCGAGTGGCCCATCTTCCTGACGAAGTCCGGATCGCGCAGCGACTCCACCGGGTAGGTGAAGTTGGCCATCTGGTTGTGCGGCAGGCCGACCGAGTGCGCCGTCTCGTGCGAGATCACGTACCGCAGCGCCTCCCCGAGGTCGTCTTCGGACAGCTCGCTCGTCCGGAAGCGCGGGTTGGCCGTGGCCACCTGCGAGACGAGCCACCAGCGCAGGCGCTCGGCGAGGCCGTGATACACGTTCGTGTGCGCGCGGATCACCTCGCCCGACCGCGGGTCGACGACGTCGCCGCCGGAGTTCGCGGAGCGCACGGGGCTGGCGACATAGCGCACCACCGAGTAGCGCGCGTCGAGCAGGCTGAACTCGGGGTCCTCCTCTGCGCTCGGCACCTCGCGCACCTGGATCGCGTTCCTGAAGCCAGCCAGCTCGAACGCCTCGTTCCACTCGAGCAGGCCGGCCTTGAAGTACGGGATCCACTCCTTCGGCGTGGCCGGGTCGATGTACCACACCCACGGGTTCTTCGGCTCGACGAGCTCGCCCCTCGCAAAGGCCTCCGGGTCGGACGGCTCGAGGCGGTACCGGCGCAGGTACTCCACGGGCCTGACGCCCTGGAAGGGACGCGAGTAGTCCGTCTGGCGCGACGTGATGTAGGTGACGCGCTCGTCGGCGAGCCGCGGCATCATCGGCTCCTCCGGCAGCAGCACCATCGAGTGGTTGACCTCGAACGAGAGCGAGCCGCCGCGCGGGTTGGACGGCGCCTGGTCGGCGACGTACGTCCGCACGACCCGCACCTCGACGTTGATCGGGAAGCTCCGCGCCCACTCGAGCCACGTGCGGTCGCGGTCGTGGCTGCGGACCCCGAGCTGCGCGCGCCTGGCCCGCGGCAGCGCGAACGTCGGCGTGTCGCCGAGGTACATGTCCGTGACGTCGATGACGGAGGTGCCGTCACCTCGCGCGCGGATGGGCAGGCTCGCCAGCACCGGCGAGAAGTTCGACTGGGCGACGGCGAGCGCCAGCGGCGAGCCCACCTTCGCCGTCGTCGCATACGACTGCGCACGCAGGACGATGCGGCCGTCGCGCCGCTCCCAGCGCACGACGATGTTGGGGGCCATCATGGCGCCGCCGTCGGCGAGCCCGTGCTGCGCGGCGGCGTAGCGGCTCATGATGATCATGTCGCGGCCGAGCATCGCGTCGGGGATCTCGAACAGCAGCCGGCCGTCGTGGCGGTGAACGGTGAAGAGCCCGGTGTCCGACGTCGCCGACGCGGGGACGACCTCGCCGTACTCCCTGATCTGCGCGGTGGCATCCACCGCTCCGCCCATCGCCGTGACGAGCGCGACGAGGACGAGACGCCGTGTGACCGACGAGGTGGCGGAGGCAAGGGTGGGAAGCATGGCGGACATGCTAACGCGTCCGCCGTCTACCGCTGACCGCGAATCGCGGACCGCTGGCCGCTCACCGCCTACAGCCAGACCACTGGACCGCCACCCGCTTTCCGCGCCCCCGGTATGTCAGCCGTACGTAGCCTGTGCCTTGCGAGCGAACGGGCGCATGGGGACAAAGAGCCCGACCCCGTAGTACCTGCCAGCGCCGATGCACAACGGCCCGGGCAGCTCGATGGGCTCACCGCCGGCGCTGCGCCAGCGCAGGCGGACGTGGAGCGTCGGATAGCGCCGCAGATGGTCTGGCACACCGTAGCGGGACGCCACGTCAACGCCGGGCAGGAACCCGCCAGCACGCCATTCCAGCTCGGCGGCTCGTACGAGTTCATCGGCCCATCCCGCCTGCACGAGGCTCTTGCGCAGAAGCGCATCGACGCGTGCGTCCAGCCTGTCCAGAAGGCGCCGGCGGGTCGACGCGTCGGTCTCGGTGTCGAGACGTCGGCGGTAGTCGCGCGGGTCGTCGAAGCCGGGAAGGACCACCGGCGTGACAGTGGTCCACTCGCTTGCAGGCCCAAGGTAGGCTCGCACGACCGTGTCGTTGAGCGGAATGGTCGACATGACGGCGACGACTTCGCCAGTGTGCTCGGCGACCAGGTCCCGACCCGACAGAGCTCGTCGCGCCCAGGAAACCTCCTCCACGGCATCGTGGCTCGCCCCGCAGACGATCACCCGCCGGACGCCGCCGACCACGGGCGGTCGGTCGGCGCCCCGATGTTCGAGACTCGGCAACGGGAGGTAGGCAAAGCGTCGAGTCCCGGCAGGCACGTGCCCCCCGTCCCCGGATGCCGCCCCGTGGCCGAGCACGACTGCAGCAACACGCTCCGGCACCCAGCCCGCCCGCTCTGCTGCCAACCTCGCTGCGCCGCGCACGAGTCCGGCCACTGTGAGGGCACGCCTGGCAGCATTGAACAGGCGGTACCCCGACGCATCGGGCGTGAGCAGGGAGAACGCCGCGCTCGGCAGCGGAGGCCGATCGCTGGCGCGTCTGTAGCGGCGTATCGGCAGAGACGACAACGCGCGCGGCGGCGTGTACGCACCGGAGGCAAGCCTTTCACAGAATGCTTCGTGGCGCTGTATCAACTGGTCGAGCAGGCCATCGGTCGGCACGCGGAGCGGCACGCCGCCCAGGCCATCGTCGAAGGGGTTCCAGCGCTCACCGGGCAGCCCGAGGTCTTCATCCGACTCGAGCAGGCGCATCTCGCCCAGGGCCATGTCGATGCCCCAACCGAGGGCGACGATCCGTGCCGCCGCGTTCGAGAGTGCCGAAAGATGTTCCGGGGCGGACGTTCGCTCGGCCTCGTCGAGACGCCAGAGATAGTGCACGTCGTGTCCGTCAACCATGTACGTGGGTCGGAACTCCTTCAGCGTCTTGAGCGCGCTCGGATCCTTGGCCTCGCGCCCGGATGCCCACGCCTTCGCAAGGACGTCGCCGTCGTTGTTCGGGACTGCGGCCCGACGCGGCCGTCCCGTGACGGCGTGCGGAGCGACGATGTCCGGAGGCGGCAGCCGCGACAGCCAGTGGAGCGCCGCCCTGACGCCCCCCTGTTCCAGCGTGCGTGAATCTGCTGCGGCGCGCACGAGCGCCTGGTACGCGCGGAGCGGCGATGGTGGCCACTCCGGCTCTCCGTGATCGCGACGCCCGTGGAACGTACCGCCAGGAAAGCGGATGGTAAGGCAAAGGTGCGAAGGCATCACGGCTCCCGCGCTCACCGCCCCCGCTTGCGTCCGCGCCTGCCGGCGCCTTCCCCCTCGTCGCCACCGACATCGGCCTTCATCGCCTCCTGATTGAAGGGGACTTCGCGATTCTCGCCCACACCGAAAGCCGCTGCCGTCGCCTGCGCGTAGGCGAGGGCGGCATCCCCGGTGAGTGCCAGGGGTTCACGCCGTCCGTCGGCGTAGACCAGGACTGCCTCCCGCTGGCGGTCGGGATCAGCCACAAGGTTGCAGCCCTGACGCAGGTAGGTGGCGGGCTGCTGCGAGAAGGCCACGAGAGCAAGCCCCAGGATGTAGCGCTGAAGTGCCTGACGGCGGTCGTCGGACGAGGCGCCCAGCGTCCGCAGCGCTGCAAGGTGCAGCGTGGCCTCGCGCCTGATGTCGCCCTGCGCAATGACGCCTCCAGGAGCCGCTGACGAGGGGACGTGGACGAACCCGCGTTCGGCGAGCGCCTTCTCCGCCTTCCTGTCGGCGGGCTCCTCGATCAGGCCTTCATCGACGTAGCTGAGGGCCGGGATGTAGACCGCCGAGCGAGTCAGGCGCCGTACGTTGAACGCGCGAATCGTGGCGGCCAGCAGACGTGGCAGTTTCGCCTGCGTGTCACGCGAGTCCCAGGCCCCGAACACGATGGAGGTCGGCGCCAGGCGCGCCAGCGGCTCGGCGTTTCCGACGCGCACCGCGCTGAACGCGTCACGAAGCTCGCCCTGGAGTGCCGAACAACGGACGACGGCGTCCGCGGCACGATGGCCGGCGTCGAGCAGGTTCACGCGGCGTTCCCCGGCGACGACCACCACCTGGGGCACCAGGTCCCGCAGCGGCGGCGCCGCAAACAGCGGCTCTGTACGGTTGGCCTGGGAGCCTACGCTGTCGACAAGGCACACGTTGGTGCCGTCAGGAAATTCGTCGATGTTGTAGCCGCCCTTGAAGGTGCCGTCCTCACTGGCGGCGTAAGTGGCGGGGAAGAACACGCCGTCACGGCCTTCCACCGGCATCAGGTACTCGCGCAGCACCACTGCAGCGGGTCCGTCCGCGCTCAACCACCCATCGAATTGCGTCACGTCACTCATCGCGATGTCCTTTCAACTGGAATGGAGGTGCCCAATGCCGCGTAGCTGCCACGGCTGACGACGACACCGCGATAACGGTGTCCGCCAGCGTCCACCAGTCCAACGGAAGCGGCTGCGGCCACGCACGGGGCAAGCGGCGTCGTCCACGTGCCGTACAGGAACGTCTCGCGGTCGTCGGAAACGACCGGACGAAATCGCTGAAGGCCCACGGCTGCCAACAGTTCGACGGCCGGAGACGATGCCACGTCGATCTTCTGTTCGTTTGGAGAGAAGCCGACGTCGAGTGCCGTCCATGCCGCGCCGGGATCGAAGCCGAACCGGCCAGAGAGCGGCAGGCGCCGGGCGAAGAAGTCCGGACCGACCGACGTGCCCGTATCACCCACCTGCTTGCGCAGTGCCTCGCGCAGGGCGCGCCAGATGCGGAGCGAGGTCTGCTGTCCCGACCAGAAGTTCCAGGGCCTGTTCGCGCTCGCAACGACCTTGCCCTTCTCCGGCCGCACCGTCATCCAGGCATCCAGCACGAGTCGCCCTCGCGGATCGTCCGACAGCTTGATCAGCAGGGGCGCGATCAAGGCCGCGACGGTCACGCCATGCCCGAGGTCGGTGATCTCCTCGGCCTCTTCACGGATCAATGCAGCCACAATGTCAGAGAGCTGGACTTCGGAACGAACGGTGAAGACGCTGTCGTCGAACCAGCCTTCGCTGCCCGGCGAGAGGCGATGTGCCACTTCGAGGAGCCCGCAACAGGCAAGGAACTCACCGGGGTTCCTGACGTCCACGTCCATCTGGAAGGTGCCCGACACCGAGTGACCTGGCGCCACCTTGGCATCGGCCGTGGCCCCATCGTCGGGGCGCCTTGCACTGACTGCCGGAACGGGCACGTCCGGGTCCGAAGCGAGCACGTCGGCGACACGCACCAGCGACTCGAGAAACGACAGTCCCCATCGGCCGTATCGCTGCTGGAGGCGGGCGTAGCGACGCATCACGTCGCTTGCCGCTGCCGCAGCAGCGTCGCCGGGACGCTCGGGGTCGTACACCTCCGCCGCCGGGAATGCCGGCCGCGCGCGACCGTGGTGTGCAGCCACCAGATGAAGCAGCAGATCCCGTACGTCGGCAGGCAAAGCACCCACCTCCGGGTCCCTGGCGACGTCGAGGACCGACCCAAACTCGTGCCGGTACGAGCCGAGACCGTGCAGCGGGAGGCGATTTCCCGACTTTGCCAGCACCATTCCGGGGTACTGCCCGTTGCAGATCGAGCGCTGCCACAGCGTCCGCGCCTTGCCGAGGTCGTGCACGCGTGCCGCGATACGAACCGCCAGCGCATCTGCCGCGTCGAGCTGGAGCCGCGTCGTCAGGGCCACGGCAAACGCCTCCGCGCGCGCCAGGTGGTCGTCGAGATGCTGCTCGCGCGGAGACGTGCGGGAACCCTGGTCATCGGCCTGCCGCGGACGGGTGAACCACTTCCACTCGCTGACGCTGGCCTCCTCGTCTTCTTCCCCTGACGCCGTCTCGATCGCGATAGTGCGAACGAGCCGCATGCCGTCCGGCGGCGGTTCGTCGTTCCAGATCCGACAACGGCGCGGCCCCCTTTCGTCCAGCCAGAGGTCGGCCACGTCGTAGACCGCACGTTCGCCCGCGGTTTCAGGTATCGCCTTGCCGTCAAGGCGCCCCAGCGAACGCCCCGCGTCCAGGGCGAGTCCGCCGGCCGAGGGAGGCAGCAGCACGGTACCGTACGCCAGCGCAGCGGCACCCTTTTCGACGAGCGCCTCAAGCGTCAACACCTGCACCTGGGCATCGTTGTCAACGAGCCAGGTCGGCGTGTCTGCGGCACGTCTGGCGATCTCCTTGAGGTGCGCAAGGACACGGTCGGTCCTGTCCCGCAGCAGCTCGTGCGGCTTGAGCGGATAGAGTTCCAGCAGATCGCCGGGCGGATGCGCCTCGAGAAGCGACCCGGTGATCGTCTCTACCTCCGTCCGCCAGGCGACGACCGTCGTCGGCGGATCCCACGGTGCCACACCGTGCAGCCACTCCTGAAGCGGTGGCCGTCCCGGCAGCTTCTCGCGGATTGTCGTCAACGCCCATTTGTCGAAGAGCACCCCATCGACCGGAAGAGTCACCGGACCGGGCGTGAACGCGGCATGGCGCGCGTCAGCGGGAAGTCCGTCCAGAGCGGCCGGCGACGCGTCATGCCGAGTGATGCCGTCGGCGGTCGAGACGATGGGCAGCATGGCCAGCAGGGCGGCCGTCCTGGCACGTGCGGCGCCGTAAGGATCCTCGGGGACGGCCCCGTCGCTGACCGCCGGGAGGTCGGCGACGACGACGTCCACGCGTGCCTCACCAGTGCCGAAGCGATTCACGCGACCGAGCCGCTGGGCCATGCTGTCGAACGGCGTCAGGTCACAGACCATGTGGTCCGCGGACATGTTGACGCCAACCTCTCCGGCAGACGTGCAGACCAGGCACACGGTGCCGGGTGCCGGGTCGACGTCCGAGGAGTCCGCGGCAAAACGCCTGAACACCGGGTTGCCGCTGACGAATTGATCGCGCTCGAGACCTCTTATGGTCCCGGTGAGCTGCTCCACCGCCAGGCCGGCCTTCTTCAGTTGCTGGCAAACCTTGTCGACATGCTCGACGGTCCGCAGGTAGACGAGGATCGCCTGCCCGCTGTCGCGGTGGTCAAGCACGCGCTCCACCACCGTGTCGACAAGCGCGTCCTTCGGTGCGTGGTGCAGCGCGAGGCCCTTGCGGGCGTGCAGGCGCGTGACGACGACCTCGTGGCGGAAGTCCTCGTCGGAGAGCGCGAAGTCGACGGCCGTATCGCGTGAGGTCGCCGTGAGCGCGGTCACGCGCAGTGGCCGTGGGTCGCCACTGGTCTCCTGCTCGTCGCGGATTGCCGCGATCAGCTGCTGGAACGCCGGCTCGAGATGTGCCTCATCGTGCACCAGCCAGGCATCCTGTCCGAGGAAGGCGGCGTGCAACGGCTTCGTGCGGAACCCGCACCCGTACCCGCCAAACAGAAGGCGGCTCCCAATCATGTCCACGGTGCCGACGATGATTGCCGGCCGCGCAGGGTCATTGCGCCACTCGGCGTTGTCGGCCCGCTGACCCCGCAGGGTACTCACGGCGAACGCCTCGCGTGTCGGGCCGCCAGCCAGGCGGGCTACGGCGTCGCGCACCTCTGCCAGCTCCGGCCGCGCATCCATCCGGTGCCGCCACATCTCGACATCGACTGTCGCCTGATCCACGACCGTGCGTCGGTTGACCACGTAGACGAGGCGCCGTGGAAACCCGCGCAGGTTGTCCGCTTCGGCGCGAGCGGCGAGGGCAAGCATCCACACCGCCATCGCGGATGTCTTGCCGATGCCTGTCGGGATTCTACAGACCGCTGGAAACTCGCCGGCACGAAGCCGCCCGAAAAGGGCCTGCTGCCAGGGGAACGGCTCGTGGCCGGTCAGCGCGGCAAACCTGGACGTGAACGATTCCACCGTTTCGTACCCCTCACCTGCCTTCTGGGACCGGTTTGCCCTGCCGCCGTCGCATGGCTGCACCCGTGGACGTGGCCGGGCACGCTTGCCTCGTGGGCAAGAGACGTCGGCCAACCACGACGTCTGACAGTTGAGCTTCACCCTGGGTTTCGGCC
Source organism: uncultured Vicinamibacteraceae bacterium (assembly GCA_964430855.1). GTDB lineage: Bacteria > Acidobacteriota > Vicinamibacteria > Vicinamibacterales > Vicinamibacteraceae > JAEZDP01. Next base: position 82,064 of record CAYSHC010000005.1, read on the forward strand.
GAGGCATCCCCGGGCTTTAGCGGGGCGGCAGTCCCCGGCGCTGAAGCGCGGCCGCCCGCCTGCCGATCCATCCCTCATCGGCCATGCGCAGCACGTACCTCGTCTGCTACGACATCTGCAATCCGCAGCGGCTTGCGAAGGTGGGAAAGGCGATGCGCGGGTTTGGCGACCGTGTTCAGTACTCCATCTTCGAGTGCCGGTTCACAAGAACCGACCTGATCCGATGCCAGCAGCGGCTGGCGAAGATCATCAACCCGCGCGAGGACCAGGTGATGTTTGTCAACCTCGGGCCGGTGGACGGCCGGGCCGAGCGTGTCATCACGACGCTGGGCCTCGCCTACGCCCGGATGGAGGCGCCCTGCCTCATCGTCGACGGGGAATCTGTGCGCCTGGGTCCCGGCAGACGGAGGTGATCCATGCCTGCACCAGTCCGACGCCAGCGACGCAGTTCATTGCCGACGCGCTTCCGTCAGGCGCGCGCCACGCTCAAGGTCCGGCCGGTTCCCCCTCCACCGCTCCTGCCGGCACGCATGGTCAACGAGTTCGTGTATTGTCCGCGACTGTTCTTCTACGAATGGGTCGAAGGCGTCTTCACCCACAACGCCGACACCGTGGAAGGTGCGTGGCGGCATGAGCGTGTCGATGCCAGGGACGATGCCCTGCCCGCCGCGGACGCTCTGCAGGTTGCATCGGCTGTCCGCGCGCGCTCGGTGTCGCTGACGAGCGACACTCACGGACTCACCGCCACGATTGACGTCGTCGAAGGGGCGGACGGGCGGGTCATCCCTGTCGACTACAAGAAGGGCCGGCCGCGCGAGACGGCCGAGGGCCCCGGCGTCTGGCCGGCTGACGAAGCCCAGGCATGTGTCCAGGCACTCGTTCTGCGGGACAACGGTTACCGTTGCGACGAGGCCGTCGTCTACTACCACGCCACGCGCCAGCGGGTCAGGGTGGCCATCGACGACTCTCTCGTGAACCGGACGCTCGCCGTCGTGGAAGCCGCTCGCCAGACGGCCGCGGCAGGTCCCATTCCGCCACCGCTCGTCGACAGCGCCAAGTGCCCCCGATGTTCGCTCGTCGGCGTCTGCCTGCCAGACGAAACACGCGCCGCTCTCGCCTGGGAGGATGCGCAACCCGACACATCCCAGCCTCTCCTGTTTCCGGTGGCACAGCAGGCGATGCCAGCGGAACCACGCGACGCCTCGGTCTTCGAGGGGTCCGGCGCGCAGGCGTCACTCCGGCAACTCGTCCCTGCGCGTGACGACCTGCGGCCGCTCTACGTGACCGGGTTCGGCATGACCCTGGGACGCAGCGGTGACGTGCTCGAAGTCCGCGAGAAATCCACGCGCATCCAGGACGCCCGGCTCAACGACATCTCGCAGGTCAACCTGTTCGGTCCTGTCACGGTCACCGGGAGTGCCGTCCACGCGCTGTGCGGTGGAGAGAAGCCGATCGTCCACTTCACGATGGGCGGATGGTTCCAGGGCATCACGACGGGAATGGGCCTCCGCAACGTGTTCCTCCGGCAGGCACAGTTCCGTCGTGCCGAGGACGACGAGTTCCGCCTGCACGTCGCCCGCACACTGGTGGCCAACAAGATTCGCAATCATCGCGTGCTCCTCCAGCGCAACCACGTGGAGCCGCCCGTGCCCGTCCTGCGCCGCCTCAAGGAGCTGTCGCGGCAGGCGGAGCGGTGCTGGCACCTGGATTCGCTGCTCGGCCTCGAGGGGCTGGCAGGGCGCATCTACTTCGAGCATTTCAGCGGCATGCTGAAAGTCGACGACGACGCCTCGACCGGACGGTTCGCCTTCGAGCATCGCAATCGCCGGCCGCCACGCGATCCGGTGAACGCGCTGCTCTCGCTCGCGTATGCGCTGCTGACCAAGGACGTCACGGTCGCCTGCCTCGCCGTCGGCTTCGATCCCTTCATGGGGTACTACCACCGCCCCAGGTTCGGCCGCCCGGCACTGGCCCTGGACCTGATGGAGCCGTTCCGGCCGCTCATCGCCGAGTCGGCCGTCCTCACCGCGATCAACGGCCGCATGGTCACGCCGGCCGACTTCGTGACGGTGGGCCAGGCCGTGTCTCTCACGGCGAAGGGCCGGCGGGGGCTGATTCAGGCGTACGAGCATCGAATGAACCATCTGGTCACGCACCCCGCCTTCGGCTACCGCGTGAGCTACAGGCGTGTCCTCGAGGTCCACATCCGCCTGTTTGCGCGTCTGGTGACGGGCGAGATCGCGGCGGTGCCACGGTTCGAGACCCGATAGCGCTCGCGGCGTCACACCTCGGGTTTTCAGCCGGATCGCGCCGGCAGGCGGGCGCGAGCGGGAAGGTGATGTCAGAATCCCGGGGAGCGCTCGCGTCGGCGAATAGGCCAAATATCGTCGGTACCGCCTCCGGACGGTGGCGGGGGCACCCGTTCGGGAACGGCACCGTGGCTCCGCTCGCAGGGCTTGCCGAAAGTCTTTGACAACTGGATACTTGCACGGTGCGCGGTCTCCGCGGTCTCACGACCGCGGCTGCATTGAAGCATGCCAGGCTCCAGCTGCCCCGTCCGCTTGTTGTAGGCGAGTCTCCGCGGTCTCACGACCGCGGCTGCATTGAAGCATGGTGTACGACCGGAAGCACGCGAGGGGCTCCCAGGTGTCTCCGCGGTCTCACGACCGCGGCTGCATTGAAGCTATTAGTAAGGCGGCAGAAATTGCTTGACAGCCGATGCTCATGTCTCCGCGGTCTCACGACCGCGGCTGCATTGAAGCCGCGGGGCGCCCGACGTTCGGCCGGGCGCCCTGATAGTCTCCGCGGTCTCACGACCGCGGCTGCATTGAAGCGAGACGGCGCTGTTTGCGGCGTCGGGCACGCGGACGTCTCCGCGGTCTCACGACCGCGGCTGCATTGAAGCATGATCGCGCCCATCGTGTCGATCGCGCGACCGCCGAGGATGTCTCCGCGGTCTCACGACCGCGGCTGCATTGAAGCGGCGCGCTGCCTGGTCGCACGACGCGTGTGGCGGTGCAGGTCTCCGCGGTCTCACGACCGCGGCTGCATTGAAGCACTTCGACCGGGACGCGGCGCGCCGGGAGCTCGAGTCTCCGCGGTCGCACGACCGCGGCTGCATGGACGCTACTGCGGGTTCGCCTAGCC
>CAYSHC010000006.1:0-83810 GCA_964430855.1 uncultured Vicinamibacteraceae bacterium
CCGCAGCAGCCGCGTCAGCGCCCGCGTATCCACATCCGCGATGGCGACGATGCCGTGCGCCACGAGGTAGTCGCGAAGCGTCGTGTCGGCGCGCCAGTTGGAGGCCACGCGCGACTCCTCGCGCATGACGAAGCCGGCCACCTGCGGCGCGCGCGACTCGACATCCTGCGGCGTCACGCCGTAGTTGCCGATGAGCGGCGCCGTCATGGTGACGATCTGTCCGGCATAGGACGGATCGGTCAGCACTTCCTGGTATCCGGTGAGGCTCGTGTTGAAGACCACCTCGCCGGTGGTCTCGCCCTGAGCACCCGCGGCGACGCCCTCGAAGACGGCGCCGTTCTCCAACGCGAGGATGGCTTTCATCGTGGTTCCTGGACGAGCGTGGCGTCGACGCGCACGCGCTGGCCGGCCAGCACCTCCACGGTGCTCACCCAGGGCCGGTAGCCGGGGTACTCCACCCGGATCTGATGGCGTCCCGCAGTGAGGCCCGGCACCACGGCGGGTGCCGTGCCGTACGCCTGTCCGTCGACGAACAGGCGAGCGTCGGCAGGCCGCGAGACGACGTAGAGGCTGCCGGTGGCGCCGGCCGGGGCGGTCCGGCCTGGCGGCGCGGCAGCGGGGGGCGGGGCGGACGGCGTGCCCGTCGGGGACGCCGGCGCGGCGGGGCTCGCGACGGGCGCGGCGGGGGCGCCGGTGTCGCGCTCGAGGTCCACGGCGATGGACGCCACCGGCTGCGACGGCAGCATGTCCACCTGCTGGACCGCGTCGCGATAGCCTTCCCGCGAAATCACGATGTGGTAGGACCCGAACGGGAGGTCGCGCAGCACGATGGGTGTCCGGCCGCGCGGCTGGCCGTTGATACGGACGTCGCCGGCAGGCGACGAGCGAATCAGGATGCGCGCACGATCGAGCGACAGCCGCGCTTCTTCCCGCGCGGCATTCCCGGCAGCGGCGCTGGCGGCTGCCGGCGCCGCGGCGCTGCCGGCGGCCCCGCCGCGCCCGGCCGTGGGGTCCGTCGCCGGAGCGGAGGCACCGCCCTTCGGCGCCGGCTGCCGGTCCGCGGCCCGCGCGTCGCCCGCGGCTCCGGCGCCGGCACCGCCGGCCGCGCCGACGGTCGCGGCGGAGTCGTCCGGCGGACGGGCGCCCGGCGCCAGATCGTCGGCACTCGGCCGGAGCGGCGCCTCGGCGATCTCGTCGGGCCCCGCCGCGGGGCGGGGCCCGTCGCCGCTGTCGCCTGGGCCGGCGGCCTCGCCGGCGGCACGGCCGTCGGCTGACGGGGTGATCGGCGTCCCCGTGTCGCCCGAGGACAGACTCCGCCAGGTGCCGAGCGCCACCAGAGCGAACAGCAACAGCGCGGCGCCCGCCACGAGCCACGTCCGGCCCCCGCCACCGCTGTCGGCGTCGCCGAGGGGCGACCATCGCGACCCGCCCTCATCTGTTGGCGCCTGCCAGTCAATCGACGGTTCCGCGCCCGACGCGGCGAACGCGTCGAGGCCCTCGTCGGGCCCCTCGTCGGCGGCAGCGCCCCGCAGCGAGATGTCGGGGTCCGTGTCGAGGGGATCCGCGTCCCCCCAGCCTGCCCCGGCGGCAACTGCCGGCGTGTCGCCGGAGTCGGCGGCGGGTCGCTCGGGTGCCCGCCGGGAGGGGGACGCCGGCGCGGCCGAATCACCGGGCAGGTCCTCGTCCTCGACGTCCAGCGACTGGATCGGCAAGGGACCCGTGTCGGCCAGGGGCGGGGTGTCCTCGGGCATCGCCGCCACGAGCCACTCGCCCGTCGGCTGCCTGGGCTCTTCACCGGCCGGCTCTCCGGCGGCGGGCACGAAGACCGTCTCGTCCTCCTGCTGGTCACCGCCGCGGGCCGATGCCGGCGCCGGGCCGGGTCCTTCGTCCTCGGCCGGAAACAGCGCCAGCGGCACGGCGGCGTCGCCCACGTCCTCGACGGCGCGGCGCACGGGCGCCGGCTTGGCTGGCGGAATCACCCCGTCCCGCGTGAAGCGCGACAGGTCGGTTCCGGGCTCGGCTGCGGCCGTGAGGGCCTCGAGCCAGGCGGCGACCGACTCGAAACGGGCGTCCGGATCGGGGTGGAGGGCCTTCGCGAAGACCTCGTGCAGACGGGCGTCCTCGCCGGGTGTGTCGGCCAGCGTCCAGCGGTCGAACGCAGGGATGGTCCCGGCAATCAGGCGCCGCCCGGAGAGCGCGTCGAGGGCGAGCATCGCCAGCGAGTACTGATCGGCCCGCGCGTCCCACCGGCGGCCCGACGCGCGTTCAGGCGCCGTGAACGGTACACGCACGGGTGCCTGGAGGCCCATCGACTCGAGCGCGGGCGAGATGTCGAGGCCCGTCAGGGTGCCGCCGTTGCGCGGCAGCAGGACGTCTCGAGGGTGGATGGCGCCGTGCAGCCCGCCTTCCTCGTGCGCGGCGTGGAGACCGGCGGCAACCGGCGCCAGCCATTCGAGCACCTGGACGAGCGGTTGCCGGCCGCCCCGCAGGCGGCTGTCGAGGGCGGGCGCATCCACCCAGTCGGTGATGACGTACACGCCGCCCGGGTCCACGCCGACGTCGATGATGGGCACCAGGCCCGGGTGCGCGGGCTGTGCGGCGGCACGCACGCGCACCGACTCGGCCAGCGCCTCGCGCTCCTCGTCGGGCACCGTCGTGATCAGCTTCGCGATCCACGTGCCCGAGTCGTCGGCGTCGGACACGAGCAGGGTGGGGCCCAGCGTCCCGGCAAGCAGCAGCCGGCGCACACGGTATGGACCCACCGCTTCGGGCGGCTGGAAGAGCGGCGTCTGTTCGTGACTCAGGACAGGGACTCCTGCGCGCGGCGCGGGCGCGAGGGAACTTCAACGCTGGCGCATTATACCAGCGCCCTCGGGCCATCGGCGCGGGGCCGGCGCCGGGCGGCGACGCGCCTTGACACGCCGGGGTGGCTTTGCGACAGTGACCCTCAGTGCTCCCCGACTCGACCACGACGACCCCGCAGTCGCAGAGCCTCGACATCCGGGAGTGGTCGACCTCCCGCCTCAGCGTCGACTACGTTTACCAGTACGAACGTCTGGCGTCGTTCTATTCGGGGTCGCCGGGCGACCCGGCCGCGTGGCGCAGCGCCATCGCCAGGGTATCGCAGGTGGGGCGCGACCGGCCGGCGCTCGTCGCCCTGCTCGAGGCCCAGCTCACGCGCCGTGGGGCCCCCGAACAGGCCCACGCCGCCGCCCGCAAGCTGGCCGACGCCTCGACGGTAGCCATCGTGACGGGCCAGCAGCCCGGCCTGTTCGGCGGCCCGTTCTACACGCTGCTCAAGGTGCTCACCGCGGCCAAGCTCGCCGCCGACGTCGAAGCGCAGTTCGGCGTCCCGGTGGTCACGATCTTCTGGAACCACGGCGAGGACCACGACTGGGCGGAGGTCGCCTCGACGTCCGTCCTCGACGCCGACATGCAGCTGCGCACCATCACCGTCGCGGACGGGGATGGCGCCGGCGTGCGCCCTGTCGCCCGCGTCGCGCTGCCCGACGACATCACGCGGGCGCTCGACGAGCTCGCGGAGGTCCTCCCCCGAACAGAGTTCACCGAGGAGACGCTGGCGCACCTGCGGTCGTGTTACCGCCCGGGCACCGGCATGTCGGAGGCCTTCGGGCGGCTCATGGATCGCCTGCTCGGGCCCCTCGGCATCATCGTCTTCGACGGCGCCGATCCTGCGGCCAAGCCCGTTGCCGCTCCCATCTTCAGGCGCGTCCTCACGCATCCCGGACATACCACCCATCTTGCCGCCCAGGCCGGTGAAGCGCTCGAAGCCGCCGGCTACCACGCGCAGGTGACGCCGCAGCCGGACGCCATCGCCCTCTTTTACATGCACGACGGCCGTGAGCCACTGCGCTACGTGGAGGGCCGCTTCCACGCCGGCGCGGCGACGTGGGCGCCGGAGGAGCTCCTCGAGGAGCTCGACGCCCATCCCGAGCGGTTCAGCCCCAACGTCCTGCTGCGCGCCGTCGTGCAGGACACCCTGTTCCCCACGATCGCCTACGTGGCCGGCCCGTCGGAGCTCGCCTACCTCGGGCAGCTGCGCGAGGTGTACGCGTTCCACCAGACGCCGATGCCGCTCATCGTGCCTCGCGTCACCGGGACGATGCTCGACGGCCCGGCGGCACGCTTCCTCGAGCGCAACGACGTGCCGTTGCCCGCCCTCCGTGCGCAGGACGAGCACGCGCTCAATGCGCTGCTCGAGGCGCAGCTGCCCGCCCCCGTCGACCGGGCACTCGCCGACACCGAGACGACGCTGCGCGAACGCCTCGAGGCGCTGGCCACCGCCGTCGCCCTGGTGGACCCCACGCTCGAGGGCGCCGTCCAGTCGATGGGCAGCCGTCTCGACCACGAACTGAAGACGGTCCGCACCAAGGTGATCCAGGCCGCGAAGCGGCGTCACGAGACCCTCCGCCGCCAGTTCGTGCGCACCCGCCAGCTGACCTTCCCCGGCGGCCACCCCCAGGAGCGCACCATCGGCGTGGCGTGGTTCATGAACCGCTACGGCCCGGCGCTCGTGCCTCGGCTGTACGATGTCCTGCGGACCGAGCCCAGGCGTCACTGGCTGTTCCGCATCTGAAGGACCCGCACGTCCTCGCAAGGTCACCTCGTGGCATCCCGCCCCCCATCCCGTGGCCGTTCCAGGCAGCGCCCGCGCAGGCGCCGGTGGCTCCGCTTCGCAGCCGCCCTCCTGCTGGGCCCGTTGCTGGTGCTGGCCGCCGTGGGCACGTACCTGTACCAGGAGGTCGCGCGCGAGGTGGACATGCGGCTGGCGAGCCTGTCCGACCGCGTCGCCCCGCGCATCTACGGCCGGCGCTTCGCCGTGCGCGTCGGCCAGTGGCTCACGCCCGACGAGCTCGCCGCCCGGCTCGACGCCCTCGGCTACGCGCGGCGACCGAACGTCCAGGCCCCGGGCCAGTTCGCGGTCGGCGCGTCGCGGATCGTGTTCATCCCGCGCGCCGGCGTGGCGACCGGGCGCCGGGTCACCGTGGCACTCGACGTGGACGCCAAGGCTGGCACGGGACGCGTCGCCGCCATCGAGGTGGATCGCGCCGGCCCGCAGGCCGAGGTCGAGCTCGAGGCGCCGCTGCTGACGGGCATGTCGGCCGGTGGCCGTGGCCGCCAGCGCCAGGTGCCGCTCTCGCGGTTGCCGAACCACGTCGTCCAGGCCGTGCTGGCGATCGAGGATCGCCGTTTCTACAGCCACCCCGGCGTCGACATCATCCGCACCGTCGGCGCGATCGTCACCAACATCCGCGGCGACCGGCCGTACCTCGTCGGCGGCAGCACGCTCACGCAGCAGCTCGTCAAGAATTCGTTCCTGACGCCGGAGAAGAGCTACACGCGCAAGCTGCGCGAGCAGGTGATGTCGCTCGTGCTCGAGCGGCGCCTCACGAAGGACCAGATCCTCGAGCTGTACCTGAATGACGTGTACCTGGGGCAGCGCGGGTCGTTCGCCGTCCACGGCGTGGCCGAGGGCGCCCGGATGTTCTTCGGCAAGGACGTCAGCAACCTCACGCTGCCCGAAGCGGCGACGCTGGCGGGAGTCATCCAGTCGCCGGCCGTCTACTCCCCGTCACGCCATCCACAGCGTGCGCGCGAGCGGCGCAACGTCGTCCTCCAGACGATGGTCGAGGCCGGCTACCTGACGCCGGAGGCGGCGGCCGCGGCGGCCGAGACGGCGCTTGTCACGTCGGCCGAGAGCGTGGACGCGGAGGCGCCCTACTTTGTCGACTACGTCACGCAGCAGATTGCCGACCAGGTGACGCTGCGCGCGTCCACGTCGGCCATCGAGGTGCACACGACGCTCGACCTCCATCTCCAGCGCCTCGCGCAGGACGTGGTCAGCGACGGGATCGAGGCGCTCGAGAAGCGGCTGTCCGGACGGAGGCGCCAGCGCGGCCCCCTTCAGGCCGCGCTCGTGGCCATCGATCCACGGACGGGCGACGTGCTCGCGATGGTGGGCGGACGCTCGTACCAGCGGTCGCAGTACAACCGGGCGGCCAGCGCGAAGCGGCAGCCCGGGTCCACGTTCAAGCCGTTCGTGTTCCTCGCCGCCTTCGAGACGGCGCTCGAGGAAGGCCGCACCGACCTGACGCCGGCGACCATCGTCGAGGACGAGCCGATCACGTTCCTCGTGAACGACCAGGAATGGGCGCCCGGCAACTACGACGGCGAGTACGACGGGCCGATCACCGCGCGGCGGGCCCTCGCGCGGTCCCGGAACCTCGCGACGATCCAGATGGCCGAGCTCACCGGCTACGACCGCATCGCCAGGCTGTGGCGGGCGATCAGCGGCGACGGGACCGTTCGTCCCTATCCGTCGATCACGCTGGGCGTCTTCGAGACCACGCCGCTCGAGATGGCACAGGCCTACATGGTGTTCCCGAACCAGGGCGAGCTCAAGCCGCTGCGGGCGGTCTCGGCGGTCACCGTGGATGGCCGTACGCTGCCCCAGGCCGCGCCGGCGTCCCGCCGCGTCGTCTCGCCCGCCGCGGCGTTCCTCGTCACGAACATGATGCGCAGCGTCCTCAACGAGGGCACTGGCGGTGGCGCGCGCCGGGCGGGCTTCACGCTGGATGCCGCCGGCAAGAGCGGCACGACCAATGACCTGCGCGATGCGTGGTTCATCGGCTTCACGCCCGAGCTCCTGACGGTGGTGTGGGTGGGGCTCGACGACAACACGCCCGTCGGCCTCTCGGGCTCGCAGGCAGCGCTGCCGATGTGGACCGACTTCATGAAGCGGGCGCTGGCGGGACATCGAACGCAACCGTTCAGCGTCCCCGACGGCATCACCTTCGTGGAGGTGGACGCCGAGACCGGCCAGCGCGCGGGTCCCTTCTGCGAGACGCGCATCAACGAGGCGTTTCTCGTCGGGACCGAGCCGCAGTTTGTCTGCCAGCACTACCACGGCCTGCCGGATGGCATGCTGCCGCAGATGCCCTGGCTGTCGGCGCCGACCGCGCGAATCCCTCCGGCGTCTCAGCTTGTGGGCGCCGCCGGCCCGCCATAGACTTCCCGTATACTGAAGGCTTGCAATCGACCCGCGAATGGCCGCGGGCAGCAAGGGAATCAACTTGAAGTACGCCGTCCCCGTCCTCATCGCCCTCACGCTGGGCGTCGCCTGCAACCGCAACGACACGGCCGCAGCCGCGGCCACGACGGGGCAGGCCGACACGACCGCCCAGGAGCCCGCCGCCGGCGAGGCCGCAGCCGACGCCGAGGCGCCGGAACCGGTCAAGCCCCTGCCCGAGGTCCTGCCCGACGTGGTGGCGCGCGTGAACGGCGAGCCCATCCAGAAGGCCGAGCTCGAGCGCGCCATCCGCAACCTCGAGCTGAACGCGGGCGGCACGGTCCCGCCCGAGCGCCGCGCCGAGATCTACCGCGGCGTGCTCGACCAGCTGATCGACGTCAAGCTGCTCGAGCAGGAGGCGGCCGCCCGCAACATCAAGGCGACCGACGAGGAAGTGGCGCGCGGCATCGCCGAGATGAAGGCGCAGGCGCCTGACCAGGACACGTTCGCCAAGGCGCTCAGCGCGCGGCAGATGACCGAGAACGACCTGCGCGAGGAAGCGCGGCAGCGGCTCACCGTCGACAAGCTCCTCGTGGCCGAGGTCGAGCCGAAGGCCGCGGTGGACGCGCAGGACATCGAGGCGTTCTACAAGGGCAACCCGCAGTTCTTCATGCAGCCCGAGGCCGTGCGCGCGAGCCACATCCTGATCAAGCTCGAGCCCGGTGCCGCCGAGGACGTGAAGCAGGCGGCGCGCACCCGCGCGCAGGAGCTGCTCACCCAGGTCAAGGCCGGCGGCGACTTCGCCGCGCTGGCGCAGCAGCACTCGCAGGATGGCAGCGCGGCCGGCGGCGGCGACCTCGGCTTCTTTCCCCGAGGTCAGATGGTCAAGGCCTTCGAGGACGTCGCCTTCGGCATGAAGCCCGGCCAGGTCAGCGACATCGTCGAGAGCGAATTCGGCTACCACATCATCAAGGTCACCGATCACCGCCCGGCCCGGACGGTGCCGCTCGCCGAGGTCAACGACCGCATCGCGATGGCGCTGCGGCAGCAGAAGCAGCAGGAGCTCGCCCAGCAGTTCGTGCAGTCGCTCAAGGCGAAGGGCAAGGTCGAGATACTGATGTGACCACCGGCAGGTCGTTGTTCGGCGCCATCGACGAGGCTCTCGCAGCCGGACGTCCGGTGGCGCTGGTGACCATCGTGCGCGCGCAGGGCTCGACACCGCAGCGAGTCGGCGCGCGCATGCTCGTCTACGAGGACGGCACCGTCCTCGGGACGATTGGCGGCGGCTGCTACGAGCAGGACGCCGCCGGCAAGGCCCGCCTCGCGCTCTCCACCGGCCGCAGCTCGCTGGTGCGCTACGACCTCAACGACGATTTCGCCGAGGAGCGCGGCCTCGTCTGTGGAGGCCAGATGGACGTCTTCATCGATCCCCTGCTGCCGGAGCCGCACGTCTACGTGCTCGGCGCCGGCCACGTGGGCCGCCACGTCGCGCACCTCGCCTCGCTCGTCGGCTTCGCTGTCACGGTCGTCGACGACCGCGCGAGCTTTGCCGACCCGGCCCGCTTTCCCGCCGACGTGTCGGTCGAGGTGGCGGAGATTCCCGCGTGGCTTACCGGCGCGCCCGTCCGCCCGCGTGACTACCTGGTCGTCGTCACGCGCGGACACCGTGAGGACCTCGCGACGCTGCGCGAGGCGGTCCGCAAGCAGGCGGGCTACGTGGGCCTCATCGGCAGTCGCGCCAAGGTCGCGCGGCTCTACGGGCTGCTGGAGGCCGAGGGCCTCGACCGTGCGGCCCTGGAGGCCGTGCACGCGCCCATCGGCCTCGACATTGGCGCCGTCACGCCGCAGGAGATCGCCGTCAGCATCGTCGCCGAGCTCGTCGCGCATCGTCGCGGCAGGATGGCGGAGCCGCACGCCGGCGCTCCGCTCCGCTGGACCCCACCCCGGTAGGGACGGCTCTCCGAGCCGTCCTCCATTCCGAGCCGTCCTCCTCTCCGAGCCGTCCTCCATTCCGGTCCGTCCTCGCTCCTCGATCCGTCCTCGCTCCCCGAGCCGTCCCTGCTCCGCGGGCCATCCTCGCTCGCCGGTCCGTCCCCGGACCGCTGAACCCGTCCCGGAATCGCCGGGCGGTTCCGGCGTCGTCGCGTAGACCGTGTGAGTGACGCTACGATCCTGCCGGGACGCAACGGCACACACGCGGCCCGCTCGGGGACATGACGTGATCGCGATAGAGAACGGACTCGTCGTGACGATGAACGACGCCATGGAGGTGGTGTCGGGCCCCGTCGTGATCGACGGCGGCCGTATCATCCAGGTGGGCGGCGTCGCGCCCGCCAACCCGCACGTGCGCCGCATCGACGCCAGCGGCTGCCTCGTCCTGCCCGGTTTCATCCAGACCCACGTCCACCTGTGCCAGACACTTTTTCGCGGGATGGCCGACGACCTGCCGCTGCTCGCCTGGTTGCGGCAGCGGATCTGGCCGCTCGAGGCCGCGCACGACGAGGCGTCACTGCGGGCGAGCGCGGAGCTCGCGGCGCTCGAGCTGCTGCGGTCCGGCACGACGTCGGTGCTGACGATGGAGACGGTGCACGACACGGACGCCGTGTTCGAGGCCCTCGTGCCGACGGGCCTCCGCGCGACGATCGGCAAGTGCCTCATGGACCGGGGCGACGGGGCCCCCGCCCGGCTGACAGAGGACGTCGCGCCGGGCATCAGCGCCTCGCTCGCCCTGCACCGGCGCTGGCACGGCGCCGCCGACGATCGCCTGCGCGTGGCGCTCGCGCCCCGCTTCGCCGTGTCGTGCACCCGCGAGATGCTCGAGGCCGTGGCCGACGTCGCGGCGCGCGAAGGACTGCTCGTCCACACGCACGCCTCCGAGCAGCTCGAGGAGGTGGCGCTGGTCCGCGAGCAGACGGGGCTCGGCAACATGGCCTACCTCGCGGCGGTCGGGCTGGCCTCGCCACGACTCTGCGCGGCGCACTGCGTCTGGGTGGACGCCGATGAACAGGCGCTCATGGCCGAGCATGACGTCCGCGCCCTGCACTGCCCCGGCAGCAACCTGAAGCTCGGATCGGGTATCGCGCCCGTCACCGAGCTCCGGCGCCTCGGCGTCACCGTGTCGCTGGGCGCCGATGGCGCCGCCTGCAACAACCGGCTCGACATGTTCGCGGAGATGCGCCTCGCGGCCACGCTCCAGGCCATGCGCTCGGGCCCGGGGTCGCTGCGCGCCCGTGACGTCGTGTGGATGGCCACGCGCGCTGGGGCCCGCACGCTGGGCCTCGACGACCAGATCGGCCAGCTCTCGCCAGGGTACCGCGCCGACGTCATCTGCGTGGACGTCTCGGGCCCGCACGTCGTCCCCACCGACGACCCCTACGCGGCGCTGGTGTACGCGTGCCGCGGCACGGACGTCCGCACGACCATCGTCGACGGCCGGGTGCTCGTCGACGGCGGCGTCCCTTCGACCATGGACGCAGAGGCCATCGTCGCCGCGGCGCGGCAGCAGGCGTCGCGCGTGCTGACGCGCGCCGGCCTCTCCCGGTAAGCTGTGCCGGACCCTGCCTTTTCCGGTGATGGGGAGGGCCTTCGGTATAACGGTATAATGACAATTGGCACTCGCCTGTGCCGACTGCTAAATGTCTGAGCGCGAATCCTCCCGCCGCACGTCGGCAGCCGAGCTGCCGGAACGCTTCCAGCGTCTGCTGGCTGCCCTGGTGCGCAGCTACATCGAGCGCGGAGAACCCGTGTCGTCGCTGCGGCTCACCCGCGAGAGCGGGCTGGGCGTGTCGTCGGCCACGGTCCGCAACATGCTCGCCCGGCTCGAGGAGCTCGGCTTCGTCCGGCAGCCGCACACGTCGGCGGGGCGCGTGCCGACCGATCTCGGCTACAGGTTCTACGTGGACCTGCTGCTGCAGAGCCGGCGGCCGCAGCGGCCGCTGTCGACGCTCGAGCGCCGCCTGCGCAACGCGCGCGGCCTCGAGGAGACGCTGCTCGACAGCGTCTCGCACGAGCTGTCGCGCGTGTCACAGCACGTGGGCTTCGCGCTCGGCCCGGCCACCGACGCCACCACGCTGAAGCACATCGATTTCGTCTCGCTCGACGCGAGGCGCGTGCTGGTGGTCGTCGTGTCGGGCTCCAGCCAGGTGACGCACAAGCTCATCGAGCTCGACGAGGCGATCGGGCCCTCGGAGCTGGCGCAGGCGGCCAACTACCTGAACGCCGAATACGCGGGCCGGACGCTGGCCGCCATCCGGCAGTCGGTGATCGACAGGCTCCAGGAAGACCGCGCGTTGTACGATCGGCTGCTCGCCCGCGCGCTGCGCCTCGCGGGCGACACGTTCGACGACGTCGGGTCGCAGGCGCAGCTGTTCGTCCACGGAACGTCGTCACTCATCGACGCCGACCAGGACGAAGAGATGCAGGTGCCGCTGACGACGCTGCGCACGCTGCTGGCGATGATGGAGGAGAAGCACCGTCTCGTGCGGATCCTCTCGGAGTACCTCGACGGGTCTGGCGTGACCGTCGTGATCGGCACGGAGCACAGCGACCCGGAGCTGCGCGACTTCAGCCTCGTGGCCTCGACCTACGAGGACAACGGACGACAGGGCGTGCTGGGCGTGATCGGCCCCACACGCATGCGATATTCACGGTCGATTGCCGCCGTTGACGGTGCCTCGCGCGCCGTCACGCGCGTGCTGATCGGCAGCAGTACCCCCGGAGAACAGGCATGAACGACACCACGCACGAGGCCTCGACGGACGAGACGCGCCTCGACGGCGACGCCCCGTCGGACCCCGTGACGCAGGATGCGCCTGCGCCTGGCGCCGGCGACGAGCTGACGGCGCTGCAACAGGAACGCGACGAGCTGCGCGAGCGGCTCCTGCGACAGACGGCCGAGTTCGACAACTACCGGAGGCGCACGGAGCGCGAGCGGCGGGAGCTGCTCGACCACGCGGCCGGCGAGGTCCTGACGGAGCTGCTGCCCATCATCGACGACATCGAGCGGGCCATCGACGCGGCGATGGCCTCCGACGAGCCCGTCGTCATCGCGCACGCCGAGGGCCTCGAGCTGATTCGCCAGCAGTGCCTCGACCTGCTGACGAAGTTCCACGCCCGTCCGATCAAGGCGGTCGGCACGCAGTTCGATCCGAACGTGCACGAGGCCATCGAGCAGGTGACGAGCGACACGCACGAGGAAGGTGAGGTCATCGAGGAGCTGCGGCGCGGCTACCTGCTGAAGGACCGCCTGCTGCGCGCCGCGCTGGTGAGGGTGGCCACGCGTGGCTAAGCGCGACTACTACGAGGTGCTCGCCGTCCCCCGGACGGCTTCCGAGAAGGAAATCAAGAGCGCCTACCGGAAGCTGGCGCTCAAGTACCATCCCGATCGCAACCCGAACGACCCCTCGGCCGAAGAGAAGTTCAAGGAGGCCGCCGAGGCCTTCGCCGTGCTCGGCGACCCGGAGAAGCGGGCGCTCTACGACCGCTACGGCCATGCGGGGGTGAGCGGCCCTGGAGGCGGCGGGCCGGCGTTCGA
The DNA here is from genome assembly GCA_964430855.1 of uncultured Vicinamibacteraceae bacterium. Lineage (GTDB taxonomy): Bacteria > Acidobacteriota > Vicinamibacteria > Vicinamibacterales > Vicinamibacteraceae > JAEZDP01. The sequence continues at coordinate 12,564 of CAYSHC010000006.1, forward strand.
CCCGAGCGTGTTTGCCGACTTCGGCGACCTGTTCGGCGGCCTGGGCGACATCTTCGGCTTCGGCGACGTGTTCGGAGGCGGCCGTCGCCGGAGCGGCCCGCGACGTGGCAGCGACCTGCGCTACGACCTCGAGGTGCCGTTCGAGCAGGCGGCGTTCGGCCACGAGACGACCCTCCAGATCCCACGCGAGGAGACCTGCGAGTCGTGCCGGGGCACGGGGGCCGCGGCTGGCACGTCGATCGAGACCTGCGCGCAGTGCCGCGGGACCGGCCAGCTGCGCTTCCAGCAGGGCTTCTTCACCGTCGCCCGCCCGTGCGGCACGTGCCGCGGCACGGGGCGCGTCATCACCTCCCCCTGCAGCACCTGCCGCGGCGCCGGGCGCGTGACGCAGGAGCGCCGGATCACGGTGAGGATCCCGCCCGGCATTGCCACCGGTCAGCGCCTGCGCCTCGTGGGCGAGGGCGAGCACGGCACCAACGGCGGCCCTCCGGGCGACCTGTACGTCGTCGTCCACGTGGCCGACCACCCGCTGTTCCGCCGCGAGGACGACGACCTCTACGTCGAGATGCCCGTGCAGTTCACGACGCTGGCGCTCGGCGGGACGATCGAGGTGCCGCTGCTCGGCGGCGGCACGACGACGCTGACCATTCCCGAGGGGACGCCGGCCGGCAAGTCGTTCCGCCTGAAGGGCAAGGGCATCGCGAACGTGTCGGGCCGCGGCGTCGGCGACATGTACGTCACGGTGTCGGTGATCGTGCCGAAGAAGCCGTCGCGCGAGCTGCGCGCGGCGCTCGAGGCTTTGCGCAAGCACCTCCCGGAGGAAACCGGCGTTGCCCGCTCGGCTCACGAGGGCGAGGACGAGGACAAGCCCTTCTTCGAGCGCGTGAAGGACATCTTCGGATGATGCCGAGGGTGGCCTGCCGTGGCTGACACGCCCCGTACCTGGCCTGCGCTCCGTCTCGACCGGCACGCCGCGCTCTCTGACGACGAGCGCGAGCGCCTGCTCGCGGACATCGACGGCGCGGGCGTCATCGGCCTCGACGAGGATGCCGGTGGCGTAAGCCTTTACTTTCAGGACGCGGCCGCGCGCGACGCGCTGCTCGCCGCGCTGTCGTCGTCGGCCTGGGCCGCCGGCGGGCAGCTCTCGGCGTGCGACGTGCCGGACGACGGGTGGGCTGCCCGCTCGCAGGCCGACCTGCCCGCCGTCCAGGTGGACGCGATCGTCGTCTCCCCGCCGTGGGATGTGGCGCGCGTGCGCGCCGGGATCGCATCGCTGCCCGAAGGCGAGCGTCCCGACGTCATCGAGATCGAGCCGTCAACCGGGTTCGGCACCGGCCATCACCAGTCCACGCGCCTGTGCCTGCGCGCGCTCCAGCTGCTCGACGTCCGCGGCCTCGACGTCCTGGACGTCGGCACGGGCTCGGGCGTCCTCGCGATTGCCGCGGTGCGTCGCGGCGCCGCGCGGGCGCTCGGGGTCGATCCGGACCAGGACGCCATCGACGCCGCCCGCGACAGCATCCGGCGCAACGGTGCCGGGTCGTCAGTGCAGTTGCGGCAGACGGGCCTCGACGATCCGGCGTTGCGCCCCGCTGCGCTCGTATTTGCCAACCTCACCGGCGCGCTGCTCCGTCGTGAGGCCGACGCCATCACGCGCCTCGTCGCGCCCGGAGGACGCGCCATCCTGAGCGGCTTCACCGAGGACGAAGCGCCGTGGGTCGCCCAGGCATTTGCCGGCTGCGAGGTCGAGCAGCAGCTCGAGGAAGAGGGATGGGTAGCGCTGGTGCTGCGTCAGGGTGTGTCCGGAGGCGCCGTGAGCCAGCCGTAACGGACGACCGCGAGGGCGGCAAGCGCCATCTGCTCCGCGCGCAACGTGAACGGGCCGAGGCTCCAGGCGTGCCAGCCGGCGTCGAGGGCGGCGCGCACCTCCTCTCCCGTCCAGCCGCCTTCGGGACCTATCGCCACCACCAGCCCCTCACACGACGCGTCGGCGTGGCGTGAGGACGCCGACGGACCTTCGAAAGGTCCGCTCACCTGCGCGCTCGTCACGGTCGCGACACGCGAGGGCTCGACGAGCAACCGCCGATCCCAGCGGCGCCAGGCGGCGTCGCCAATGACCTCTGCCACCTGGCGCACCGGCGCGATGTCGGGCACGCGGGCGCGGCCGCACTGCTTGGCCGCGGCGACGGCAACGCGCGTCCATCGCTGCTCGAGGCGCCCGGCGCCGATGCGCGAGGCGGGCACGTTGGTGCGCGCCGTGGACATCGGCACGATGCGCGTGGCGCCGAGCACCGTGGCGTCGCGTACGACGGCGTCCATGGCATCGCCTTTCAGCAGCGCGGCGCAGACCACGAGCGGCACCGGCGCCTCCGGCTGGGCCGGGGCGTCGCCGACGACCTCGACCGTCGCGGCGCGAGTGTCTGGATCGACCACGCGCGCGACGGCCATGCGCCCGCGGCCGTCGAAGACCTCGACCGTGTCGCCGTGTCCCAGGCGCAGGACGCGGCTCAGGTGCCGGCTCTGGTCGGCGTCGAGCGTGACGCGGGTCACGTCCGGAGCGAGGGCGGGAGCGTGGAAGCGGGGCGGCACGACGGGAGCGGCGCGGCAGTTCGCGTATACTCAGCGGGCGGCATGCTGTTCAAGGGCCAAACCCTCGGCAAGTATCGCATCCTCTCTCCCCTGGGCAGCGGCGGATTCGGCACGGTCTACCTCGCACGTGACACCTGGCTCGACAAGCAGGTGGCCATCAAGGTGCCGCACCGCCAGAATCTCGACTTCAGCGAGCTGCTGCGCGAGCCGCGGCTGCTGGCCAGCGTCAATCATCCCAACATCGTTGCCATCACGACGGCGGAGAAGCAGGACGACATCTTCTTCATCGTGATGGAGTACGTGCCCGGGCAGACGCTCGAGAGCGTGCTCGAGGCGGAGGGGCCGCTCGACCTGCCGCGGGCGCTCGACTTCACCGTGCAGATTGCCAACGCGGTGGACCACGCGCACAAGCAGGGGGTCATCCACCGCGACCTGCGGCCGGCCAACGTGCTGGTCTCGGATACGGGCGTGGTCAAGGTGGCCGACTTCGGCACGTCGCGCTTCCTCGAGATTGCCGCGCACGGGACGACCGTCATCGGCAGCCCGGCCTTCATGGCGCCCGAGCAGTTCCAGGGGAAGGCCGTGTTCGCGTCCGACCTCTACTCGGTGGGCGTCACGATGTACCAGATGCTCACCGGCGAGCTGCCCTACGATCCGCCGCCGCCCTCGCAGCTCGGGCGGCTGCTGACGGGCGAGCTGGTGACGCCGCCCCGCCTGAAGAACCCGATCATCCCGCGGCGCCTGAACGACATCGTCATGAAGGCGCTGGCGCCGCAGGTGGCCGATCGCTACACGCGTGCCTCCGACCTGCTCGACGACCTGCTGGCGGCCAAGCCGGTGATCCTCGGCACGCCGATGCCCCGCGCCGTGGTCGACCTCCCGCCCGACACCGCGCCGCATCCGGCCCGCGGAGGCGTGCCTCCCCCGCCGCGGGCCGTGCGCTACCACGACCGCGAATCCGCGCGCTCGTGCTGGCACTGCCGGCGTCCCCTGCACACGCTGGCCACCCGCTGCCCCTTCTGCGGCGAGCAGCAGTAGCGTCCCGGGGGTCAGGTCTCGATTCGGCCCGGTTCGGGGTCAGGTCTCGGAATCGGGGCCTCCGGGGTCACGTCCCGCCGCGCGGACGTCGCAGAATCTGCCACCTCGGCCCTGCTCTCCCCTGCGGGCTCAAGCGCCTGCCGGCCGCGGCCGATTCAGGAGCAGCGGCCTTCCGTCCGCCGGGGAACCTCGATGCACCTGAACGACCTGCTCACGCACGCCGTCCGCAGCGGCGCCTCGGACCTCCACATCAAAGTCGGCAGCCATCCGATGATGCGCGTCGACGGCTCTCTCGTCCCCGCCAGCGAGGAGCGCCGGCTCGAACGCGACGACACCGAGACGATGGCGGCGACGGTGCTGAACGTGGAGCAGCGCAAGCACTTCATGGCGAACCAGGAGATCGACGTCGCCTACAGCATCCCCGGCCTCGGCCGGTTCCGCTGCAACGTGTTCACGCAGCGCGGCACGATCTCGCTCGTCATCCGCGTCATCCCGACGCAGGTGCCGTCCATCGAGGGGCTCGAACTGCCCGGGGTGCTCCGCCGCATCGCGTCCGAGGAACGCGGGCTCGTGCTGGTGACGGGCACCACCGGCTCCGGCAAGAGCACGACGCTGGCCGCGATGCTCGACCACATCAACCAGACGCGCGCCGCCCACATCGTCACGGTGGAGGATCCAATCGAATACCTTCACCGCGACCACCGGTCGTTTGTCAACCAGCGCGAGATCAACGTCGACACGAAATCGTTTGCCTACGCGTTGCGGTCGGCGCTCCGCCAGGACCCCGACGTCATCCTCGTTGGCGAGATGCGCGACCTCGAGACGGTGGAGACCGCGCTGCTGGCGGCCGAGACCGGCCACCTGGTCTTCTCGACGCTGCACACGCTGGACGCCCCGGAAAGCATCAACCGCATCGTCGCGGTGTTCCCGCCGCACCAGCAGCGCCAGATTCGCCTCCAGCTGGCGAGCGTGCTGAAGGCCGTCATCTCGCAGCGCCTCATCCCGCGCGCCAACGGCACCGGCCGGACGGCGGCCGTCGAGGTGATGGTGAGCACGGCGTTCATCCGCGAGTGCATCGCCGACAAGGACAAGACGCACCTGATCCACGGCGCAATCGCGGCCGGCACCTCGCAGTACGGCATGCAGACGTTCGACCAGCACCTCTTCCTGCTCTACAAGGACGGCACCATCACCTACGAGGACGCGCTCCGCTACGCGTCCAACAAGGACGAATTCAAGCTGAAGGTGCAGGGCGTGTCGACGACGGCGGACATCTCGCGTGACGAGATGCTCCAGGCCGCGGCCGTCAGCAACACGATGCCGGAAGTCATGCGCTTCGGGCAGTAGGCCCTGGCGCAGGCGTGCGCCGGGCGACGCGCCGACGCGCGGATACAGGCGCTGGCCGCCACGCGTGGGGATGACGCGCTCTCGGACGCGCGGGCAGGCACGCCGGCCGACAGGCTCCCGCGCGGACGTACACTGGTGGCGTGCGCGAGCGGACGCCTCCTGACCCGTATGCCTACGCCCTCGCGGCCCTCGGGCGGCGCGAGCTGACGACGCGGCAGCTGCGCGATCGGCTGCGCCGGCGAGGCTGCGACACGGAAGCCATCGACGCCGCCCTCGCGCGCCTCCAGCGTGAAGGCGCGCTCGACGACGCGCGCGCGGCTCGCGCGTTCGCACGGACGGAGGTCGTCGTCAAGCGTCGCGGTCCCGGGCGGATCAGACGCGCCCTCGAGGCGATGGGGATCGAGGGCGACGCGGCGCGCGAAGCCGTCGCCGCAGGGTTCGCCGAGCATCCGGAGGATGCCGTCCTCGAGGCCGCGCTGTCACGGCGCGTACGCGGCCCCGTCACCGATCCCGCGCACGCCAGGCGGCTGATCGCGTACCTCGTGCGACAGGGCTTCGACCTCGACGCAGCCGTCGGCGCCGTCCGTCGCAGGCAGGAGCCCGCCTCGTCAGACGACGGAGCCTGACCGCCCGCAGCACTGCGGCCCGCCGCGGCCCGGGTGCGTCAGTTGGCGACGAACGTGAAGCGCCGGAACGCGTCCGGCACGTGGAAGCTCGGCTTCCCCGTGGGCGACCAGGCGACCGACACGTTGCCCTTCCGCGGCTCGGCGGGCCCGTGCGGCCGCTCGATGCGGAACACGTTGAAGCCCCACACATCGCCAGGGCGCGGCGGCAGCGACACGGACGCGTCGACCGGCAGCTTCGCGAACCCGGTCCACGGCGCGAACGCCGTCGCAATCCAGCGCGCGGGCTTGCCGTCCGGGCCGGCCTCCTGCCTGACGCTCGTCTCGAGTCCCTCGTGATCCCAGGTCAGGTCCGACGTCACGTTGGGGTAGACGTCCACCATCCGCACGTCACAGACGACGTTCGCGGGGCTGATCTCGAGTTCCCAGTAGCCGGTGCCCTTCCAGGACGGGTCGATGAAGATCTCGACGACCTCCTCTTCCCAGAGATGGTCGTCGCGATTGGTCATCGTGTGCCAGGGCGCCGGGTCGTCGGCGTCCCACCGGAGGTACAGGCCGGCGGCGCTCCAGAGCGCGCGGAAGCGCGTCTCGTAGGGGGCTGGCCCCCAGCTGATCACCTGCGCACGCGCCCAGGCGTCGTCGGCGGCGGCCAGGAGGTCGCCGTGTGCGTCTGGCGCGCGCCGCACGTCGTAGGACGGGCTCGCGGGAATGTTGGCCGGGACGCGGCTCGACTGGCCGGCCGCGGGGGCAGCCGCCGCCGCGCCGAGCAGGGCCGCGAGGGTGAGCGCGCGAGTGAGGGTGGCAGACATGGCCACCAAGTGTAATCGAGACCTGACCCCGCAAACGGCGTGGCCGAGACCTGACCCCGCGCCATACAATGGGACGTTATGACGTCGCGCGAGATTCGCCGCAGTTATCTCGAGTACTTCCAGTCGAACGGGCATCGCCTCGTCCCGAGCGCGCCGCTCGTCCCGGCCGACGACCCGACGCTGCTGTTCACCAACGCCGGGATGAACCAGTTCAAGGACGTCTTTCTCGGGCGCGAGCGCCGCGACTACCAGCGCGCGACGACGGCACAGAAGTGCCTGCGCGTGAGCGGCAAACACAACGACCTCGACAACGTCGGGCCGTCGCACCGCCACCACACGTTCTTCGAGATGCTCGGCAACTTCTCGTTCGGCGACTACTTCAAGGCCGACGCAATTCCGTATGCGTGGACGCTGCTGACCGAGGTCTGGAAGCTGCCCGCCGACCGCCTCTACGCCACGGTCTTCGAGGGCGACGCCAGCGTGCCGCGCGACAACGAGGCCTACGCGCTCTGGCAGAAGTTCCTGCCCGATGACCGCATCGGCGCGCTCGGCGTCGACGACAACTTCTGGCAGATGGGCGAGACCGGCCCCTGCGGACGCTGCTCCGAGATCTACTACGTCCGCGACGACGGGTCGATGCTCGAGATCTGGAACATCGTGTTCATGGAGTTCGACCGCCAGGCGGACGGCACGCTGCTGCCGCTGCCCGCGCCCTCGATCGACACGGGCATGGGCCTCGAGCGCATCACCGCGATCCTCCAGTCGGTGGAGAGCAACTACGACACGGACCTGTTCCAGCCGCTCCTCCAGGCGACGTCGCGGCTCTCGCGCACGCCGTACGGCGGCGACGACCCGGCCAGCATCTCGATGCGCGTGGTGGCCGACCACGTCCGCGCGATGACCTTCCTCATCGGCGACGGCGTCGTGCCGAGCAACGAATGGCGGGGCTACGTGCTGCGCAAGATCATGCGCCGCGCCATGCGCCACGGCAAGAAGCTCGGGCTCATGCAGCCGTTCCTCCACGAGCTGGCCGACGTCGTCATCGACGAGATGCACGACGCCTATCCCGAGCTGCGCGCCGGACGCGACGCCATCGTCCGCGTGATCCGCGCCGAAGAGGACCGCTTCGACGCAGTGCTGACGTCCGGCCTGAGCCGACTCGAAGAGGCCATCGAACGCGCCGCGTCGTCGTCGAGCCGGACCATCCCGGGCGACGTGGTGTTCCGGTTGTACGACTCGCTCGGCCTGCCGCTCGACTTCATCGAGGACCTCGCCAGCGAGCGCCAGGTGGCCGTGGACCGCGAGGGATACGAGGCGGCGATGGCCCGGCAGCGCGAGCGTGCACGAGCGTCGAGCGCGTTCGAGATGGACGCGCAGGCCGGCTTCACCTACGCCTCCGACGCGGCGCGCGCGGAGGTGGAGGCCGTGCCGGACCAGTTCGAGGGCTACACCACGACCGTCGTCGACGATGCGGTGGTGGTGGCGGTGTTCGACGAGTCGCGCCGGCAGGCGGCGTCGCTGTCGGCCGGCGCGACGGGGTTCGTGGTCCTCGACAGGACGCCGTTCTACGTCGAGGCCGGCGGCCAGGTGTCGGACACGGGCGCGCTGACGGCCGACGGCGTCACGGCCAGCGTGGAGAACATGTCACGGCTGCGCCCGGGCGGGCCGCGGGTGCATCACGTGCGCGTCACCGACGGCACGCTGGCGGCCGGCGCGCGCGTGCGGGCCGCAGTCGACGCGGATCGCCGCCAGGCCATCCGGCGCAACCACACCGCGACGCATCTGCTGCACGCGGCGCTGCGCCAGGTGCTCGGCCCGCACGTGAAGCAGGCGGGATCGCTGGTCGCGCCCGATCGGCTGCGGTTCGACTTCCTGCACTTCTCGCCCATCGCCCGCGAGGAACTGGCCGCGATCGAGTCGCTCGTCAACGACCACGTCATGCGCAACGCAACCGTCGTCACGACGGTGCGCGACACCGAGGAGGCGATGGCCCTCGGCGCCATGGCCCTCTTTGGCGAGAAGTATGGCGACCGTGTCCGTGTCGTCGACATCGCGGGCTTCAGCCTGGAGCTGTGCGGCGGCACGCACTGTGCCGCGACCGGCGAGATCGGCCCGTTCACGATCGTCTCGGAGGGCGGCGTGGCCGCGGGCGTCAGGCGCATCGAGGCGCTGACAGGTACGAGCGCCCTGGAGCGCCTGCGCGAGGAGCGGCGTCACCTTGTGGCCCTGGCCGACGAGCTCAAGACGACGCCCGCGCACGCCGCCGAGGCCGTCGCCCGCCTCCAGCAGGAGGTCAAGCGCCTTCAGAAGGAGTTGCACGACGCGCAGCTGCGGGCCGCCATGGGCGCCACGGGACAGGGCGGCGACGGCGCCACCCGTGTCGAGGTGTCCGGCGTGACGCTCCAGACGCGGCGGGTGGACGGCCTCGATCGCACGGCGCTCCGTGATCTGGCCGACCAGCTCAAGCAGCAGATCGGGTCAGGCGTCGTCGTCCTGGCGGCGCGCACCGACGACAAGGCCGCGCTGGTCGTGTCGGTCACGAAGGACCTGACCGACCGCGTCAGGGCCGGTGACCTCGTGAAGCGGCTCGCGCCCATCGTCGGCGGCGGCGGCGGCGGCCGTCCGGACTTCGCCGAGGCGGGCGGCAAGCAGCCGGAACACATCGACAAGCTGCTGGCCGAGGCGCCGGACGTGCTCAGGAGCGTTCTCGGCTAGCGACAGGATCGTCGTTTGCGCGACGATCCTGACGCCTCGCCGTCGCAGGAACGGCCACGCGGCCCGGCCCGGGGCGCCGTTTTCCAGCTGATCCGTCCGGATCGGCTCTTGCTCAGGTGCGCGGCATGCTGCGCATCGGACCACGCCTCGTCTGGACCAGCGTCTGGAGCCTCGGCGTCCTCGCGGGCGGGGCCGCCGAGGCGTCGGCCCAGATCTACATGGGCCGCGACGCCAGGGGCACCATCGTCCTGTCGGACCGCCCCATCGTCGACCCCAACGTGGCAACCTACGCCGTCCACGGTTCCGGCTACCGCACGACCCGCCGCGTCGAGGCGACGGCGCCCGCTGGCCGTGGCGACACCGTGTCGCTGTACGACGAGCTGATCGAGCGCCACGCCACGGCGCACGGCATCCGCCCCGAACTGGTCCGGGCCGTGATTCAGGTCGAGTCGGGGTTCAACGCACGGGCGCGTTCGGTCAAGGGCGCGATGGGCCTGATGCAGCTGATGCCGGCGACGGCCGAGGAGCTGGGCGTCGACAACCCGTGGGACCCGGCGCAGAACATTCGCGGCGGCGTCGCGTACCTGGCCCGCCTCCTCGACCGCTTCAAGGACGAGCGTCTGGCGCTGGCGGCCTACAACGCCGGCCCCGGCGCCGTGGAACGGTACGGGCAGCAGGTGCCGCCCTATCGCGAGACGCAGGACTACGTCCGAAGAATCGCCAGCCGTACGCAGATCCCGGCCGCTGGCAGCCGCCCGGGCCGCCCGGTGATCTACAAGGTCTGGGAGGAAGTGGACGGTCGCCTCGTCATGCGCCTCACGGACGTGCGTCCCACCTCCGGCGCCTACGACGTCGTGGCTCGCTGATCACCGCCGCCCGTGATCAGCGCTCAGCTCCGCCCGTCCCCGCCCGCAGCGTATTGAGCTGCCCCCGGAACTCGGCGCGTATCTTCGCGACCTGCCGCTGCTCCACGCGCAGCGCCGTCGCGATCCGGCTGATCTCGTTGTCCTCGGAGGTCGAGATCCCGTGGTGCGCCGACAGCGCGAACAGGCAGCGCACGAGCCGCAGCTTCTCCTCCTCGGTGGCCAGCGAGGCAAACTCGCGCGCAACCTGGTAGTCCTCGGTCGCGCCGTGGCGACCTGTCGCCCGCACCGCACGTGCGATGGCGTCGGCCGCCTCTGCCCCGGACAGGTTGCCGGCAAGCTCGGTCAGCTGACGCTCCATGGTCTCGCGCTCGCCCGGCGTCACCTCGTGGTCGGCAAGGGCCACGCGGCTCAGGAGGTACGCGAACGCGGCGACAAACCGCGCACGTTCGGCCGAGAGGCCATCGATCGCCTCGGCAATCGCCCCCACCGTCTCCGTCTCGACCGCCCCGTCGTCGGCTCCTCCGAGGCCGAGCGTCTTCAGCAGCGTCCCCAGCATCCGGTCAGCTCTTGAACGCCGCGCCGACCGCCCAGCTGACGATGCTGACGAGCAGGGCGCCGAGCACGGCGCTGCCGAAGCCGGTGACGTCGAAGCCGGGTGTAATCCCCGCCGCCAGGGCGAACGCGAGCCCGTTCACGACGAGGTAGAACAGCCCGAGGGTGAGGATGGTGAGGGGCAGCGTGAGCAGCGTGAGGATCGGCCGCACCAGCGCGTTGACGAGGCCGAGGACCAGCGCCGCAACCGCGAGGGCCACGCCCGACTCGATGATCACGCCGGGCACGATGTACGCCGTCACCGCGAGGGCGATCGCGACAACGAACCATTGGACGAGGAAGCCCATACGCTTCACGATAGCAGGAGCGACGCCCATGCGCAGAACCGACACCCAGCCTGACCGCCACACGCCCCTCGACGCCGGGGCCTCCCGCGCCGCCCCGGGCCGCGACGCTGACGCCGGCCGGCCGGCCGACGTGCCGCCGGGCATCGGCGACGCTCCCGTCCGCCTCGACGTGTGGCTGGACGTCGCGTGTCTGTTCAAGACGCGGTCGGCAGCGCAGCAGGCCGTCAAGGGCGGCAAGGTGGACGTCAATGGCGCGCGAGGCCGCCCGAACCGTGAGGTGCGCCCTGGCGACGCCATCGTGATCACCCGCCCGATGGGCCGGAAGCAGCACGTCGTCGTCCGGGCAACGGCGACGCAGCACCTGCCGAGGGCCGACGCCCGCGCGTTCCTGTACGAGGACGTGACGCCCCCGCCGACGCCGGAGGAGCTGGCCTTCCAGCAGCTGCTGCGTGATACGCGGCCGCGCGGGCCCGTGGCGTCGCCCGACAAGCGCCAGCGCCGGGAGCTGCGCCGGCTCAAGGGCCGGGAGTAGGCTCCGGCAGGGCCAGCCGTGCTATACTTCGACGTTTGCAGGCGGCCGGAAGTGCGCCGCCCATCATTGACGCGAGGACGAGGACTAGTTGTGGCCACTCACAAGTCGGCGCTGAAGGCGCACAAGCAGAGCATCCAGAACCGGGACGCCAACCGCCAGTCGCGGACGCGGCTGCGGACGGCGCTCAAGCGCATCCGCAAGGCCCTGGCCGACGGCGATGCCAATGCCGCCAAAAGCCAGCTGAACGAGACGGTCTCGCTGATTGACAAGATGGCGGCCAAGGGCGTCATCCACGACAACGCCGCTGGGCGCTACAAGTCGCGCATCGCGAAGCGTCTCAACGCGCTGGCCTCCGCATAGGCGCCCCGGGCGCCCGTCCCTCGCCGGCCGACCGCCGCGTCGGCCCGCACAGTTCCACCACCAGCCGTTCGAGCACGACCCGCGGCTGCCCGCCCGACTTCATCGCGCCATCGGCGCGGTACACCGCACGCACGGCGTCAGGCACCCGTGACGGGTCGACCTGCGGCATCTTCGCGCGGACCCACCACCCGAGCTGACCGAGCACCATGAACGGCACGCTGCCGTTGTCGAGCGCGAGCGCCAGCAGCCGCAGCGCCGCCGCGGCATCGCGCGCCTGGATGGCGTTGGTGACGCCCCAGTCGTCGAGACTCCGGGCCGCCCCGACCACGGCCTGCACGTCGGCGGCGGTGACCGAGGGTGCGTCGCCGACAAACAGGGCGAGGCGCTCGACGTCGCCGCGCAGGCGGCCCACGTTCGGACCGGCGCGCTCCACCAGCATGACGAGCGCGTCCCTGTCGATGCTCTTGCCCGCCCTGCGCAGCTGCTTCACGGCAAACTGCATGGCCTCGCGCAGCGCGGCGTCCGGACGCACGCCCTCGGTGTCGAACCCGCGACAGTCGACGAGCACCGCGTGCCTGTCCAGCAGCTTGCCGAGGCGCATCGTCCTGTTGATGGCGGTGGCCACGAGCACCAGCACGTTCGGCGGCTGCGGGTCGGTGACGTACGCCTCGAGCACGCCCAGGTCGCCGCGCGACTCCTCGTCGGCGTCGGCCCCATCGTCGTCGCGCGCGCCCGCCCTCCTGCGGGTCTTGAACAGCCGCTCCACGTGCAGGTAGAGAATGACGCGCCGCTCCGACAGCATCGGCAGCGTCCGGGCGGCCGCGACGACGGCCGCCGGATCGGCGTCGCCGTGGAAGCGCTCGACGTCGAGTGCCTGGAGCGACGGATCGACGAGCGCGACAAACGCCGCCACCGCCTCGTCCTTCGCCCGCTCGTCGTCTCCGACGACGAGGTAGAGGGGCGCGGGCCCCTGCGCGAGGTGCGCGGGCAGCGTGTCGGGGGTCAGGGGCTTGCCTGCCACGTCAGAAGGCTTCGAGGATGGCGCTCACCGTCCGGCGCGCGACGTCGTTGGCCACGCGGTCGAGCGCCGTCCGGTCCTGTCCGAGGAACGCGCTGGGATCGGTGGCGCCGGTGCCTGTCGTCAGGTCGTACTCCTCGTCGAACTGCTGCGCGGCGTTGGCCCAGATGACCTTGTCGGCCCGGACGTCCTTGAACTCGAGGCTGAGCGTCATGCGGAACAGGTACCGCGTGGCCTGGTTGTTCTGATCGAACCCGGTCGGCTCGAGTGCGACGCCGACGATCGTGCCGTTCAGCACCGCATCGACGCCCTCGGTGTCGGGGACCACCTGGTAGCGGCCGCGGCCGATGAACTCGGTACGGACGCGCTCGGTGATGGTGCGCTCGAGGTCGAACACGGTCGTGTTGTTGGTGAACTGCGGGATCCCGATGATGCGGATGTACGACGGCAGGAAGTTGCCACGCCCGGCCAGCGAGTAGCCGCAGGCCGTCGAGACAAAGCCGGCAACGCCGGCCAGGCCAGCGGCCAGCAGGTGCCGGCGTGTCGTCCGCGCGCGACGTCCCGCGCCGGTCACCGGGCCTCCTTCACGACGACACTCACCAGCCGGCCCTTCGCCACGATCACCTTCACCACGTCCTTGCCCTCGGTGTGTGCCCTGACGTTCGCGTCGGCCAGGGCCGCCTCGCGGATGGCCGCCTCGTCGGCGTCGGCGGGCACGGTGACGCGGCCACGCACCTTGCCGTTGACCTGGACGGGCAGCGTCAGCGCCTCGGCCTTTGCCGCCTCCTCGTCGAGCGCCGGCCAGCCTGCCGCCACCACTCCGTCGGCATGCCCCAGCCGCTCCCACAGCTCCTCGGCCATGTGCGGCGCAAACGGCGACAGCATCAGGACGAGCGCCTCGATCGCCTCGCGGGCGACGGCCAGCGTGCCAGGGGGGACGTCCGGGACGCGGCCCGCGCCGTCCTGCTGCTCGGCACGACGTCCCGGCCTGAAGAGGCCCGTCCGCTCCCCGAACGCGTACAGCTCGTTGACCAGCTCCATCAGCCCCGAGATGGCCGTGTTCAGGTGGACGCGCGGGTACAGGTCGTCGGTGACGCGCGCGATCGTCTGGTGCGTCCGGCGTCGCAGCGCGCGCTCGTCGGCCGACAGCTCGGCGGGAATATCCGCGGGCGCGGCGGCGAGCACGGGCGCGAGCGGCTCGACCAGCCGCCACACGCGCCCGAGGAACCGATAGCTCCCCTCGAGCCCCGTGTCGGTCCACTCGACCTCCTTCTCGGGGGGCGCGACAAACATCACGTAGAGCCGCAGCGCGTCGGCACCGTAGCGCTCGATCATCGCGTCGGGATCGACGACGTTGCCCTTCGACTTCGACATCACCTGCCCGTCCTTGAGGACCATGCCCTGCGTGAGCAGGCGGGCAAACGGCTCGTCGTGGTCGACCATGCCGAGGTCGCGAAACACGCGCGCGAAGAACCGCGAGTAGATCAGGTGCAGGATCGCGTGCTCGACGCCGCCGCTGTAGAAGTCGACGGGGGCCCAGTAGTTGCACTTCGCCGGGTCGAAGGGCGCCGTGGCGTTGCCGGCGTCGGTGAACCGGTAGAAGTACCAGGAGGAGTCGAAGAACGTGTCCATCGTGTCGGTCTCGCGGCGGGCGGCCCCGCCACACTTCGGACACGTCACGTTGACAAACTCGGGCAGCTGCGCGAGCGGCGACTCGCCCTTGCCGCTGAACTCGACGACGCGCGGCAGCACCACCGGCAGCTGGTCGTCGGGCACCGGCACCACGCCGCACGACGGGCAGTGGATCATGGGGATGGGCGTCCCCCAGTAGCGCTGGCGCGAGACGCCCCAGTCCTTGAGCCGGTACTGCACCGTGCGATGGCCGATGCCCCGCGCCTCTGCCCAGGCGGCCATCGCCTCCCACGCCTCCGGCGTGGGCTTGCCACTGAACTCCCCGGAGTTCACGCTGACGCCGTCATCGGTGAACGGCTCGGTCATGGCCTCGCCGGGCAGGGGGTCGGCACCGACGGGCGCCACCACCGGCACGACCGGCAGCCCGTACTTGCGCGCGAACTCGAAGTCGCGCTCGTCGTGCGCGGGCACGGCCATGATGGCCCCGGTGCCGTAGCCGCCCAGCACGAAATTGGCAACCCACACGGGCACCGTCTCGCCCGTGAACGGGTTGACGACGCGGCGGCCGGTGTCGAAGCCCTCCTTGTCCACCTCGCCCGAGATGCGACCGAGGCGGTCCTGCTGGCGGTAGCGCTCGGCGCGCGCCCGAAAGCCTGCCGGATCATCCGACTCGGCGGCGAACCGCTCGACCAGCTCGTGCTCGGGGGCAATCAGGACGAACGTCGCGCCGAAGATCGTGTCGATGCGGGTCGTGAAGATCTCGATGCCCTCCGCCGTCGGCCGGCCCTCGGCGTCGGCGAGCGGGAAGGTCGCCTGCACGCCCTCCGACTTGCCGATCCAGTTGCGCTGCATGGTCAGCACCTTCTCGGGCCAGTCGGGCAGGCGCGTGGTGCCGTCCAGCAGCTCCTCGGCGTATGCCGTGATGCGCAGGAACCACTGCTCGAGCTCGCGCGACGTGACGTGCGTGCCGCACCGCCAGCACGTGCCGTCGATGACCTGCTCGTTGGCCAGCACGGTCAGGCAGCTCGGGCACCAGTTGACGGTCGAGCGCCGCCGGTACGCGAGGCCGCGCTCGAACATGCGGATGAAGAGCCACTGGTTCCAGCGGTAGTAGTCGGGGAGGCACGTCGCCAGCTCGCGGCCCCAGGCGTAGCTGATGCCCAGCCGCTGGAGCTGGCCCTTCATGTACGCGATGTTCTCGAGGGTCCAGTCCTCCGGGTGGAGGTTGTTCTTGATGGCCGCGTTCTCGGCCGGCAGGCCGAAGGCGTCCCAGCCGAACGGGTGCAGCACGTTGAAGCCCTGCATCCGCTTCAGACGCGCCACGACGTCGCCGATCATGTAGTTGCGCACGTGCCCGACGTGGGCGCGCCCCGACGGGTAGGCGAACATCTCGAGGCAGTAGAACTTCTGCTTCGCCGGGTCCTCGACGACCTCGAAGGCGCCGGTGTCGGCCCAGCGCTGCTGCCACTTGCGTTCGATGTCCTGCGGGGAATAGTCAGCCACGGTGCGCGGTGTCCTCTTCAGGGAAACGGCCAAACCTGAATTATAGCGTTCGCGGTTCCGGGCCGCCGGGTTCGTGCTACCTTGCGCCCCATGTCCCAGCTGCTTGGTGTCTTCCGGCGCAACCGGACGTGCCCCCGGTCTCTCTCCGCCGTGCGGGCGTGCGTCTCCGCCATGGTCCTCGCCGCGTCCTCGGCGCTTGCGCAGCCCGCGGTGCCCCGGCCCGAGTTCCCCCAGCCGCAGTTCGAGCGTCGCGACTGGCAGACGCTGAACGGCCCCTGGCAGTTCGCCTTCGACGACAACGACGTCGGGCTGCGCGAGCGCTGGTACGAGCCCGGCCGGAGCTTCGACAGGACGATCGTCGTGCCGTTTGCCTTCGAAAGCCGGCTGAGCGGCATCGGCGACACGTCGTTCCACCCGTGGGTCTGGTACCGGCGCAGCGTCACCATCCCCGACGCGTGGAAGGGACGGCGCGTGCTGCTGAAGTTCGGCGCCGTCGACTACCACGCCACCGTGTGGCTCAACGGCCAGCGTCTGGGCGAGCACGAGGGCGGCAGCACGCCATTCGGGTTCGACGTCACCGACCTGCTCCGGCCGGGCGCCAACGACCTGGTCGTCCGGGCGTGGGACCCGCCGACCGACCGCTTCATCCCGCGCGGCAAGCAGTACTGGAAGGAGAAATCCGAGAGCATCTTCTACACGCGCACGACCGGCATCTGGCAGCCGGTGTGGCTCGAGGCGACGGGCGAGAGCTACCTCGACTCGGTGAGGATCACGCCCTCGATGGACGGCGCCGTGCGGTTCGACGCACGCCTCGCGCGTCCGGCCGACGGGCTGTCGCTGCATGCGACGGTCCGGTTCAACGACGCCGAGGTGGCCAGCGGCAGCGCGACTACCGAAGGGCCGCGCGCGAGCCTGGCGCTGCGCGTCCACGACCCGCAGGCCTGGGGCGTCGGCCGGGGCAACCTCTACACGGTGGCGCTCGAGCTGCGCCGCGGCGGCACCGTGCTCGACACGGTGCACACCTACTACGGCTACCGCGAGATCACGCGGGACGCCCACGGCATCCAGCTGAACGGCCGGCGCCTCTACCTGAAGATGGTGCTCGACCAGGGCTACTGGCCCGAGAGCCTGCTGACGCCGCCGTCCGACGAGGCCATGCAGTTTGACATCAAGGCCGCGATGGACATGGGCTTCAACGGCGCGCGCAAGCACCAGAAGGTGGAGGATCCGCGCTTCCTCTACTGGGCCGACCGTATGGGGTTCCTGATCTCCGGCGAGATGGCCAACGCGTACCTGTACGAGGACCAGTACGTCTCACGCTTCACCCGCGAGTGGCTCGAGGTGCTGGCGCGCGACGTCAACCACCCGTCGATCATCATGTGGATCCCCATCAACGAGAGCTGGGGCACGCCGAACCTGCGCAGCCCGCGGCAGCAGATGCACCTCAAGGCCAACTACATGCTGACCAAGTCGATCGACAGCTCGCGCCTCGTGATCGAGAACGACGGGTGGGAACACGTCGACACGACGGACCTGTTCGGCATCCACGACTACGCCCGGGACGGCACCGAGCTGTACGAGAAGTACAAGCACCTGACCGAGCCGGGCGCCCGGATTCCGGACAACGGCCGGGCGGCGCTCGTGCCGGGCTACGAGTACAACGGCGCGCCGGTCTTCCTCTCCGAGTTCGGCGGCATCGCGTACCGCGCCCCGAACTCGCCCGTCCCCGAGGGCGCGTGGGGCTACGCCGGCGTCGAGCCCTCGGCAGAGGCGGCCTTCGAGCGCCTGAAGGGCCTCTATGACGCGCTGGCCAGGCTGCCCGGCATCATCGGCATCTGCTACACGCAGATCACCGACGTCGAGCAGGAGATCAACGGCCTGCTTACCTATGACCGCAAGTTCAAGTTCGACCCGGCCGCGGTGAAGGCCCTCAACGACCGGCTCAGATAGCGGTTCCGCTTGACAGGGGGCCGCGACGCCTGGAGCGCCGCTGCCCCCCATCCCGTCCTTGCGCTAGGATGAACCGCGTCAATCCAGCTCAGGGGGGAGATTCGGCCGTGCCCATCAAGGCCAAGGCGTCATTCGCTCGTCTCGCGATCCTCGTCGTGCTCTCGGCAGGCGCCGTCGTGTCCAGCGCGCACCTGCCGGGCATGCACCCCGTCGCCCAGAACCCTGGTCCCGCCGCGGGGACGCCGACGTTCGAGACGTATCAGCTCGACGATCACTTCTGGAGCGAAGGCGCGACGTACGGCGACATCAACCGTGACGGGCAGATCGACGTCATCTCGGGGCCGTACTGGTACGAGGGCCCGTCGCTGCGGACGCGGTACGAGTACTACCCCGCCACGGAGTTCTTCGAGCGCAAGCGGCCGGACGGCACCACGGCCACCATCCCGGGCTTCGAGGGCGCCCTCGGCACCGAGCTTGCCTACTCGGACAACTTCTTCGCCTACACCGACGACTTCAACGACGACGGCTGGCTCGACATCCTGATCATCGGCTTCCCGGGCAAGGACGCGTCCTGGTACGAGAACCCCCGCGGCGCCCATCGGCACTGGAAGCGGCACGTCGTGGCCGAGCGGGTGGACAACGAGTCGCCGACCTACACCGACCTCTTCGGCGACGGCCGCCGGCGCATCGTCTGCAACTCCGCGGGTGCCTTCGGCTACTGGGAGCAGACATCGGACGACCCGACACAACCGTGGACCTTCAGGCCGATCTCGCCCGATCTCGAGCTGTCCAACTTCACGCATGGCCTCGGCGTGGGCGACGTCAACGGCGACGGACGCCTCGACATCATCGAGGGCAACGGCTGGTGGGAGCAGCCCGCGTCGGTGGAGGGACATCCCGTGTGGCGGCACTACCGGGCGGACTTCGGCAAGGGCGCCCAGTACTTCGCCTACGACGTCAACGGCGACGGGCGCCCCGACGTCATCGGGAGCCTCGAGGCGCACGGCTACGGACTGGCCTGGTGGGAGCAGCGCGCCGACGGCACGTTCGAGCGGCACCTCATCATGGGCGAGCGTCCCGAGGAAAGCGCCGAGGGCGTCGTCTTTTCGCAGGTGCACGCCATCGAGCTGGCCGACATCAACGGCGACGGCCTGAAGGACATCGTCACGGGCAAGCGGTTCTGGGCCCACGGGCGCGATGGCGATCCCGAACCGAACGCGCCGGCCGTCATCTACTGGTTCGAGCTCGTGCGCCAGGGCACCAGCGTGCAGTGGGTGCCGCGCCTGATCCACGACGACTCGGGGGTCGGCACGCAGGTGGTCGTCGGCGACGTGAACCGCGACGGGCTGCTCGACGTCGTCATCGGCAACAAGAAGGGCACGTTCCTGCACCTGCAGCGGCGGCCGCGGCAGACCGCCGACGCCGAGGACGAGGAGGAGGAGGAGGAGGAGGACGGCGAGGACCCGCGGCTCACGGCGCCGTTCCGCGGCCTGCGCCCGCTCGAGGCCGCCGCGGCGATCACGATGCCGGAGGGGTTCAAGGCCTATGCCTATGCGGGCGAGCCGGACGTGCGCCAGCCCATCGCGTTTGCGATCGACGATCGCGGCCGCATCTGGGTGGCTGAGGCCTACGCCTATCCCGTCAGGCAACCGGAAGGTCAGGGCAAGGACCGGATCCTCGTGTTCGACGACACGGACGGGGACGGCCACTTCGACCGCCGGACCATCTTCAAGGACGACCTGAACCTCGTCAGCGCCATCGAGGTCGGCTTCGGCGGCGTCTGGGTCGGCGCGGCACCCTACCTGCTGTACATCCCGATGGAGGACGGCGACGAGCCCCGCCCCTCAGGGCCGCCACGGATCATGCTGGACGGCTGGGGCTACGAGGACACGCACGAGACCCTCAACAGCCTGACCTGGGGGCCGGACGGCTGGCTCTATGGCGCCCATGGCGTGTTCACCAACAGCCACGTCGGCGTGCCGGGGACACCAGAGAACGAACGCCTCGGGATCAATGGCGGCATCTGGCGCTTCCACCCGACCAAGCACCGGTTCGAGGTGTACGCCGAGGGCCTGAGCAACCCGTGGGGCCTCGACTTCACCGACCTCGGGCATCCCATCACCGAGGCGTGCGTGATCCCGCACCTGTGGCACATCGTCCAGGGCGGGCGCTACCAGCGGCAGGCGGGCCAGCACTTCAACCCCCACGTGTACGACGACCTCCGCACGATTGCCGACCATCTGCACTACACGGGCGAGTCGCCCTGGGACGGCAACGACAAGAGCTCCGCGCTTGGCGGCGGGCACGCGCACGCCGGTCTGATGGTCTACCTGGGCGGCAGCTGGCCGGAGCGCTATCGCGGCCACGCGTTCATGAGCAACATCCACGGCGCGCGCATCAACATGGACCTGCTGGAGCCCGTCGGCAGCAGCTACGTGGGACGCCACGGCGCCGACTTCCTCGAGTTCAACGACCCGTGGTCGCAGGTGGTGAACCTCCAGTACGACCAGGACGGCTCGGTCTTCATGATCGACTGGTACGACCAGGAACAGTGCCACCTCAACGACCCGGAGGTGCCCGACCGCGGCAACGGTCGCATCTTCAAGGTCGTCTACGGCGACACGCCCACGACGCGCCCCGACGTCCAGTCGCAGCCGGACGAGGCGCTCGTCGACGCGCTCACGCGCCGTAACGAATGGCACGTGCGGCACGCGCGTCGTGTGCTCCAGGAGCGCGCGGCCACCGGCCGTCTCGCCCCCGCGACCATCCCGGCGCTGCGCGCGAGACTCGGCCTCGACGGGGCGCCGCCGGCCCCGGGGGCCGCGAAGGAAGGACATCATCCGGGGGCGTCGTCGGAGGCCCGCCTGCGCCTGCTGTGGGCCCTGCACGTGGTGGGCGGCCTGACCGACGCGGACCTCGTCGCGCTGACGCGGCACGAGGACGTGCACGTACGCGCCTGGACGGTGCAGCTGGCTGCCGAGGACGGCCGCGTCTCGCCGGCCGTGCACGAGGCCCTCACCGCGCTGGCACGCGCCGACGCCTCGCCGACCGTCGCCCTGTACCTGGCCAGCGCGGCGCAGCGCCTGCCGCTGGATCAGCGCTGGCCGATCGTCGAGACGCTGCACGCCAACGGCGAGCAGCACGCCAGCGACCACAACCTGCCGCTGATGACGTGGCTGGCGCTCGAGCCCCTCGCCGCCGATGACGTCCAGCGCGCCGTGACGCTGGCCCTGCACTCGCCCATTCCCCGGACGCTCGAGTTCACCTCGCGGCGCATCGCGGCGCTGGGCCAGGCGGATGCCCTGGATGTCCTGGTGCGGGCGGCGATGCAGACGTCAGACCAGGCGCAGACGGCCGCCATCCTGACGGGCATGAACGCGGCCCTGCGCGGGCAGCGCGACGTCTCGGTGCCGCCGTCCTGGGAGCGTGCCGAGCCGATGTTCTGGCGCCACGCCAGCGGCCGCGTGCGGGCCGAAGCCCAGACGCTCGGTCTGACGTTCGGCAGCCCGGCGGCGCTGCAGTGGGCCCGCTCGACACTGGCCGACACCGGGATGCCCGACGAGAGCCGCCGACGGGCGCTGCGCGCACTCGTCAATGCGCGCGACGCGCAGGCCGCGCCCCTGATCCTCGACACGCTCGAGGACGCGGACCTGCGTGCCGACGCCATCCGCGCCCTGGCGGCCATCCCCTCTCCACGCGCGCCCGAGGTCCTGCTGGCGCTCTATCCGTCAGCCAGCGCCGACGAGAAGCGTGACGTCCTGCTGACGCTTGCCTCGCGCGCCGACTACGCCCAGGCCCTCGCGGCCGCGCTCGATGCGGGCGCCGTACCCGCGCGCGAGGTGACGGCCGACATCGCGCGGCAGATGCGGCTGCTCAACCACGAGGGCCTGACGACGGCGCTGAACCGTGTCTGGGGCGTGACACGCACCGACGGCGACGTCGGGGACCGCGACGCCGAGATCGCCCGCTACCGGGCCATCGTCGAGCGGACGGGCGGCGCGCGCGCCGACTCGTCGAACGGCCGGGTGATCTTCGACCAGGTGTGCGGCCCGTGCCACAAGCTGTTCGGCGAGGGCGGCGACATCGGCCCGGACATCACGGGCTCGAACCGCACGAACCTCGACTATTTGCTGCACAACATCGTCGCGCCGAACGCGGAGATCCCGAACGCCTACCGGACCGCGACGGTCGAACTGCGCGACGGGCGCGTGCTGGCCGGCGTCATCAGCCACCAGGACGACAAGGTCGTCACCGTCACGACGACGAACGAGCGGGTGACCGTACCGCGCGCCGACGTCGCGCAGCTGACGCAGTCGGACGTCTCGATGATGCCGGAGGGGCTGCTCGAGCCGCTGAGCGACCAGGAAGTCCGCGACCTCATCGCCTACCTGCGCAGCACGCGCCAGGTGGCGCGGAGGCGCTGAGCAATCGCCCACGGCTCACGTGTGCAGGTCGAGCGCCGCGCGCCCGCGGCGCGTGTCGCCCGGCGGCTGGTCCCAGGCGCGCGCCTGTCCCGCGGGCGCGCGCACGACGTCGACCATCGCGTCAAGGCAGGCCCGCAGGGCGTGGAGGTCGTAACCTCCCTCGGTGACCAGCGCGATCCGCCCGCGACACAGCACCTCCGCCTGGTGCCGCAGCGCCGAGAGCCAGCGCGCGAACCCGTCGGTGGTCATCCGCTGCGAGGCCAGCGGGTCGTCGTCGTGGGCATCGAAGCCCGCGCTGACGACGAGCAGCTCCGGCTCGAACGCCGCGAGCCTGGGCACGATCAGCTCGCGCCAGACGAGGCAGTGGTCGGCATCGGTCGCGCCGCCCTCGAGCGGCACGTTGAGGGTGAAGCCCTCGCCCGCCCCGTGCCCGCGCTCGGACGCGGCGCCGCTGCCCGGATAGAACGGGAACTGGTGCGTCGACACGAACAGGACGCTCGGGTCGCCGTAGAACATCCACTGCGTGCCGTTCCCGTGGTGCACGTCGATGTCGACGATGGCGACACGCGCCACGCCATTGGCCCTCGCATGCGCCGCGGCGGTGGCGACATTGTTGAAGAGGCAGAACCCCATGGCGCGGTCCCGCTCGGCATGATGCCCGGGTGGTCGGACGAGCGCGGCCGCCGGGGCATCGTGGCCCAGGGCGTGCTCGACCGCCTGGATCGCCGCGCCGGCGGCGAGCAGCGCCGCGTCGTACGATGCGGGCGAGGTGAAGGTGTCGGCGTCGAGCGAGACGGCGCGGCCCGCCGTCTCCGCGATGGCCTCCACAAACGCCGGCGCGTGCACGCGATAAAGCTCGTCGAACGCCGCCGCGCGCGGCTCGCGCACCTCGAGCCCGAGCTCGCGGGCCCGCAGGGCCGCCGCGCGCATCACCTCGCCGCGCTCGGGCGACTCGGGATGACCGGCAGGCGTCACATGGTCGAGAAAGCGTTCGGAGAAGAGAATCATGTCCGCTCTTCGAGGGCCGCCTCGGCACGGCGCTCCACGTCGCGCATGGCCCTGTCGAGGATCGTGGCCTCGCCGTCGAGTGCCTCGTCGGTCGTGTCGCGATCGACGACGAACGGCTCGCCCACGACCATCACGACCCGGCTGCCCGGCTTCGGCACGAGTCCCCGATCCCAGCTGCGGAGCCGCCACGCCGGCTTGGCCGCGATGTGAAACGGCAGGATCGGGTGGCCTGAATGGCGCGCGAGCCACAGCGCACCTGGCTGCGCGACACGCGCCGGCCCGCGCGGTCCGTCCATCGTGAAGGCGACGGGCTTGCCCTGCCTGAGGGCCTTTGCCATGACCGCCAGGGCCCTCGAGCCGCCCCGCGACGACGAGCCGCGGACGATCTCGAAGCCGAAGCGCAGCACCGTCCGGGTGATCCACTCGCCGTCGAAGTTCTGGCTCGCCATCACGAGGACGTGGCGGTCGCGCCAGATGTAGGTGGACGGCAGGATCACCTCGTGCCAGCACGCGATGATCGGCGGACGGCCCGCCTCCATGAGCGCGTCGAACTGCTCCCACCCTGTGGACTGGAAGCGCCACGTGCGGCCGAGCGCGCCGATCAGCGGCGAGATGACCGACGGGATCAGCGCCGCCTGCATGCGCCGCCACGGGGAGGCCTCCCACGTCTGCGCCACCGTCGTCACGCGTCCGTCGCCTCGGGCCCGCCCGCCGCCGTCGGTGCCGCCGCGTCGGGCACGCGGCCCGCGCGGCGCAGCCGTCCCGCGGTCCACGTCATCAGGTCCACCATCTGCACGTCGGCGCCGGCCTGGCTGGCTCTCGCGCCCTTCAGCATGACCGCGCAGAAGGGACAGCCCATCACCACCGTCTTCGCGCCCGTCGCCTGGAGCTGCTCCAGGCGCGCCTCGCTGATGCGCCTGCCGGCCTCGTGCTCCTCGAAGAGGAGGCCGCCGCCAGCGCCGCAGCAGAACGGGTTGTCGCGCGTGCGCTCGGGCTCGACAACCGTGGCGCCCAGGCGCGACAGCAGCGCACGCGGTGCCTCGTGCTGGCCGGCGTACCGTCCGAGATAGCACGGGTCGTGGAAGGTGACCTGATCGCCGGCTGGCGCGTCGCGATCCGTCGCGGCTTCCACCGGCGTGAGCGGGGCCATCCCGCGCGTCAGCGCGTCAACGAGCGCTGACGAGTGCACGACCTTTCCCGTGAAGCCGAAGTCGGCGTAATCGTGCCCCAGCGTCTTCAGGCAGTGGGGGCAGGACGTCACGACCGTCGTCGCCCCCGCCGCGGCGAGATCGCCGGCATTCTGCGTGGCCAGTTCCTGGAACAGGTACTCGTTGCCCGTCCGCTTGGCGACGTCGCCAGTGCAGCGTTCCTTGCGCAAGACGCCGAACGTCCTGCCATGGGCCGTCAGGATCGCGCACAGGTCGCGCAGCGACCGCTGGAAGTCCGCCTCGTAGGCGCCCGCGCAGCCGAGCCAGATCAGGAACTCGTGGCGTGCCGGATCGAACGTCTCCAGTCCGGCCGCCGCGATGAACCTCTCACGCTGCTCGGAGAGCATGCCCCAGATGTTGCCGCGCCGCTCGAGGTCGTTGTAGACCGGCGCGAGGTAGTCGGGCGCGTTGCCGTTGCTGACCTCGCCGCGGCGCGCGCCGATGATGACCGGCGTGTGCTCGATGCCCACCGGGCAGACGTCCTCGCAGGCTCCGCACGTCGTGCACTGCCACAGCACGCCGGGGTCGTAGACGTCGGCGAGTCGCGCCTCGACGCGGCCGGCGAGGAGGGCCGCCTCGTTCTGGAGCACGATGGCCTTCGGATTGAGCGCTTTCCCCGTCGCGAACGCCGGGCAGTTCTCCTGGCAGCGTCCGCACTCGACGCAGGTGAACGCGTCGAGCACCGCCTTCTTCGGCAGGTCGGCGACCGTCTCGAAACCGACCTCCTCGCGCGCGAAGTCCAGCGGCGGCACGGTGCCGAGCCGCGGCGCCTTCAGGAACACGGTCAGAGGCGACAGCACCAGGTGCAGGTGCTTCGACCGCGGGATGAGCGCCAGGAACGTGAAGACGACGCCCATGTGCACCCACCAGTTCGGGCCCCGCGCTGCGCTGCCGGCCGGCAGCCACACGTCGAGCAGGAACGTCGCCATCAGCACGACGATGAAGGTGCCGATGAGCATCGACTCGCCGGACACCGTCTCGCCGAGCGCACGCGGCCTCACGATCGCGCGCCGCACGAGCAGCAGCATGATCCCGGCCAGCACGGCCACGCTGAACGGCACGAGGGCCCGGGTATAGACGGCGAAGACGCGCGTCCCGGTGAGGTCGGCGATGCCGAGGCCACGCAGCGTCTCGACGGCGGTGTAGCCGCCGAAGGCGACAAATCCCCAGAAGACGAACAGGTGCGCCATCCCCACCCACGGCTTGCCGCGGAGCACGCGCCGCTGCAGGACGACGTCGACGGCGACCCGTGCGAGGCGGCGGCGGGGATGGTCGACGGCAAGCACGCCGGGGGCCGCGGCGATGGCGCGAACACGCGTGGTCATCTGCACGGCACACGCGCCGACGCCGGCCAGCACGAGCGCCCAGAAGAGCAGCGTGCCCGTCATCGGCGCAAGCTTACCAAGAGCCGCCGCGCGGTGTCACAATGGGCGAGGAGGTCTGACGTGCACGAGACAACCGAGGCCCGGCGGTCGAAGGACGAGTGGCGCGCCCTGCTGCCGCCGGACGTCTACTCCGTCCTGTTCGAGGAAGCCACCGAGTGCGCGGGCACGAGCCCGCTCAACGACGAGAAACGCCCGGGCACGTTCGTCTGCGCGGCCTGTCACAACCCGCTCTTCTCCTCGACGACCAAGTTCGAGAGCGGCACCGGTTGGCCCTCGTTCTTCGAGGCACTGCCCGGCAGGGTCGCCACGAAGATCGACTACAAGCTCTTCGTTCCGCGCGTCGAGTATCACTGCGCACGCTGCGGCGGGCACCAGGGCCACCGGTTCGACGACGGGCCGCCGCCGACGGGCCAGCGCTACTGCAACAACGGCCTGGCGCTGCTCTTCGTGCCCGAGGGTGAGCCGCTGCCGGAGCTCAGGTAGGCAGGAGCAGGGCGCGGCTGGCCCGGAGGGCCGTCCCTACCTCAGGGCCGCGATGATGGCCGGGACGACCTCGAACAGGTCGCCCACGATGCCATAGTCGGCGAGCTCGAAGATCGGGGCGTCGGGATCCTTGTTGATCGCGACGATCGTCCGTGCCCCCTTCATGCCGACCACGTGCTGGATCGCCCCGGAGATGCCGACAGCCACGTACAGCTTCGGCGCCACCGTCTGGCCGGAGCTGCCGATCTGGCGATCCATCGGTAACCAGCCGCTATCGCAAACAGGGCGCGACGCCGCCACTTCGGCACCGAGCGCCGCGGCGAGGTCGCGGGCGAGGTCCAGGTGCTCGGGTCCCTTGATGCCGCGTCCCACGGCCACGATCCGCGGCGCCGCCGTCAGGTCGACGGCCTGCGACGCCTCGGTGAACGGCGGCTCCACTGCCTGACGGATGGCCGAGGCGTCGAAAGGCACCTCGAGGGCGCGGACCGGCGCCGAGCCCGGGCGCAGCGCGTCGGCCCTCCAGGCGCCGACCTGCGTCGAGGCGAGGTGCGGCGCGGGCCCTTCCGCCACCACCTCTGCCGAGAGGCGTCCCTGGAACACCGGCCGCGTGAACACCGTCGTCCCGTCGTCCTCCGTGCGGATCGCGACGCAGTCGGGCACCACGGGGCGGTCGAGCCGCGCGGCCAAGCGTGCCAGGAAATCGCGGGCCTGGTAGGTGTGCGCCGCGAGGACGAGCGCCGGCTGGAGCTGCTCGATCACCCCGGCGCATGCCTGCACGTAGCCGTCGGCCGTGTACTCGGCCAGGGCCGGGTGCGACACCGTCACCACCTCGGCCACGTCGGCGTTTGCAAGCGCGTCAGTCAACGGCGAGACGTCGTCGCCAAGGACGGCGACCGTCACGGGGCGCCCGAGGTGCTGCGCCGCGACGACTGCCTCGAGCGTCGCACGGTGCAGCGCCCTGCGGCGGTGTTCGGCCAGGACCAGCACCATCATGCGCCTCCCTCGAGTACGCGCGCGTCCTCGCGCAGCGCCCTGATCAGCTCGCGGGCCGCCTCCTCTGGCGCCCCCTCGATGAGCCGTGTCTGCTTGCGCCCTTCGGGGACGGCGAGCGCGCGGATGCGGACCCGCGGCGACGAGACCAGGCCGGCCACCTGCCGCAGCTCCTTCTTCTTCGCCGCCATGATGCCCTTGAGCGTCGCGTATCGCAGCTGGTTGATCCCGCTCTGGACGGTGAGCAGGGCCGGCGTGGGCAGCGTCACCCACTGGAACCAGCCGCCCTCGAGCTCGCGCTTGACCCGCACCTGCGCGCCGTCCACCTGGATGTCCATCACGATGGTCGCGTGGGGAATCCCGAGCCGCTCGGCGAGCACCACGCCGACCTGGCCGAAGCCCTGATCGTCGGACTGCAGGCCCGTGAGGACGAGGTCCGCCGACTCCGGCCCGACCGCGGCCGCGAGCGCGTCGGCCACCACGAACGCGTCGGCCTCGGCGAGCTGGTCGCCCTCGACGTGCACCGCGCGGTCGGCGCCGCGGGCGAGCGCCTCGCGCAGCGCCTGCGTCACGCGCGCGGGCCCGGCCGACACCGCCACCACCTCCCCGCCGTGCGCCTCCTTGAGGCGCAGCGCAGCCTCGAGGGCGTAGGCGTCGGGCTCGTTCATCTCGAACGAGGCGTCGGCGTCGCGGATCCAGGGCCGCGCGTCGTCGGGGCGGACGGACCAGTCGCGCGCCACCACCTGCTTGATGCAGACGACGATCTTCATCGGCTCATTATGTCCGATGCGCCGGCGCGCGCGGCCGCGGACCGCTCACCGTCTGCCGCGGGCCGCGCACCGCTGTCCGCTGCGCGGGGACCGCGAACCAGGTGCCGCGGAAGGCGGACCTACTCGAAGCGCTTGAAGAGGAGCGAGGCGTTCGTGCCGCCGAACCCGAACGAGTTCGACAGCGCGTAGCGAATCTCGGCCGGCCGCGCCGTGTGCGGCACGTAGTCGAGGTCGCACCCCTCGTCGGGGTTGTCGAGGTTGATGGTCGGCGGCAGGGTGGCCTCCCGGATGGCGAGCGCCGTGATGCCAGCCTCCAGGCCGCCCGCCGCGCCGAGCAGGTGCCCGGTCATCGACTTGGTGGACGACACCGCAAGCCGGTAGGCGTGCTCGCCGAAGCACGACTTGATGGCGAGCGTCTCGGTGGGGTCGTTGATCGGCGTGGACGTGCCGTGCGCGTTGATGTAGTCGACGACGTCGGGGGTGACGCCCCCCTTGCGGAGCGCCATGCGCATCGCGCGGACGGCGCCTTCGCCGTCCTCCGGCTGGCCGGTCATGTGATAGGCATCCGACGAGATGCCGTAGCCCGCGATCTCGCAGTAGATCGTCGCGCCACGCTGCCGGGCGTGCTCGAGGTCCTCGAGGATGAGGATGCCGGCGCCCTCGCCGATGATGAAGCCGTCGCGATCGCGATCGAACGGACGGCAGGCCTTCTCCGGCTCGTCGTTGCGCGTCGACAGCGCGCGCATGGCGCCGAAGCCGCCGATGCTCATCGGCGTGACCGCCGCTTCCGCCCCGCCCGCGATCATGACGCGGGCGTCACCGCGCTTGATGATCTCGTAGGAGTCGCCGATGGCATGCGCGGAGGCCGAGCATGCCGTGCAGGCCGCCATGTTGGGGCCCTTGGCGCCGAAGCGGATCGACACCTGGCCCGAGGCCAGATTGATGATGGCCGAGGGAATGAAGAATGGCGAGATCTTGCGCGGCCCCCCGCGGAGGTACTCCTCGTGCTCGCGCTCGATCGTGCCGAAGCCGCCGATCCCCGACGCGATGAACACGCCGACGTCGGCCGCGTTGTCCGGAGTGATGGTCAGCGCGGCGTCGTCGACCGCGAACTGGCTGGCAGCGATGGCGTACTGGATGAAGGTGTCGACCTTCTTGACTTCCTTCTTCTCGACGTACTGGAGCGGATCGAACCCCTTGACCTCGCCCGCGATCTGTGTCGAGAACGCGGACGCGTCGAACCGCGTGATCCGCGTGATCCCGGTCCGTCCCGCCCGCAGGGCGTCCCAGTTCGCCTGCGTCCCGATGCCCAGCGACGACACGAGGCCGACGCCCGTCACCACCACTCGCCTGGACAATGCGCCTCCGATCCGGCCTACTTCTTGGCCTTGGCGTGCGACTCGATGTACGCGATCGCCTCGCGGACGCGCGTGATCTTCTCCGCGTCGTCGTCGGGAATCTCGACGCCGAACTCCTCCTCGAACGCCATCACCAGCTCGACGACGTCGAGCGAATCGGCGCCGAGGTCGTCGACAAACGACGCATCCGGCGTCACTTCTTCCTCATCGACGCCCAACTGCTCCACGATGATGTCCTTGACCTTGTCTGCTACAGCCGACATCTCTGCTCCTCCTGCCTAGGCGTACATCCCGCCGTTGACGGCGAGGACCTGCCCGGTGATGTAACCTGCCGCGTCGGATGCCAGGAAGCACACCGCCGCGGCGATATCGTCCGGCGTGCCGAGTCTGCCCAGCGGGATCGTCGACGCCCAGCTGGCCTGGGCGTCGGCGCTGATCTCCCGCGTCATGTCCGTGTCGATCAGGCCTGGCGCCACGACGTTCACGGTGATGTTGCGTGAGGCCACCTCACGCGCGAGTGCCTTCGAGAATCCGATGATGCCGGCCTTCGTGGCCGCGTAGTTGGTCTGGCCCGGGTTGCCCGTCTGCCCCACGACCGAGCTGATGCTGATGATGCGCCCGGACCGCTGCCGCACCATCGTCTTCAGCACGGCCTGCGTGCAGATGAACGTGCCGGTGAGGTTGGTCGCGAGCACCGCGTCCCATTCCTCGCGCTTCATCCGCAGCAGCAGCTGGTCGCGCGTGATGCCCGCGTTGTTGACGAGCACGTCAATCCGGCCCCATCCGTCGAGTATGCGCCCGACCGCCGCGGAGACGGCCGCCGCGTCGGACACGTCGGCCGCCAGCGCAAGGCTCTCACCGCCGGCGGCCGCAATCTCGGCCGCCACCGACTCCGCCGCGTCGCCACGCGACGTCAGCGCCACGCGGGCACCGGCCTTCGCGAGCATCAGCGCCGTTGCGCGGCCGATGCCGCGGGACGCGCCGGTCACCAGCGCCACCTTGCCTGTCAAATCGAGGGTCACGATGCCGAGAAGAGCGCCTCCACCGCTGCGAGCTGGTCGGGTGCGCCGAAGCTGACCACCCGCGCTTCGCGGTCGATCTTGCGCACGAGTCCTGACAGGACGGTACCCGGACCCACTTCAACATACGCGCGGACGCCAGCCGATGCAAGACGACGGATGCTGTCTTCCCACCGGACGGCGCCGGGAATCTGCGCCACGAGCGCGTCGATGGCCGCGCCGCCGTCGATCTTGGGTTCCGCGTCGACGTTGGCCACGACGGGCACCGAAGGCGGCTGGACTGCCAGCGCCCGCAGTTCGGGCTCGAGGCGCGCGCGCGCCGGCTCCATGAGGGCGCAATGAAACGGAGCGCTGACATTGAGCGCGACCACGCGCCGCGCGCCCCGCGCCTTCGCCAGATCGCCGGCACGCGCCACCGCTGCCGTGGTGCCGGCGATGACGACCTGTCCCGGCGCGTTGAGGTTGGCAGGGCTCACCACTTCGCCCTGCGCCGCCTCGGCACACGCCGCCGCGACCTCTGCCGCGTCGAGGCCGAGGATGGCCGCCATGGCGCCGGTGCCGACCGGCACGGCCTCCTGCATGTACTGCCCGCGATGCCTGACGATGCGCACGGCATCCTCGAAGGGGATCGTCCCGGCGGCCACGTGCGCCGAGTACTCGCCCAGGCTGTGCCCCGCCATCATCGCCGGCGTCAGGCCGCGCCCCGCCAGCACGCGCCACGCCGCGACGCTCGTCGTGAGGATGGCGGGCTGCGTGTGCTCGGTGAGCGCGAGCTGCTCCTCGGGTCCCTCGAAGCAGAGCGTCGACAGCGGGAACCCCAGCGCGCGATCGGCGGCGTCGAACACCTCCCGCGCTTCGGGATGCGCCTCGTACAGTTCACGGCCCATCCCGACGGCCTGGGAACCCTGTCCTGGAAAGATGAACGCAATCATCGTTGGCTGTCGGTCTGGAGGGACGCCTGCCCCTGTGACGGCTGGCCCGCGGCCAGCGTGCGCTTCAATCGGTCCACCAGGCCCTCGCGCGCGAACCGTGCGGTGAGCGCGACCCCGCGCTCGACGGCACGAGCGGACGACCGCCCGTGGCCGATGACGCAGACGCCTTCCACGCCCAGCAGCGGCGCACCGCCCGATTCGGAGTAGTCGAGCCGCGTCCGGAACCGGCGGAACGCGCCACGCACCAGCAACGCGCCCACCTGCGCCGTCACGGTGCGGGTGATCTCGTCGGTCAGCAGGTGCTCGATCGTCTCGACCAGGCCCTCGCTCGTCTTGAGCGCGACGTTGCCCGTGAAGCCGTCGCAGACGATGACGTCCGCGTCGCCCACGAACAGGTCGGTAGCCTCGAGGGGCCCGACGAAGGCCAGCGACGACTCCGCCAGCAGGCGCGTCGCGTCGCGAATCAGCTCGTTGCCCTTCGCCGCCTCCTGGCCATTGGAGAGCACTGCCACCCTGGGCCGGCCGACGCCCAGCGTGACGCTGGCATACGCGGCGCCGAGGTGCGCAAACTCCAGCAGGTGCGACGGGCGGCACTCCACCGTCGCGCCGGCGTCGATCAGGATCGCGGCCCCGTTGACCGTGGGGATCGTCGCCGCCAGCGCGGGCCTGTCGATGCCCGCCATCCGCCCGAGCGCCCCGTGGGCCGCCAGGATGGTGGCGCCGGAATGACCCGCCGAGAACATGCCGT
Source organism: uncultured Vicinamibacteraceae bacterium (assembly GCA_964430855.1). Lineage (GTDB taxonomy): Bacteria > Acidobacteriota > Vicinamibacteria > Vicinamibacterales > Vicinamibacteraceae > JAEZDP01. Next base: position 44,767 of record CAYSHC010000006.1, read on the forward strand.
CGGCACGGCCACGGGCGACGAGGTCGGCGGCCATCCGCACGGACGTCGGCCGTCGCCGCCGGGCGATGGACGCGTACGGCTCGTCCATCCGCACCGCGTCTGGCGCGTCCACGATCTCGATCGGCAGCGTCGCGGCCGCCGGAAACCGGTCGAGCTCGGCCTGGAGGGCCTCACGGGCGCCGACGAGCAGAAGCGACATCGCCGCCTCGCTTGCGGCGGCAATGGCTCCCTGGACGACGACGGCGGGGGCATGGTCGCCCCCCATCGCATCGACGGCGATGCGAATGCCCTCGACAGGCACGGCCGTCGGCTCAGACCTCGTCGTCGACCGGGCGCACCTGACGGCCGCGGTAGTAGCCGCACGTCGGGCAGACCACGTGCGGCGGCTTCAGCTCGGTGCACTGCGGACACGGGCCGAGCGAGGTGGCCTTGAGGGCATCGTGCGTCCGGCGCTTGGCCGTACGGCTCTTCGAATGGCGTCGCTTGGGATTCGGCATGACAGGGTCTTCAGTCGGCGCGCCGGCCGGACACGATGGCCTTGAGCGCGGCGAGTCGGGGATCCACCCACGTGGTGTCGCACGTGCAGGCGGACTCGTTGAGGTTCGTCCCGCACTGCGGGCACAGCCCGCGGCAGTCGGGACGGCACAGCGGCTTCATCGGCAGGGCGAGGTAGCCCTGCTCGCGCACGAACGCGGCCAGGTCCAGCGCGTCGCCCCGGTAGAACTCCGTGGCGAGGTCCTCCTCGGCGATCTCGTGCTCCTCGGCGGCCTCGAGTTCGGCGACGGGCCGGAACACCACGTCCACCGCGACGTCGAGCGCAACGAGGTACGGCTCGGCGCAACGCGAGCACGGCACCAGCACGTCGCCCGCGACACGGCCGGTCAGACGGAACTCGCCCCGCGGCGCCCGCAGCAGGGACCCGGTCAGCTGGAGGGCCTCGACGACGGCGAAGTCGTCGGCCGGCACGGCAAGCGCCTCTGGCGACAGCACGACCCGCAGGGGCGTCAGGTCGTCGGCCAGGGTGATGAGGTCGAGCAGCATCGCAGCCTTACACGCAGCGGCGGTGCCGTCTGCGCGAACACGCAAGTATAACAGGGACGAAGGGCGTGCGAAAGCGGCGGGGTCAGCCGTCGACGCGGATCTCGACCCAGGGCCGGGGAATGAACAGCTCCTCGTACAGGCGGACGGCGTACCTGTCGGTCATGCCGGCGAGGAAGTCGCAGGCCGCGACGTCGAGGCCCTCCGCCTCGACGGTGGCCGGGTCCAGGAAGCGCGCGGGATTGGCGCGGACCTTCTCCCACAACCCTCCCAGGATCCCCGTGGCCTTCGCGAACTCGGCCGTGGCGATGGCGTTCTCGTAGACGCGCTCGAACATGAAGGCCCGGAGCTCGAGCAGCGCATCCAGCACGGCCTGGCTCATCCGGAGCTCGGTGAGGCCGACGGCGAGCGTCTCGGTGACCACGTCGGAGACCATCCGGCCGATGCGGCTCGACGAGGACGTGCCGAGCACGGCGATGGGCCCCTCGGGCAGGTCGTCCGCTGCCAGCACCCCTGCACGCACCGCATCGTCGATGTCGTGGTTGACGTACGCGATGATGTCGGCGACGCGGGCGACCTGGGCCTCGAGGGTCGCCGCGCGCTGCTCCGGCGGCAGGTTGATGGGCAGGCCGTGCTTGCCCTTCGAGTGCGTGGAGATGCCGTGTCGTACTTCCCAGGTGAGGTTCAGACCCTGGCGGTCGCGTTCGAGCACCTCCACGATCCGCAGGCTCTGCGCCGAATGGCTGAAGCCACCGGGCACGAGCTGGTCGAGCACGCGCTCGCCCGCGTGTCCGAACGGGGCATGCCCGAGGTCGTGGCCCAGGGCGATGGCCTCGGTAAGTTCCTCGTGCAGACGCAGCACCTTCGCAATCGTGCGGGCGATCTGCGACACCTCGAGCGTGTGCGTCAGGCGGGTGCGGTAGTGGTCGCCCTTCGGCGCGAAGAACACCTGGGTCTTGTGCTTCAGCCGGCGGAAGGCCTTCGAGTGCACCACCCGATCCCTGTCACGCTGGAAGGCGGGCCGGATGGGATCCTCGGGCTCCTCGCGGACGCGCCCGCGCGACTCCGCGCTCCTCGCGGCGACCTCGGCCAGCGTCTCGAATTCGCGTCGTTCCAGTTGCTCGCGAATGGTCATCATTCCGTTGCGCGTCCGGCGATCATCGGGAGCATCGACGTGCCGTGGCCGAGCGCGGCGGCACCGAAGACGTCGGCCACCGTCTGCCCGAGGTCCGCATAGGTTTGACGCGTCCCGAGGGCGAGGCCTGACGGCACGCGCGCGCCGACCATCACCAGCGGTACGTACTCGCGCGAGTGATCGGTGCTCGGCGTCGTCGGATCGTTGCCGTGGTCGGCCGTCACGATCAGCAGGTCGTCGGCGCGCAGCCGCCGCCGCAGGCCGCCGAGCGCCGCGTCGATCTCCTCGAGCCGGGCGGCGTACCCCTCCACGTCGTTGCGGTGGCCGAACGTCTGATCGAGGTCGACGAGGTTGGCAAAGATCAGCCCGGCGTCCACGCCGTCGAGCGCCTCCCGCAGGCCCGCGATGCCGTCGGCGTCCGACGTCGTCGGGCGGTGCGTCGTGATGCCGCGTCCGGCGAAAAGATCGTAGACCTTGCCGATCGCGTGGACAGGCACGCCGGCCTCCGTCAGCCGGTCGAGGAGCGTCGGCTGCGTCGGCGGCAGCGCGTAGTCGTGCCGGCGCGCCGTGCGACGGTAGGCACCGGTCGTGCCCTCGAACGGCCGCGCGATGACCCGCCCGACGCCAAGCCCCTCCACGACCAGCGCGTAGGCGACCTCGCAGATCCGGTACAGCTCCTCGACGGGCACGACGTCCTCGTGCGCGGCCACCTGGAAGACGCTGTCGGCCGACGTGTAGACGATGGGCCAGCCCGTGCGAACGTGCTCTTCGCCGAGCGCCTGGATGATCTCGGTGCCCGACGCGGCCACGTTGCCGAGGGTGCGTCGTCCGATGCGCGCCTCGAACTCCGCGATGACCTCCGGCGGGAAGCCCTCGGCAAACGTCGGGAAGGGCCTGTCGAGCACGACGCCAGCGATCTCCCAGTGTCCGGTCACCGAGTCCTTGCCGGCCGACGCCTCGGCCATCCGGCCCCAGGCGCCCGTTGGCGGCGACGACCACCCGAGCGCGGGCACGAGCGCCCCGAGGCCCCACCCCGCCAGGTGCGGAATGTCGAGGGGACGGACCGCGGCGATGTTGCCGAGCGTGTCGCTGCCCTCGTCGCCATACCGGCCGGCGTCGGGCAGCGCGCCGATGCCCAGGCTGTCGAGCACGACCAGCACGACACGGGAGAAGGAACGCACGCGAGTGGGTGGCCTATGCGTCGTGGGGCGCCGACGACGAGAAGTAGTTGGCAATCGATCGGTTCGACCTGATGGTCGCGATGGCGTGCTTGAAGACCATGTGGTCGACGCCATCGTGCTCGACGACCAAAGCGAACCTGTCGAAGTTCTTGATGCGGCCCTCGATCAGCTGGCCGTCCATGAGCCGCAGGGTGACGGTGAGGCGCTCGCGCCGCGCGGAGTTGAGGAAGACGTCCTGGATGTTCGGGGCTCCGGACGACTTCGATTCACGATGGCCTGGCATCAGCGCGACACTCCCCAGGATTCGATCGTCCGGCACGCGGATGCGATAGTGGCAGGCCACTCGCCGGCGCCATCGAGCCACTTCAGCGTAGGCTCTTTCCTGAACCAGATCAACTGACGGCGGGCGTACTGCCTGTTCTCCCGCACGATGAGCGCCCGCGTCGCCGCCTCGTCGCGGACGCCGTCGAGCATCTCGAGGATCTGCCGGTACACGAGGCCGCTGAACGGATGGGCCGTGCGCGGGACGCCGGCATCCAGCAGCCGCTCGACCTCCTGAACCACCCCGCGCTCCCACTGCGCGTCCACGCGCCGGGCCACGCGCTCGGCGATGACCTCCGACGGCAGCCGGACGCCCAGCGCCAGCACACGGTACTCGGGCAGCGGCGGGCGCGTCTCGGCGAAGTGCCACGAGAGCGGTCGGCCGGTCAGGATGCGCACCTCGAGCGCGCGAACGAGCCGCTTCTCGTCGCGCGGCATGATGCGCGTGGCCGACGGGGGGTCGACCCGCGCGACGGCGCGATGCAGGAACTCGACGCCCCGCCGCCCCGCGACGGCACGCAGCCTCGCGCGCAGCGCCTCGTCGCGCCCCGGGCCCTCGAACAGGCCGTGCGTCAGGGCGCGGAAGTAGAAGCCGGTGCCGCCGACGAGAATCGGCAGGCGCCCGCGGGCCGTGATGTCGCGGATGCACGCCGCGGCGTCGCGGGCGTAGTGCGCCGCCGAGTAGAGTGCCGTCGGCTCGACGTGGTCCACGAGGTGGTGCGGGATGCCGCGGCGCGCCTCCACGGGCACCTTGTCGGTGCCGATGTCGAAATGGCGGTAGACAGCCGTCGAGTCGCAGTTGACGATCTCGCCGTCGAACCGCTCGGCCAAGGCGATGCCGAGCGCGCTCTTCCCCGTCGCTGTCGGACCAAGCACCGCGAGGAGCGGCGGAGCAGGATTGGCCACGGCGCTACTGGGACGGGGGCTGCTCGTTGTAGAAGAACGTCACCGTGAAGAAGGCCGTGGGTGACGGGTACTCCGGCGGCAGCGGCTGCGTGGGGTTGGACCAGGCGAGCGAGTTGGCCGCGGCGCGATCGAACGAGTCGATGCCGGATGGCTTGGCCACGGTGATGTCGGTGATGCGGCCGTCCTTGTGCACGTTGAACGTGATCGCGACGTGCCCCTTGAGGAGCATCGCCGCCTCGGGGATCAGCCAGTTCCGCTTGATCTGTGCAATGAAGCGTCGGATCCACGGCCCGAACTCGACGCCCTTGGTGTCGAACTGGATGTAGGGGCCGAACGGCGAGTTCCCCCCGTCCGGATTGTTGAGGGCCTCGTCCTGAACGTACCGCTCGAGGTTGCGCAGTGCCTGTCCAAGCGCACCGCCGGGCGGTCGCGCGGCAGCCGTCGCGCCCGACCGGGCCGATTGGGTGAGGGATCCGTCCGCGCCGCGCGGAAGGCTGGCCGTGTCGCGCTCGCGCATGTCCAGGCCCCCGTCGGCCGGCTCAGGGGTCGCGGCAGCCGCGCTGGCCTGCGCCTGCGCCGCCTCGGCCAGCGCGCGGGCGGCGGCCTCTTCCGCGGCGCGCGTGTCGGACGGCTCGGGCGCCGGGCCCCTCCCCTTCGCGGCCTCGCGCGCCTCGGTACGCTCGACGAACTCGAGCGAGTTGCCTTCGGAGTACGGCTGCGGATTGGTGGCGTTCGGGCGCGGTTCCGGCGAGCGCGCGCTGCGGTCGATGTCGGCCAGGGGCGCGCGCTCGGTCGGCGGGCCGGTCTGCATGTCGAGCCGTGGCTGGACGAAGACGAATCGCGCCTGGTCCTGCTGCTGTTGCTGCTGCTGAAGCTCGAGCGCGCGCCTGATGGCCTCCTGCCGCGCCCGCGCCGCGTCCTCCTGCCAGCGCTGCACGAAGGGCAGCTGCGGGCCGAACAGCAGCGCCGCCAGCACGAGCGCGTGGAGGAACATCGACAGGATCACGCCCTCCCGACGCGACATCGGGGTGTCGATCGACGGCGGCTCGGGGCGGTGATCGTCGAGGTTGATGAACATCAGCGGTCGTGTTCAGTATAGGCGGCGCCCCCCGCCGGGCGGCGGGCTGGCAGCCAGCGCCCTTACGGCCGCTGTGCCACGTAGAGGTAGACGACGCCGAGCGTCAAAGGGACGGCCCGCGCGTGCGCCAGCCCGGCATCCCGCAGCTGGGCCACGAACTCGGCGGGCGACGCGAAGCCGTCCACCGACGCGGGCAGGTACGCGTAGGCCTCGCCATGCCGCGAGACCAGCCGCCCGATGCGCGGCAGGACGTGCCGGAAGTACCAGAGATACACCTGCCGGATGACGGGCAGCTGCGGCGTCGAGAACTCCAGGATGGCCAGGCGCCCGCCGGGACGAAGCACGCGCGCCACCTCCCGCAGGGTCCGCCGCGGGTCCTGCACGTTGCGGATGCCGAACGCGATGGTGACCGCTTCCACGGTGCCGTCGGCGAGCGGCACCTGCGTGGCGTCGCCACGCACGAGCGGCACGAGGCGCAGCCGGCCTTCCTGCCGAAGCTTGTGCTGTCCTACCCGGAGCATCTCCGCCGAGAAGTCCACCCCCACGACGCGCTCCGCGCGGCGGCGCGAGACGATGGCGCGCGCGACGTCGCAGGTGCCGGTGCACAGGTCGAGGACCGTGCCGCGGCCGGTGAGCCCGAGCTGCCTGACGGCTCGCCAGCGCCAGTAGAGATCGAGCCCGCCGCTCAGGACGTGGTTGAGCAGGTCGTAGCGCCGGGCGATGGCGTCGAACATGCCGGCGATCTTCGCGGGCTGCTTGTCGGTGGACGGCGTGAGGCCGCCGTAGCTGCTGGCCGTTGTCGTCATGGCTCCGGCGCCTCGTCCGGATCCCAGACCGGGTAGAGCGCGTGGGGGATATGCAGCAGCGACAGGATGCGTCCCGCCATGAACGCGGCAAGGTCGTCGATCGTCTTCGGCTGCTGGTAGAAACCGGGCATCGCCGGCACCACGATGGCGCCCGCCTCCGCGCAGGCAACCATGTTGCGAAGCTGCGGCAGGCTGAGCGGCGTCTCGCGCGGCACGACGATGAGCGGCCGCCGCTCCTTGAGCATCACGTCGGCCGCGCGCTCGACGAGCGAGCGCGACAGACCGTGCGCGATGGCGGCCATGGTCTTCATCGAGCACGGCACGACCACCATCGCGTCGGCGCCGCGGCTGCCGCTCGCCAGCCGCGCGCCCATGTCCCTGTTGCTGTACACGGTCCACCGGCCGCGCCGCACGTCCTCGCCGTACCTCGCCTCGAGCAGGTCCTGAAGCCGATCGAGCCTCGCCTCGGGGCCGATCTCGTCGACGAGCAGGCGGCGGCCGTAGTCGCTCGCGATGACGTCCACGGTCTGGCCGGCGGCAAGCAGCGCGCCGAGCGTCCGCACGGCGTAGATCGCACCGCTCGCGCCCGTGATCGCCAGCACGATGCGCCGTGGCGTCTCAGCGGACATACACACTCAGTCCCGTGGTCGCGAGGTAGAGGATCCCCACCCATCCGTTGAGGTCGAACGCCCGCTTCACCTGCGACAGGTCGTCCTCGGAGACGAGCGACTGCTCGTAGATCAGCAGCAGCGCCACGAGGCCGACGCCGGCGTGGTAGACCATGCCGAGGTCCGCGATGACGCCCAGCGCCGCGAGGCTTGCCACGGTGAGGCCGTGCAGGACGCGCGAGAAGAGGAGCGACAGGCGCACGCCGAACCTGACGGGCACCGAGCGGAGGCCGTGCCGGCGATCGAAGTCGAGGTCCTGGCAGGCATAGAGGATGTCGAAGCCGGCCACCCACGTGCCGATGGCGACCGCGAGCAGCACCGGCTCCCACGACGCGCCGCCGCCGGCGGCCAGCCATCCGCCGACCGGCGCGACGGCCATCGCCAGCCCGAGGAACGCCTGCGTCGCCCACGTGTAGCGCTTCGCCAGCGAGTACCAGAACACGATCGCGAGCGCGAGCGGCGAGAGCCAGCCGCAGAGCGTACTGAGCGCGAAGGAGGCATACACGAACACGGCGGCGGACACGGCCAGGAAGAGCCAGGCTTCGCGCGCCGACATCGCGCCTCGCGGCAGCTCGCGCTGCGCCGTGCGGGGGTTGAGGGCGTCGAAGCGCGCGTCGACGATCCGGTTGAAGGCCATCGCCGCGCTGCGTGCGCCGACCATCGCGACGACGATCCACCCCATGCGCGCCCATGTGAGCGGCACCGTGCGCGCGGCCAGCACCGCGCCGACGAGCGCGAACGGCAGCGCGAAGAGCGAGTGGCTGATGCGCACGAACGAGAGATAGGTGGCGATCCGCTCGACGACCTTCATGCCGCCTCCTGCCGGGCCACGCACTCGTCCAGCCAGCGCCGGCGCGCGTGCGACGGCTGGCCGCTCACGAGCCAATCGGCGGCCCCTAAGACGTCGCGCACGTCGGCGGGCAGGTCCACGACCAGGGCACGCGACGATCGCCCGGGCGCGAGCGCGCCGAGGTCGTCGAAGCCCAGGGCTTCAGCGCCTCCATGGGTGGCCGCCTCGAGCAGCGTCATCGCCGGCACGCCGGGCGCCAGGCGCCTGAGGGCGGCGAGCTCCTGGAACATGTCGAGATCGTCGACGCTCGCGAGGCTGTCGGTGCCTGCCGCGACGCGGACGCCGGCGGCGAACGCCTCGGCGACCGGCGGCGCGCCTGCGCCCACCCAGGCGTTGCTGCGCGCGCACAGCACCAGCGTGCATCCCCGGCGCGCGAGCAGGTCGAGGTCCTCCGGCGCGCATTGCGTGCCGTGGACGACGAGCAGCCGGCGGTGCAGCACGCCAAGATCGTCGAGGTAGCGCACCGTCGACGTGCCGGGCGGTGCCCAGCCCTCGTCCCAGACACCGAGGCGCTCGAGAAAGGCTCGCCAGGGGCCGGTGCCGTCCTTCAGCAGCTGCGACTCCTCCGGCGACTCGGCCACGTGCAGCGACGACCTGCGCGCGTCGTTGACATCGAGGGCGCCGACGATGGCGCGGATCAGGCCGGGCGCCGTCGAGTACGGTGCGTGGGGCGCCACGCCCAGGCGCAGCTCGCGGCGGCCGTGCGCGCCGCTCCCGGCGTCGGCGGCCCGCCACGCCTCATTGGCGACGGCCTCGCCGTTGCCGGCCCGGAAGCCGAGCCGCTCGTCGAAGTGCCAGGCCGACACGCGCGCGGCCGCGAGCGGCGCCACGGCGGCGCGGGTGTTGCCGATGTCGGCAAGGGCCACGGTGCCGGAGGCCACGGCCTCGTCGATGGCGGCGGTGATGATCTCGGGCGGCGCTGCCGGCTCGGATGCGCGCAGGGCGAGCAGGGCCTGCACCCACTCCACGAACGAGGCCGCCGGCGCGACGCGCCCGCGCAGGTGCGACAGCTCGAGGTGTGTGTGGGCGTTGACGAGTCCCGGCAGGACGACGGCGTGGCCGAGGTCGAGGACGTGCGGCGCCTGCCCGTCGTCACCGGCACTGGTCGGCCGACCCTTACCCATCGCGACGATCGTCCCGCCCGCCACGTCGAGCCAGCCGCCGGCGATCGGCGGCGCGTTCATGGGAAGGACGCAGGCGGCGTGCACGCGCGTGACCATGCCCGGCCCCGTCAGGACGAGCCCTGCCCCTGCTGCTGGCGCGCGAGGCGCCCGGCCCGGCTCCTGGCCTCGTACGCCGCCAGCTCCGCGGGCATCAGCTCGTCGCCTTCGCGCTTGGCGACGTCGAGCGTGAGGCGCCTCGGGACCGCGCGCTCGCGGAAGAACGGCTCGCCCAGGATCTCGTAGTGCATGTTCCGGCGCTTCGGCACGAACCCGGCGTTCTCGATGTTGCGGACGATCTCGACCTCGTCCATGCAATAGCTGGCGCCGGCCGCGCGGACGACGTTTTCCTCGATCATCACGCTGCCCATGTCGTTGGCACCGAAGCCGAGGCTGAGCTGCCCGACCTTCCCGCCCTGCGTCACCCACGACGCCTGGAGGTTGTCGAAGTTGTCGAGCACGATTCGGGCAATGGCGAGCGTGCGGAGGTACTCCGTGCCGGTCAGCTCGACGCCGTCGAGCTCGGTGTGGTCCGGCTGGTAGCTCCAGGTGATGAACGCCGTGAAGCCGCCGGTCTCGTCCTGGAGCTGCCGCAGCCGCACGAGATGCTCGATGCGCTCGGCGGGCGTCTCGACGCTCCCGTACATCATCGTCGCCGTCGTCCTGAGGCCGGCGCGATGGGCCTGCCCCATCACCGTCAGCCACTCGTCGGCGGTCGCCTTGTTGTAGCAGTTGAGCAGGCGGCGTACCCGGTCGACGAGGATCTCGGCGCCCCCCCCGGGAATGCTGTCGAGCCCCGCGTCGACGAGGCGCGCAATCACCTCGTCGGTGGGCAGCCGTGACGTGCGGCTGATGTGGATCACCTCCGGCGGCGACAGCGCGTGCAGCTTGAAGTCCGGGTAACGCGCCTTGATGGCCGTGAACAGGTCGATGTACCACTGGAGCGGCAGGTCGGGGTTGTGCCCGCCCTGCAGCAGCAGCTGCACGCCACCCACCTCGATCGTCTCGTCGATCTTCCTGAAGATCTCCTCGCGCGAGAGCACGTAGCCTTCAGGGCTGCCGACCGTCCGGTAGAACGCGCAGAAGTTGCAGCGTGCCACGCAGACGTTCGTGTAGTTGACGTTGCGGTCGATGATGTAGGTGACGACGCCGTCAGGGTGCCGGCGCGCGCGCACCTCGTCGGCCAGTCCGCCGAGCAGCCACGTCGGCGCCTGCTCGTAGAGCACGAGGGCGTCGTCGGCCGAGAGGCGCTCGCCCGCACGGACGCGGTCGGCAAGCGCGGCAATCACCGGGTTCTGTTCCATGACGTCACGTTCTGGTGCCCGCGGCCACGACGGCGTCGCCGATGGCGAAAGTGCGTGCCGGTGCGAGCCCGAGCTCGACGGCAAGCGCAAGATATCGCGTGAGGCCCTGCTGCGCGTCTCCGCCCAGATCGTAGCGGATATGCTCGCGCAGGTAACGGGCCGCCGCGATTTCGCGGCCGGGGTCGCCGCCCGCGTACTCGCGCGCGATTGTGTCGATGGCTTCCCGCCCGGCCGCATAGGCCTCGTGCAACCCGGTCACCACCCGCTCGGTCAGCGTGCCGGCGCGGGCGGCCCAGACGGCGAAGACAAAGGGCAGGCCCGTCATGGCCAGCCATGCCTCCCCGAGGTCGATCTTGTCCGCGTCGAGGTCGCGCCATGACGCGTCGAGTGCGGGGTCGCCGATGAGCAGCGCGGCGTCGGCGCTGGCCAGCATCGCCGCGAGGTCGGGCCGCTGGTCGACAAACGTCGGCGTGATGCCGAAATGCCGCGCGCACAGGATCCGCAGCAGGCCGGCCGAGGCGCGCGAGCTCGTGTCGAGCGCGATCGTCCGGATGTCGCTCACCGGGCGCCGCGAGAAGAGCATGACCGAGTCGACGCGCCCGCGGCAGGCGATCGCCAGCCCGGGGACCACCTCGTACGGCGTGTCGCCGCGCAGCAGCTCGATCGCCGGCACCAGGCCCACGTCGATCCGGCCGGCGTGCAGCAGCCGCGCGCACTCGGACGGCACGTCGAAGCGGACGTCGCACCAGCCGGCGCGCTCTAGGCCCCACGCGAGCGGGCGTGCGTTCAGGAACTCGACGGCGCCAATCCTCGTCACGCCGGCGCCCCCGCGTCCTGCGTGCGCGGCTCGAAGCGCGCCGTCCGCTCGACGGGCGTGAGCCCGACGGCGACGATGTTGCGGCGGACCTCCTCGAGGATGGCGCGGCGCGGCCCATGGGGCATCGGGTCGCGGGCCGGCACGCCGTCCACGTCGCTCGCGCCAAACAGCAGGCAGGCCTGCGCCAGCTTGGCCCCGGCGCGCCCCCAGTGCACCTGGACGCGCGGCATCGACGGCAGCAGCACGCGCGCCGTGGCAACGGCGCGCATGTCGTCGTAGCCGGTGCTCGGCTCGGTCACCGACGTCTCGAGGGGCAGCGGCTGGAACGCCTGGAAGACGCCGTGGCGCTCCTGGAGCACCGCAGCCCTGTCGAGCAGCGCGGACCACTCCTCGCCGGCGACGGCAACCCCGGGCGCGAGGCTCAGGACGACGAGCCCCGCCGCCGTGACGTCCTCGAGCCACGCGTCCTCCAGGCGATCGAGACGTGCCTCGGCGACGGCCGTCAGCCCGCTCTTGCGCAGCGCCGTCAACCAGTCGCGCAGCGCCGGCCCCGCGACGAGCGCGAGGTCGTGGAGCGCGAAGCCGGTGATGTCAGCCGCGGCCTTCGCCGCGAGCGCACGCACGGCGGCGACAGCGTCGTCGAGCGAGGCCGGCACCCCGGAGATGCGCACCTCCCCGGCCTCCGGGGCGGGCGTGACGGTCGCGGCGTCGGCTAGCGCCACGTCGTCCACGCGGACGAACGTCCCGACGCCACCCGTGACGCGCTGCCGTACCTCGCTGGCGACCATCCCGAGCCGCACCAGGTCGCGGGTCTCGAGCAGCCATTGCCGGTGCTCGCCCGCGAGTGGCTGGCCGGCGGCCACGCGCGCAAGCAGCGCACTGGTCAGTTCGTTCACTTCCCTACTCCTCGTGCAGGCCCGTCATGGCCTCGTTGATCCGCTGCGCGAGCGCGAGCGCACGGCGCCCCTCGCGCCCCGGGACGCGTGGCGCCCGCCCCGCGCGAACGGCCGCGATGAAGTCGTCGATCTCGCGCCTGAGCGGCTCGGCGTCGGCGACGGGCACCTTGCCGCCCTCGATTGCCGGCTTCTCGCCGGCGACCCGCCGCAACCGCCAGGCCTCCACCTCGCGGCAGGCGTAGTCGACCGAGACGTACAGCGACGGCTCCATGAACCTGATCTTGCGCACGCGGTCGCGGCTGATGCGGCTGGCGGTGACGTCGGCGATGCAGCCGCCCTCGAACCGGAGCCGCGCGTTCGCGATGTCGACCCTGTCGGTGAGCACCGGCACGCCCACGGCCTCGACGTCCACGACCTCCTCGCCGAGCGCCGCGAGCAGCAGGTCGAGGTCGTGAATCATCAGGTCGAACACGACGTCGATGTCGAGGCTGCGGTCCGGAAAGGTGCCCAGGCGGTGCACCTCGATGAAACGCGGCCGTGTCAGCAGGCCGAGCGCGACGTCCACCGCCGGGTTGAAGCGCTCGGTGTGACCGACGGCGAGGACGACGTTCCCGGCGTCGGCCCGCGCGATCAAGTCGTCGGCTTCCTCGAGCGTCGTCGTCATCGGCTTCTCCACGAGCACGTGGATGCCCGCGTCGAGCAGCGACGCGACGACGGCATGGTGCGTCAGCGTGGGCGTCGCCACGGTCACGGCGTCCACGTGGCCGACCAGCGCCGATACGTCAGCGAGCGCTTCCGCACCGTGCGGCGCCGCATGCTCCTGCGCCCGGGCGAGGTCCGTGTCGACGACGGCCACCAGGTGCACGTCGGGCGACGAGGCCAGGATGCGCACGTGGTGGCGGCCGAGCGCACCGGCGCCGACGACGGCCGTGCGGGTGCGCTCAGCCATGGGTCGCGACCCTGCGCCCGACGACGGTGATGCCGGCGGCGTCGGCGGCGTCGAGCATCGCCTGGCCGTCGACGACGAGCGTCTTGCCGGCATCGAGCGAGATCGCCGCGATACCGGCCTCGACCAGCACCTTCACGGTGGGCACCCCGACGACGGGCACGTCGAAGCGCATGTCCTGGTTCGGCTTGGCCACCTTGACGACGCACGCGCCGGGGCCGGCGATACGGCCGGCGCGCAGGATCGTCTCGTCGGTGCCCTCCATCGCCTCCACCGCGACCACCGCCTTGTCCTTGACGACGATGGTCTGGCCGATGTCGAGGCCGGCGATGACGTCGGCCATCCGGTACCCGAAGTCGAGCGTCGCCTGGAGCTCGTCGGAGACGGGTGGTCCCGCGAGCAGCCCCTCCCCCGCCATCAGCGGCTTCAGCAGGGCCGTCGAGTCGACGAGCTCGATGCCGTGACTGCGCAGCACGTCGGCCACGGCCGCGATGAGCGCGTCGGTCGACTTGGCGCGCAGCCGCATCAGCACCTGCATGAGCGTCCAGTCGGGGCGGATGCCGGAGAACAGCTGGTTGTGCTTCACCTGGCCGGCCATCACGGCCTCCCGGCACCCGCTCTGCTTCAGCAGCTCGATGCAGCGCCCGAGCTGCCCGAGCGACACCCAGTGCAGCTCCGCGCCGTGCCGCGAGGCAAGCGCCTCGAGATCGGGCCCGGCTTCTTCCTTGACGGCCACGACGGTCACCCGCCGGCCGAGCGACCGCGCAGCCTCGAGCACCAGCAGCGGGAAGCGGCCGTTGCCGGCGATCACCCCGAGCGGAGCGGCCGCGTCACTCATCGGACGAAACGTCCTCGGTGCGGCGCGCGGCCCGGCGCAGGATCACGCCACGGCGCGAGGCGCGAATGAAGTCGACCAGGTATTGCACCTCGTCGCAGCGCAGGCTCGGATCGCTCTCGATCTGCGCCAGCGCGCGGCTGGTGTTCAGCTTCGACAGCAGCAGGTACCGATAGGCCTGCCGCAGCTTCGACACCACCTCGGGCGTGAAGCCGCGCCGCACGAGCCCGATCGTGTTGAGGCCATAGTTGCGCGCGCGGTTGCCCACGGTGCGGGCGTACGGCAGCGCGTCCTTCGTGACGACCGAGTAGCCGCCGATGAAGGCGTGCCGCCCGATCCGGCAGAACTGGTGTACCCCCGAGAACGCGCTGATCGTCGCGTAGTCCTCGACGGTCACGTGCCCGCCGAGCGTGGCGCCGTTGCCGAAGATGGTGTGGTTGCCCACCTGGCAGTCGTGCGCGACGTGCGAATAGGCCATGAACAGGTTGTGGTTGCCGATGCGCGTCACGCCGCCGCCACCGGCCGTGCCGCGATGGATCGTCACGAACTCGCGGAACACGTTGCTGGTGCCGATCTCGAGGCGCGACGGCTCGCCCCTGAACTTGGTGTCCTGCGGGATCAGGCCGATCGACGCGCACGGGAAGATGACCGTGTCGGCGCCGATCGTCGTGTGGCCGTCGATGACCGCGCCGGCGCCGATGCGGCAGCGCGGCCCGATGCGCACATCCGGCCCGATGACGGCGCCCGGTCCCACGTGCGTGCCCTGGCCGATGCGCGCGCCGAAGGCGACGATGGCCGTCGGGTGGATGTCGGGCTTCTGGTCGTCGACGGCGAGGATGATGCGGCCCTCGGCGACGACGTGCTCGCCGACGTAGGCGACGCTGCGCACCCACGCGATCGGCCCGCGCCGCTTCTCGAGCCGCACCTCGAGGCGGACCTGGTCGCCGGGCACCACCTGCCGGCGGAACTTCGCGCCGCGCACCGCGCGCATCGAGGTGCGGGCCGGCAGGACGTCGCCCTCGCGCTGGAGCAGCAGGATGCTCGCCGCCTGCGCGAGCGTCTCGATCATGACGACGCCCGGCATGACCGGCGCGCCAGGGAAGTGTCCCTGGAAGTAGTCCTCGTTGACCGTGACGTTCTTGATCGCCACAACGCGCTCGCCCGGGACGATCTCGGTGACCGCGTCGACCAGGAGCGTGGGATAGCGGTGGCAGAGGCGGTCGACGACTTCTGGGATGTTGATGGACACGGGGGGCTCGGCAGTCGTGATCAAGGCACGGCGCCGGGTGCCGGCGGGGCACCCCGGCGCCACACTGGGCTCTCGGCGGGCTTGCTGGCCGAGGACGCCGCTACTGGCCGGCGGGCGGCGTGCTGCTGCCGCTGGCCGAGTCGAGCGCGGCGATCACGTCGGCGGTGACATTGAGGCCGGGGTCGACGTAGACGACACCCGAATCGGCGATGCTGAAGATGAAGTGCAGGCCCTTGGCGTTGGCCACCTGCGCGATCACCGGCAGCAGCTTCTGCTGGAACTCGAACTGCAGCTCCTGCGTGAACTCGTTGACCTCCTGCTGCGCGTCCTGCGTGGCCCGCTGAAGGTCGATCTGCATGCGCTCGATCTCCTTGGCCTGCTGCGCGCGCGCGGAGTCGCTGAGCAGCGCGCCGCCCTGCTCGAGCTTCTGCTGCGCCGCCTGCATGGCCTTCTGCCGGCTCTCGAGGTCGGCCTGAATCTTGGCCTGCAGCTGCTTGATGCGCTCGCCGGCCGCCTGCCCTTCCTTCGACTGGGAGGCGATCTGGTTCAGGTCGACGTAGGCGATCTTGGCGCCCTCGGGGAACGGCCGCGGGGCCTGCGCCTGCGGCTGCGGGGCCGGTGCGGCCTGCTGGGCGGCCGCCGTGGCAGGGGCGGCAGACTGCTGCGCGAATGCCGGCCCGGCTGCCAGCGCGCAGCTGAGTACTACCAGGACGAATGCGGACTTCATGGACATGTTCCTTTCACGCTCGTTGTCGTCGCGGCGGCCGCCTCGGGCCGTCGTCATTGAACCACACCACCACCTGCCGGCCGGACACCCGTCCGCGCCAGGCTGCCAGCCTCAGAATGTCGAACCCACGGCAAAGCGGAACTGGAACTTCCGGGCCGGCGTGTAGTCGTTGTTCAGCACGCCCTCCCGCTGCGGGTTCATCGCGAAGATGAGTCGGAACGGCACGTTCAGCACCGGCATGAAGAACCGGACCTCGGCGCCCGTCGACGTCTTGAACTGATCCCACGCGAAGCGCTCGCCCTCGTCGCGCACCTGCCCGGCGTCGTAGAAGAACACCAGCCGGACGGGCCCCGCAATCGAGATCAGGTACTCCGCGTTGAAGAGCAGGCTCTTGTTGCCGCCGAGCACGATGCCGTTCTCGGCGCGCGGGCCGATGCTGCGGATGTCGTAGCCGCGGACGCTGTATTCGCCGCCCTGGAAGAGCCGCTCGAAGATCGGCAGCGCGATGCTGTTGCCGTAGGGCCGGATGTACTCGACCTCCCCGCGCACGCCGATCGAGGTGCGCCGGGTCTGCTGCCAGAACTTGACCGCCTCGACCCGCGGCTTGAGGAACTTCGTGTTGCCGCCCAGCCCGGCGACGTCCATCGACAGCGTCAGCCGCTTGCCGGTGTTCGGGAAGATCGGGTTGTCCACCGTGTTGTGGACGATGCTCGGCACGATCTTGCTGACGGTGCGCGAGCCGACGCTGCGGCAGTCGAGGCCGCCGTCGGGCTGTTCCTCCGTGGGCGGCGTCGGCGTGCACTGCAGCAGCAGCGAGTCACGCAGGTACGGGTTGCCGACGTAGCGCGGGTCGGTGAACAGCTCGTCGAGGTCGCTGATGGTGACCTTCTCGTAGCTGTACTGCATGTACGACCGCGTGAAGTTGCCGGTGCGGAAGCCCCAGACGGTGTTGCCGCCGATCGACTCCTGCGTGAACGCGCCGATGTAGCGGATCTGGCGCTTGAAGACGTCGATGCCAGCCGTGATCGGCCTGTCGAACAGGTACGGCTCGCTGAACGAGATCTGGTAGAACTGCGTGCGCGAGCCCGCCGCCAGCGAGAAGGCGAGCGTCTCGCCGCGGCCCATGAAGTTGGACGTCGCGAAGGCCAGCTGGCCGAAGAAGCCCTCGAACTGCGAGACGCCGGCGCCGAAGGTGAGCTGGTTGCGGTTCTGCTCCTGAAGCTCCAGCGTCACGTCCACCTTGTTCTTCTCGCCGGGCGTCTTCTGGACGTCGATGCCCTCCTGCCCTTCCTCGAGCTGCTTGAAGTAGCCCAGCTGGTTCAGGCGACGCACGCTGAACTTCAACGCCTCGGTGTTGAAGACGCCGTTCTCGAGCAGGTTCATCTCGCGGCGGATGACGTGGTCGCGCGTCGTCGTGTTGCCGACGAAGGTGATCTTGTTGACGAAGTACTGCTCGCCTTCCTGGAGGCGCATCGTCACGTCGACGACAGGCGGCCCGTTGGGCTCGGCGCCGTCCGGCAGCATCTGGTCGGGGTTCTCGGGGTCGATGAGGTCGAGCGGCTTCAGGTCGGGATAGCCCGTGAACTCCCAGTAGCCGCCGGTGCCGTACAGCTCCTTGGCCTTCTCGAAACCCTTGCGGATCTTCTTCTCCGAGTAGTACTCGCCCGGCTTCAGCTTGAAGATGTCGGCGAGGACCTCGTCGTTGACGACCGTGTTGCCCTCGAACTCGAACTTGCCGACGCGGTACCGGCGGCCCTCCGTCACCGGAATGCGCAGCTCGACCCAGCGGTCCTTGCCGTCGTCGCTCGTCTCGAGCGTGCGGATCTCGGGCTGACCGACACGCGCCGTGATGTAGCCGTTCTCGCGGTACAGCGCACGAACGTTCTCGGCGTCGTCGTCGAAGCTCGCCTCCTTGTACGTGCCGCCGCCCGTGATGAAGCCGAACAGGCCGCGGGCCTTGTTCTCCTTCATCCGCCGGCGCAGCTTGCGGTCGCTGAAGGCCTGGTTGCCGATGAACTCGATGTTGCGGATGCGGACCTTCGGCCCGTCGTCGATGCGGAAGGTGAGGTTGACGAGCTTTGGTCCGCCGGCCACCGGCGTGAGCTCGTGCCTGACCGTCGCGTCGAGGTACCCCTCCTCGGCCAGCATGTCCCGGATCACGCCTTCCACGCGGCGGATCTGCCCGGGGTCGATGAACGAGTCGAGGCGGATGACGCTGTTGATCTCGCGGAGCTTCTCGTCGATCTTCGTCGAGTCGAGCTTCTTGCTCCCGTCATACTGAACCACCTTGACCCGCTGCCGCTCCTCCATCCGGATGCGGACGTACTTGCCGATGACCCCGTTGGGATAGGTGGTGTCGATGACCTCGATGGCCAGGTCGTCGAGGAAGTTGGTGGCCCAGAGGCGACGGAAGTCCTCGCGCAGCTGATCCTCGGTTTCCTGGTTCCAGGGCACCCAGGCGTTCTGCGACGGCCGGCTGCCGCGCGTGCGGATGTAATACAGGTAGGTCTCGAAGTCGATCGACGAGGCGTTGCCCTGGGTCGGCAGGCAGAGCTCAACGGCCCGCAGGACGGGACCGGAGCCTGCCGGCGGCTGCGCGTCGGCGCTGGCCGGCTGGATGGGCTGGCAGCCCTCGGCGTCGAGGACGCTCCGGACGGGCAGTTCCGCCTGCGGTGTCGCGGGCTGGTCGGTGCCGTCGAGCGGAGGTGCCGTCGGGGCGGGCGCCTGCCCTTCGAGAGGCGCCTGCGCCGACACGACCGCCGGCATGCTCAGCAGCAGGGACGCCAACACGACCCGGAGGCCGCCCTTCGTGATCGCTCTCGTCATCAGCAGCAACAGTTCACCCGCGGCCGCAACCGCCAGAGTCGGCGGCGCTGCCCGGCACACGGCGGCAGTCCTCCACCCAGATGGCACCCATTGGGGGAAGCCAAGCCGACAGTTTACTGGACATCAGACGGAAAGCGAAAGGGGAAGGACGGGACGCAGCGAGCAGGTAGGGACGGCCCTCCGGGCCGTCCTTCTCCATTCACCTGTGAAGATCGCACTGCAAGGATCGCAGTTCGCCCCCTGGTTGGACGGACGGTCTGCGGGGGCGGACGGCCCGGGAGGGGGCGGACGGCCCGGAAAGGGGGGCGGACGGCCCGGAGGGCCGTCCCTACCTAGACTGTGACGAGCTGGTGTCCGGGCTGCGCGGTGCCGGCCGGACGATAATGCAGCTGGCCGTCTTCCATGTACACCTCGAACCGGCCGCCCTCCGTGAGCCGCCCGCGGATGAGCTCTTCGCTCAGCGGGTCCTCGATGTACTTCTGGAGCGCCCGGCGCAGCGGACGCGCGCCGTACGACCTGTCGTTGCACGTCACGCTCACGATCCAGTCCACCACGTCGTCGTCGAGCACCAGCTCGAGCTTGCGGTCCAGCAGGTTGGCGTTCAGCTGCTGAAACAGCAGCCGCGTGATCGCCCGCAGGTCGTCGTCGGTCAGCGCCTCGAAGATGATGATCTCGTCGAGCCGGTTGATGAACTCCGGGTTGAACGTGCGCTTGACCTCGCTCAGCACCTGCTCGCCCACCGCCTTGCCCTCGTGCGCCTCGCCGGGCTGGAAGCCGAGCGACGCCCGCTTCTGGATGAACCGGGCCCCGATGTTCGAGGTCATGATGATGATCGTGTTCTTGAAGTTCACCCGGTTGCCGAGGCCGTCGGTCAGGTGACCGTCCTCGAACACCTGCAACAGGATGTTGAACAGGTCCGGATGCGCCTTCTCGATCTCGTCCAGCAGGACGACCGAGTACGGGCTGCGCTTCACCTTCTCGGTGAGCTGCCCGCCCTCCTCGTGGCCGACGTACCCCGGCGGCGAGCCGATCAGCTTGCTCACCGAATGCTTCTCCATGTACTCGGACATGTCGAAGCGGATGAGCGCGTGGTCGCTGCCGAACAGGAAGTTGGCCAGCGCGCGGGCGAGCTCGGTCTTGCCGACGCCCGTCGGCCCCAGGAACAGGAAGCTGCCCACCGGGCGGTTCGGCGACTTGAGTCCGGCGCGCGACCGGCGGATCGCCCGCGAGACCGCCGAGATCGCCTTGGACTGGCTCACCACCCGGCGGTGCAGCTCCTCCTCCATCCGCAGGAGCTTGTCGCCCTCGTCCTCGTTGATGGACGTAATCGGCACGCCCGTCCACTTCGAGACGACCTCGTCGATATCCTGCCGGCCCACCTGCACACGGCGGTGCGTCGAGGCGACGTCGAACTTCTCGCGCACGAACTGGAGGTTCTCGCGCGCCATCACCTCCTGCTCGCGGAAGAACTGCGCACGCTCGAAGTCCTTCTGCGAGACGGCGCTCTCCATCTGCTCGACGGCCACGCGGATGCTGCGGTTGATCTGGCCGAACTCCTCGCTGTAGCCGGCGTCACGCAGCTTGGCGCGCGACCCCGCCTCGTCGAGCAGGTCGATGGCCTTGTCCGGCAGGAACCTGTCGGTGATGTAGCGGCTCGACTGGTACACGGCCGCCTCGAGGGCCTCCCGCGTGTAGTCCACGTGGTGGAACGACTCGTACCGGTCCTTGACGCCGAGCAGCACGCGGATGGCCTCGCTCTCGCTCGGCGGCTCCACTTTCACGGCCTGGAACCGCCGCTCGAGCGACCGGTCCTTCTCGATGTACTTCCGGTACTCGGCCGGCGTCGTCGCGCCGATGCAGCGAATCTCCCCGCGCGAGAGCGCCGGCTTGAGGATGTTGGCCGCGTCGAGCGACCCTTCCGCCGACCCGGCGCCCACGAGCGTGTGCAGCTCGTCGATGAACACGATGATGTTCGCGTTCTCGACCAGCTCTTTCATGATTGCCTTGAGCCGCTCCTCGAACTGCCCGCGGTACTTCGTCCCGGCGACGATCAGCGAGATGTCGAGCGCCAGGATGCGCTTGTCGGCCAGGAAGTGCGGGACGTCGCCCACCACGATCTTCTGCGCCAGCCCCTCGACGATCGCCGTCTTGCCGACGCCGGGCTCGCCGATGAGCACCGCGTTGTTCTTCGTGCGGCGGCAGAGCACCTGCTGGACGCGCTCGATCTCCGCCTCGCGGCCGACGAGCGGATCGAGCAGGTTCTTCATGGCGGCGTCGGTCAGGTCGCGGCTGAACTCTGCCAGCAGCGGCGTTTCCTTCACCCGCGTCATCGTCGTCTTCTCGTTGAGCAGCGAGACGATGTCCTCGCGGACGGTGGCGAGCCGCATGCCCTTCTCGACGAGGATCGAGGAGGCCACCGACTGGTCCTCGCGCAGGATGCCGAGCAGCAGGTGCTCGGTGCCGATGTAGTTGTGCGACAGCTGGTCGGCCTCTTCGGCCGCGTACTGCAGCACCCGCTTCGTCTCGGCGCTGAACGGGATCTCGACCGAGGTCGCCACCTTCTCGCGGAACACCGTGCGCCCCTCGACCTCCTTGCGGATGGCCTCAAGCGACAGGTGCGACCGCGCGAAGATGCGGCTCGTCAGCCCCTTTCCTTCGCGGATCAGGCCCAGCAGGAGGTGCTCGGTCTCAATCGAGACACTCCCGAGTTGGCTGGCTTCGTACCGCGCGAAAAAGAGTACACGCCGGGCTCGCTCCGTATACCGCTCGAACATCCGCTTCCCTTGTGAATCGAGGCGCTTCCGCCACTCGCGAAATCGATACCCGCATTATACGGGATAGGCTCGAGGCGACCGGCCCGCCGGCACGGCCCCTATCGTTGAGACGCCGCACGGCCGGTTCCGGGTGAGATCCGGTCCGCACGCTCGTCCCGGGCGGCCGCTGCCGCGCGCGTCACTGCCGCAGGAGCTGTCCGCCCTCCAGCCGGTAGACGACGTCGCATTCGGCGGCCAGCCGGCTGTTGTGCGTCGCGATCACGGAGGTCAGGCCCTGCTCGCGGTGCATCTCCCGCAGCAGTCCATGCAAACTCTCGGCCGTGTGCTCGTCGAGGTTGCCCGTCGGCTCGTCGGCCAGCAGCAGGGCGGGCGACATGGCGAGGGCCCGCGCGATGGCGACGCGCTGCTGCTCGCCCCCCGACAGGGTGCCGGGACGGTGCGTGAGCCGCGCCGACAGGCCGACCCGCTCCAGGAGCGCCTCCACCCGCGGACGCGCCTCGTCGAGCGACACACGGGCAATCCGCAGCGGCATCTCGACGTTCTCGAGGGCGCTGAACTCCGGCAGCAGGTGGTGGAACTGGAAGACGAAGCCCACCCGGGCGTTCCTGAACCGCACCCGCCCCGCGTCGTCGAGCGCCGTGATGTCGACACCGTCGACGACGATTCGGCCGGCATCGGCGTGGTCGAGGCCGCCGAGGACGTGCAGCAGTGTGCTCTTGCCGACGCCGCTTGCGCCCATGACGGCCACCATCCGGCCTTCGTCCACTTCCAGGGACAGGTCGCGCAGCACCTCGATGGGGCCGGCCGGCGTCGCGTACGACTTGTACAGCCCGGAGACGCTCAGGAACGCCATGTCACTGGTACCGGAGGGCCTGTGCCGGGTCGAGGCGCGAGGCCTGCCGCGACGGGTAGATCGTCGCCACGAAGCAGACGACGATCGCCGCGCCGACGACGAGGAGGAAGTCGCGGGGTTCCACCGTGAACGGCACGTACGACACCTGGTAGACGTCCATCGGCACCCGGATGAGCTTGTAGGCGTCGAGCACCCAGGAGATGGCGAGCCCGGCCGCCGCCCCGACGGCCGTCCCCACGGCGCCGATGATGAGCCCCTGGAGCATGAAGATCCACGTGATGCTCCGCGCCGAAGCCCCCATGGTCTTGAGGATGGCGATGTCGCGGCTCTTCTCCATCACCAGCAGGATGAGCGAGGCCACGATGTTCAGGGCGGCGACCATGACGATGAGGCCGATGGTGATGGAGATGGCCATCTTCTCGAGCCAGAGCGCCGAGAAGAGCGACTGGTTCATCTCGGCCCAGTCCTGCGTGATGTAGGCGTTGCCGAGCCGCTGGACGATCGCCTCGGCGACGGCGGGCGCGGCGTACATGTCGTCCACGCGCACCTCGATGAAGTCGGGCGACGGCCGACCGAAGAGCCGCTGCCCGGTCGGCAGGTCGACAAAGCCGTATGCCGCGTCGAACTCGTACAGCCCCAGCGAGAAGATGCCGACCACCTCCACGCGGCGCGTGCCGAGCATCGGGCCGAACGGCGACAGCGGGCCGTCGGGCGTCATCAGGCTGATGGTCTCGCCCACCGACACGCCCAGGCTGTTGGCCAGCGCCTGCCCGATGACGATGCCGGGGAGGCCGTCCTCGGGCCGCGCGGCAAGCGCGGTCATGCTGCCCTGCACCATGCGGTCCGAGACGTCGGTGACGTCGCCCTCGGTCGCCGGGTCGACGCCCTTGACGCTGATGAAGGCCTGCCGCTCGCCGGCCGAGGCGAGCGCCTTGCCCATCACGCCCGGCGACGCGCCGATGACCCGTGGGACCTCGCGGACGGCCTGGACCTCGGCGGCCGCGTCAACGAGCCCCTCCCCCGCCTTGAGCACGTAGATGTGGGGGGACGCGCCGACGATGCGGCTGCGCAGCTCGCCCTGGAGCCCCGTCATCAGCGCGAGCGCGATGATGAGCGCCATCACCCCCACCGCAACCCCCACCGTGGAGATCAGCGAGATGAGCGAGATGAACGCCTGCCGGCGGCGGGCGACCAGGTAGCGCAGCGCGACGTAGAGCTCGAACGGCATGCGTCAGGCGCGCGGGCGCATCAACGGGAAGAGGATGACGTCGCGGATGGACGGACTGTTGGTGAGCAGCATGACGAGACGGTCGATGCCGACGCCCTCGCCGCCCGTCGGCGGCAGGCCGTACTCGAGCGCGCGGATGTAGTCCTCGTCCATCTGGTGCGCCTCGGCGTCGCCACGCGCACGCTCGGCCAGCTGCGCCTCGAACCGTCGCCGCTGCTCCACAGGGTCGTTCAGCTCGCTGAAGGCGTTGGCGATCTCGAAGCCGCCCGCGTACAGCTCGAAGCGCTCCACCGTGTCGGGGTCGCCCGGCTTCTGCTTCGACAGCGGCGACACCTCCGTCGGGAAGTCGTAGACGAAGGTCGGCTGGATCAGGTCGGCCTCCCACAGGTGCTCGAAGATGGCGGTCGCCGTCTTCCCGGGGCCCTGCCCGTCAGGCACCTCGAGGCCCAGCGCCACGGCGACGCTCCTGGCGGTGGCGGCGTCGCGCAGCATGCCGGGCTCCACGGACCGCTCGAGCCGCTCCGACGCGCGGCTGGCGGCCGCCTCGCGGAGCGACAGCCGGCGGAACGGCGGCGCGAACGAGATCGTGTGCCCGGCAAATGGCACGTCGGCCGTCCCGGCCGCCGTCACGGCGACCTCGTGGAGCATCTCCTCGGTGAGCGCCATGAGGTACTCGTAGTCCACGTACGCCTGGTAGAACTCCAGCATCGTGAACTCCGGGTTGTGCTGGGTCGAGATGCCCTCGTTGCGGAAGTTCCTGTTGATCTCGTACACGCGCTCGATGCCGCCGACGACGAGCCGCTTCAGGTAGAGCTCCGGCGCGATGCGCATGTAGAGCTTCATGTCGAGCGCGTTGTGGTGCGTCACGAACGGCCGCGCGAGCGCCCCGCCGGCCACCGGCTGCATCATCGGCGTCTCGACCTCGAGGAAGCCCCTGTCGTCGAGGAAGCGCCTGAGCGTGCGCAGCACGGCCGCCCGCGTCTCGAACACCTGCCGCGACTCCGGGTTGACGATGAGATCGAGGTACCGCTGGCGGTACCGCGTCTCGACGTCCTGGAGCCCGTGCCACTTCTCCGGCAGCGGCAGGAACGACTTGGCGAGGAACGTGAGCGCGCTCGCCCAGACGGTCAGCTCGTTGGTGCGCGTCCTGAACAGGCGCCCGGCCGCGCCGATGCTGTCGCCGAAGTCGAGCAGCCGGAAGAGCGCGAAGTCACGCGGGTCGACCGAGTCCTGGCGCACGTACACCTGCAGCGTCCGGCGTCCGTCCGACAGCACGATGAAGTTCGCCTTGCCGAACGTGCGCAGCCCGAGGATGCGCCCGGCGACGCGCACCTGGTGGCCCGCCTGCTCGAGCGCCTCGGCGCTCGTCTCGCCGAAGGCCTCGACGACCGCGGTGATGCTGTGGGTGGTCTCGTAGGCGTGCGGCCAGGGGTCGACGCCGAGCGCCTGGAGCTGCTCGAAGTTCTGACGACGTTGGGTGACGAGTTCGGATTCCATTCAGGCATCGGGCTCCGCGCCGCCAGGGCCGGCGGCCGCGGGGTTCGCGCGCTCCTCCTCCAGACGCCTGCGGATCGCGTCGAGCACGCCGTTGACGAACCGGACGGCCTCCGGCCCGCTGAAGCCGCGGGCCAGCTCGAGGGCCTCGTTGATGACCGCCGCCGCCGGCACCTCGGGACGCTCCAGCAGCTCGAAGGTGGCAAGGCGCAGCACGAGCCGGTCGAGGATGGCCAGCCGCTCGATCCGCCAGTTCTTCGCCGCGTCGGCAATGAGCGGATCGATGCGGGCCAGGTTCAGCGCGGTCCCGCGCGCCAGCTCCACCGCGAGCCTGTCGCGCGAGGGGTCCGGCAGCCGCAGCTGAAGCGACTGCACGCTGGCGATGGCGTCGGGCAGGTCGCTGCCCGACATCTCCCAGCTGTAGAGCATCTGGAGGGCGGCTTCGCGCGCCTGCCGCAGGGCCGTCGGGGAGAGGCTCACACGCGCGTCCCCGGCAGCGGCGTGGCGCGGTCGGCCCACTGCCTGGCCAGCAGGGCCATCTCGATGGCGGCGAGCGCCGCCTCGAAGCCCTTGTTTCCCGGGCCGGGCTGCACGCGCGCCTCCGCTTCCTCGAGCGAGTTGGTCGTGAGCACGCCGAAGGCCATCGGCACGCCGGTGTCGAGCGACGCCTGCATGATGCCGTGCGACACGGCCGACGCGATGTAGTCGAAGTGCGGCGTCTCGCCCTTGATCAGGCAACCGAGGCACACGACGCCGTCCACCTTCCGCGACACGCCGGCCAGGCGCGCGGCAAACGGCAGCTCGTACGCGCCGGGAACCTCGAGCCGATCGACGGCAGCGTCCTGCACGCCGGCGGCAGCCAGCGCCTCGCGAGCGCCTCGCTCGAGGCGGCCCGTGACCTCGTCGTGATACGACGACACGACGAGCGCGAAACGCAGACCGGCGGCGGACGGCACGGGACGTTCGGTGGCGGGACGCGACACGGGGCGGTTCTCCTAGCGACCGGTAAATGACGGCTGACGCTTTTCGAGGAACGCGGCGAGTCCCTCGCGGGCGTCCTCGGACGCCACGGCTTCGGCAAAGAGCGCGGCCTCGCGCGCGCAGCCCTCCTCGAGCGTCGTGTCGAGCCCCTCGTCGACGGCGCGCAGCGCCAGCGCCTGCGCAACCGGCGCCCCGGCGGCGAGCCCGGCCGCCAGGGCCCGGGCCTCGTCGAGCAGCGCCTCGGGCGCCACGCTGCGCAGCGCGATGCCGAGCGCGACGGCCTCGTCGGCGTCCACGTGGCGGCCGGTCAGCACCAGCTCGAGCGCGCGCTGTCGCCCGATCGCGCGCGCCAGGCGCTGCGTGCCGCCGAAGCCGGGAATGAGCCCGAGGGTGACCTCCGGCAGGCCCACGCGCGCGGTCGAGGCGATCAGCCTGAACGTGCACGCGAGGGCAAGCTCCAGCCCCCCGCCGAGCGCCACGCCGTTGATGGCCGCGATCACCGGCACGCGCAGCGTCTCGAGGCGCCGCATCGTCTGCTGGCCCTCGGCCGCGTACTGTGCGGCCTGCTCTGCCGTCAGCCCGCGCAGCTCGGTGATGTCGGCGCCCGCCGCGAACGCACGGTCGCCGGCGCCCGTGAGGATGACCGCACGCACGGAGCGGTCGGCGTCGATCGCGTCGAGCACCTCGCGAAGGGCCGCGAGCGTCGCCCGGTCGAGCGCATTGCGCCTCGCAGGACGATCGATCGTGATGGTCCGGATGGCACCGTCATTGGTGACTGCAAGGGCAGACTCGGCCATGGGGTGCGTGTCGGTGTCGCCGACGCCGGGCGGCGGGCGCGGCGCCTCAGGCGCGGGGGTCACGCCTGCGGAGCAGTATAGCGCACGCCCATGCGAGCGCCGCGACGGCGGAGGCGCCCACGGCATCGGCCACGAGGTCGTACACGTCGGCGTCGCGGCCGGGGACGAACGACTGGTGCCATTCGTCGGTCAGGCCGTACACGGCGGCCAGGATCGCGGCCAGCATCGCGCGCCCCGCCGTGACCGCGCGCAGGCGTCCCTGGGCCAGGCCGAAGAGGCACGCGGCGGCCAGCACACCGTACGCCACCGCGTGCGCGTCCTTGTCCGACAGCGAGCCCGGGGGCTTCGGCAGGCGCGGCTGCGCCGAGAGGATGAAGATGGTCAGCGCCCAGCCGGCGGCCGGCAGCCAGTAGGCCCAGCGCGGCCAGCGGCCGCTCACCACGGCAGCGGGTACATGAGCCAGCCGAGGAGGATGGCTGCCCCCGTGAACCCGCCGATCATGTAGAGCGCCAGGCGCACCTGCTCCTGGTGGTCATCCTTCTGGATGACCGCCATCACGGCCGACACGCAGGTCACAAACACGAGCAGCAGCAGGAGGTGGCTGTTCATCGAGGCCCTCACCGCTTCCTGCCGACCTGCACGTCGTAGGCGTCGAGCACCACCAGCGCGTTGAGCAGCCCGGCGACGATGAGATAGGTGTTGGCGTACTCGTAGGTCTGCGCCGTCACGACGCCCGCGCCGTACCCGCCCGCCCAGGCAACCAGGTACGGGACGCCGACGCCGGCGTTGGCGAGGGCGGCCAGGGCCACCAGCGGCTGCGCGGGCTCGAACGGGAAGATGCGTCCCTCGAGCCACAGCCCGGCGACAAACAGCGTCAGGATGGCCACGAAGAACACGACCGCCTTGTCGCGCTTGCCGAGCAGCGCGTGCGCCGCACCGGGCACGGCCCACCCGACGAGGGCCAGCACGAGGGGATGCATCGACGCGGCCCCGCGCGCAGGAAGAACAGACGAGGACATACGGTCAGCCAGTGTAACAGGCTGCTCAGGCGTTCCGTCGCGTCAGGCCGAGGCCGCACACCGCCCCGACACCGGCCCCGAGCGGCAGCGCGGCGAGCGCGCGCGCCACGTTGCCGGGATCGACGAGCGTCCACTCGACGACGGCGACGACCGCCGTCGGCACCGCGGCGGCGGCCAGCCAGGTGGCCTCCGTCGTGAGGCGGCGGCTGCGCCAGAGCGGCGCGACAGGTCGCGCCGCAGCCTCGGGACGCATCCACGCGAGCGCGGCGACCACGGCAAGGCCCGCCGCGCCCGAGAGGTACAGGGCGAGACACCGGCCGCAGACCGGGAACGGCCGGCCGTCGAATGCGAACGAGCGCTCGGCGCGCTGGTGGCAGAAGGGAGCCGCGGCCGCCCGCACGGCCGCGGCTACGCCCGCGGCGCCGGTGCCCGGACCGCCCTGCGCCAGCGCGGGCGCGGCAACGAGAAGCCAGGCCCACGCCACGGCGACGGCCGCCAGCACCGACACGGAGGCGCGCCGCGCGGCAGCCATGGCGCTCAGGCCAGCGTCAGCTCGCCGAACTGCGCGGCATACCGCTCGCGGAACTCCTCGAGGCTGTAGGCGTGGCTCTGCCCACCCACGTGCTCGAGGGCATAGGTCGCAGCCACGCTGCCGAGGCGGCCGCAGGTCTCCCAGTCGGCGCCGATGGCGAGGCCCTTCATCAGGCCGCCGCGAAAGGCGTCGCCCACGCCGGTGGGATCGGCCACCCGATGCTCGGGCACGGCCGGGATGTCGATGCGGCCCTCCGGCGTGTAGATCGTCGAGCCGTCCTTGCCGCGCGTCACGATCACCGCTTCCGAGCGCTCGAGCAGCGCGTCGACGTCGAGACCGGTCTTCTCGCGGATCAGCTCGTACTCGTAGTCGTTCGAGATCACGATGTTGGCGCCGACGAGCCCGGCCTTCAGCTCGTCGCCGTCCATGCGCGCGCACTGCTGGCCCGGGTCGAAGATGTAGCGGACGCCGAGCGCCCGGCACTCCTCCGCGTACTGGATCATCGCCTTCGGATCGTTGGGCGAGACGATGACCAGGTCGATGGGCCCCGCCGTCCGGAACGACAGCGTGTCGGCGTCGGCCATCGCGCCCGCGTAGAAGGAGGCGATCTGGTTGTTGTTGCGGTCGGTGCTGCAGAAGAACGACGCGGTGAACTTGTCCGGCACCTCGACGACGAGGGAGGTGTCGATGCCCGTCGCATCGAGCCAGCGGCGGTACTCGCCGAAGTCCTGGCCCGCCGTGCCCATCAGCTTCGGCCGCTCGCCGAGCAGTGCGAGCGTGTAGGCGATGTTCGGCGCGCAGCCGCCCCGGCGCTTCTCCATCTCGTCGACGAGGAAGGACAGGCTCAGGCGCGAAAGATGCTCCGGCAGGAGCAGCTCGGTGAACGCCCCCGGGAACGTCATCAGGTAGTCGTAGGCTATCGAGCCCGTCACGATCAGGTTACGCATGATCCTCGTGGTCCGGTGAAGGTGCGGCGGGTGACGGTCCGTCACCCGAGGTACTTGCCCATGATGACGTCGAGGCGGCGTCGCGTCGCCTCCGGCACCATCTCGGGGCGCGTGATGATGGCCGTCGCCAGCGCGCTCCCGCAGGCGCACGCGCGCGGCGTCGTCGCGAGCGTCTCGACGGCACGCGCGATGACCTGCTGCGCCGTCCGCGCGTTGCGCGTGAGGTTCTCGACGATCATCTCGACGGTCACCGAGTCGTGGTCGGGGTGCCAGCAGTCGTAGTCGGTCACGAGCGCGAGCGTCGTGTAGCAGATCTCCGCCTCGCGCGCGAGCTTCGCCTCCTGGAGGTTCGTCATGCCGATAATCGACGCCCCCCACGACCGATAGAGGTTCGACTCGGCCTTGGTCGAGAACGCCGGGCCCTCCATGCACACGTACGTCCCGCCCTTGTGGACGGTGGCGCCGACGGCCACCGCGCTGTCGTGCACGACGCCGGCGAGGACGCCGCACACCGGGTCGCCGAAGGCGATGTGGCCGGCGATGCCGTCGCCGAAGAACGTGCCCACCCGCCCGCTCGTCCGGTCGATGAACTGGTCCGGGACGACGAGGTGCAGCGGGGCGATGTCCTCGCGCAACGACCCGACGGCGCTCGCCGAGATGATGCGCTCGACGCCGAGCGCCTTGAACCCGTAGATGTTCGCGCGGAAGTTCAGCTCGCCGGGCGTGAGGCGATGGCCCGCGCCATGCCGCGCGAGGAAGGCCACGCGCTGCCCGCGCAGGGTGCCGGTAAGGTACGGGCCCGACGGGTCGCCGAAGGGCGTGTCGAGGTGCACTTCGTCGCGGTCGGTCAGTTCGGCCATGTCGTACAGGCCGCTGCCGCCGATGATGCCGATGGACAGGGAAGACATACGGGAACTTACCTGCGCTCCTTGAGCTCCACGAGCACGCCGCCCGTGGACGCCGGATGCACGAAGGCGATGCGGGCGCCGCCCGCGCCCGTGCGGGGCGTGGTGTCGATGAGGCGCACGCCGGCAGCGGCGAGCGCCTGCAGCCGGCCGTCGAGATCGTCGACGACCAGCGCCACATGATGCAGGCCCGGCCCGCGCTTGTCCAGAAAGCGCCCGATGGGCGTGTCGGGCCCGAGCGGCTCCAGCAGCTCCAGGCGCCCCGGTCCCTCCCCCACGAACCGGACCCGGACGCCCTGGCTGTCGACCGTCTCGACCGCCGAACGCGGCAGGCCGAGCCTGTCGCAGAAGAACGCGAGCGCCGCGTCGGGATCCTGCACGGCGATGCCCACGTGATCGGGCGCCGGCGTGGACGGGACGACGCCGGCAGCGGGCCCGGGCGGGGACGCCGGCAGGCGCGCCGCCGCGAGGACCGGGGCGATGAGCGCCTCCACGACCGTCGCCGGGTCCTGGCGACCGTCGGCCACCGCGTCGACCGCCTCGTGGAACGTCCGTCCTCCGGCCGCCGGGGGCAAGGCCTCGACGAGCGAGGCCAGCCGGTCGGCCAGGCGGGCGCGGAGGTGATGCGCGATCCTCGCCCGGCGCCTGCCCGCGCCGTGAATGGCAAGGTGCTCGCGAAAGCGTTCGATCGCGGTCCAGAGGTCGGCAATCCCCGCGCCGGTCGTCGCGGTGGTCCTCACCACGGGCGGCCGCCAGCGGCGCCCGCCGTCACCTTCCGGCTCGTCCTCGCGGTGCAGCGAGAGCATCGCCTCGATGGAGGCCACGAGCCTGTCGGCGCCCTCGCGGTCGGCCTTGTTCACCACGAAGACGTCGGCGATCTCCATCACCCCCGCCTTCAGCGCCTGCACGTCGTCGCCCGTCCCCGGGACGAGCACGACGAGCGACACGTCGGCGGTGCGCACGATGTCGACCTCGGCCTGGCCGACGCCGACGGTCTCGACGATGACCGTGTCGTACCCGGCAGCCGCGAGGACGCGCGAGGCGTCGGCGACGCCGCGGGCGAGGCCGCCGAGGTGGCCGCGTGTGGCCATGCTCCGGACGAACACGTCCGGGTCGAGCGCGTGCCGCTGCATGCGGATCCGGTCGCCGAGCAGCGCCCCGCCGGAGAACGGGCTCGAGGGGTCCACCGCCAGGATGCCCACACGCTGTCCCGCCTCGCGCAGGAGTGCCGCGAGTGCGTCCACCAGGGTGCTCTTGCCGGCGCCCGGCGGGCCGGTGACGCCGACGATGAGCGCCTGCCGGCCGTCGCCGTGCAGGGCGGCCAGCAGCGCGGGGGCCGCGGGGTGGTCGTCCTCGACGAGCGAGATCGCGCGCGCGATGGCGCGGGGGCGGCCCTCCCGCACGTGGGCGACGATGTCGTCCAGAGTCACGCGAG
The DNA here is from genome assembly GCA_964430855.1 of uncultured Vicinamibacteraceae bacterium. Lineage (GTDB taxonomy): Bacteria > Acidobacteriota > Vicinamibacteria > Vicinamibacterales > Vicinamibacteraceae > JAEZDP01. The sequence continues at coordinate 76,475 of CAYSHC010000006.1, forward strand.
CAATTGTCGCGCGATCACGAGCCGCTGGATCTCGCTCGTGCCCTCGCCGATGGTGAGCAGCTTCACGTCGCGGAAGAACTTCTCCGCCGGGTAGTCCTTCACGAACCCGTAGCCGCCGTGGATCTGCACGCACTCCTCCGCGGCGCGGACGGCGACCTCGCTGCTGTGGAGCTTGGCAATGGCCGACGCGCGCGTCGTGCGCAGCCCCTGGTCGCGCATCGCGGCCGCGCGGTAGGTCAGCAGGCGCGCCGCCTCGATGCGGGTGGCCAGATCGGCGAGCTTCCACCGGATGCCCTGAAAGGCGGCAATCGGCTGGCCGAACTGCCGGCGCTGGAGAGCGTACGTCCGCGCGGCGTCGAAGGCGCCCTGCGCCAGGCCGACGGCGAGCGCCGAGATGCCGATGCGGCCGGCGTCGAGCACCTGCAGCGCGTTGATGAAGCCTTCGTTGACCCGGCCCAGCCGATGGTCATCGGGCACGCGGCAATCGTCGAAGACCACCTCGCTCGTCTCGCTGGCGCGCATGCCCAGCTTGTTCTCCTTGCGCCCGGCGCGCATGCCGGGCGTACCCTGCGGGATCACGAAGGCCGTGATGCCGCGCGCGCCCCGCGCGCGATCGGTGGCCGCCATCGCCACCATCACGCCGCAGATGTTGCCGTGCGTGGTGAACACCTTGGCGCCGTTCAGCCTCCAGCCGTCGCCGTCGCGCGTCGCCGTCGTCCGCAGGCTCGCCGCGTCGCTGCCGGCATCCGCCTCGGTCAGGCCCCACGCGCCGAGGTACTCGCCCGCCGCAAGCGGCGGCAGCCAGCGGCGCTTCTGCGCCTCGTCGCCGAACATGGCGATGTGCGCGGCGCACAACCCGTTGTGCGCCGCCACGCTCAGCGCGATGGCCGGGTCCACGCGCGCGAGCTCCTCGATGCAGAGACAGTAGTCGATGGCCGAGAGCCCGGCGCCGCCGTAGGCGTCCTCGATCTGGATGCCCATGAGCCCGAGTTCGGCGAGGCGCGGCAGCAGCTCCATGGGGAACTGCTGCGCCTCGTCCCAGGCCGTCACGTGCGGCGCGATCTCGCCGGCCGCGAACGCGGCAACGCTGTCGCGCAGGAGACGCTGGTCGTCCGACAGCTCGAACTGCATGGCCGGGGCCTAGCGGATCGCGAGCATCAGGGTGTGTCCGGAAGGGTTGCGGGGATCGAGCGTCGCCTGGAGCCGCTGCTTGAGCGCGGTAGCCTCGGCCGGCAGCACCGCGTCGATGAGCACGTCGAGCCCGGTCCTGTCACCCTCGTTGCCGGTGGCCGTCGGTACCTGGACGAAGTACATCGCGTTGCCCTCGGGGCTCGGCAGCGCCGACTTGTGGATGCGCAGCCCCTCGGCCTGCCGCCGCCTGTAAGGGTCGGTGCTGGCGCGCAGCGCGTCGCGGACGCGCGTGGCCACGGCCTCGAACTCGCCGGTGCTGGCCGGGCGGACGTTGTAGATCACGAGCCACAGGTCGACCAGCTCGGGCGTCTCCGCGGGTGCGCCGGCCTGCGCTACCGGCTGCGCCAGTCCCCGGGCCGCCCCCGCGGACGCCACGAGTGCGATCGCCGTGGCGAGCATGGCAGCCGTGCGAACCTGCGCCAGGCTCATGGCTGCGCCTCCGGCGACGACGTGGGCGCCGTGCCGACCGGGGCAAGGTTCGACGCCTGCACCGAGGGCTGCACGTGCACGGCAAGGAGTGTCTGGTACAGCGACAGTCCTTCGTCGGGATACATCTCGGCGAGCAGCCGGGCCATGTCGTACTCCTGGTTGGCGACCACGGGCTCGATCACCGACACGTAGACCAGGTGGCCCTCGGGTGTCGGGGCGTTCTGTTTCAGCAGCCGCCATCCCTCCGCCTGCTGGCGGCGGGCCTCCACGCTGCTGGCCGCAAGGCCGGTCGTCAGCCGGGCGAACAGCTGCTCGAATTCGGGCCCCCTGTCGGCCTTGACGACGTGGAAGACCAGAGCCGTGGGGCCCTCGAGGGCGAGGGCGAGCGGCGCCGCCGGCTGCGCGGAGGTCGCAGCGGCCGGCGCCTGTGTGGCAGGTGGCGCCTGCGCGGCGACGGCGGGCGTGCCGGCCAGCACGAGCGCGAGCGAGAGCGCGAGTCGATGGGAGCGGGTCATGTACGTGAAAAGACCCCGGACGTGCGCGGGTGGCCGTCCGGGGTCGAAAGGTGCAGCGGACAGAGGTCGCGTCGCCCTACATGCCGCCGAAATCCAGGACCTGGTTCATCGGCACCGCGGCGTTCAGCCCCTGGGTGTTGATGTAGGTCTGGAGCTCGTCGACCAGCTGCTTGGCCTCGGACGGGAACACCTCGAACAGCAGCATGCCCGGGCTGTACTCGGTGTTCTTCTCCACCGGGTTGATCAGGAGCACGTAGGTGGCCGTCCCGTCCGGCGCGTTGGCCGTCGACCTGAGCAGCTTCATGCCCTGCGCCTGCTGACGGCGCGCGGGGTTCTCGCTCTTGGCCATCGCTTCCTTCACGCGACCGAAGAACCGCTCGAAGTCGGCGGTGTTCTCACCCTTGACCGCGTAGAACCAAATCACGTAGTCCGTGTCGAACGTGAGCTGGGGCGGCTGAGGGGCGGCTTCCTGGACCGGCTGCTGCGGCTGCGTCGGGTCCTGAGGCGCGGGCTGAGCCGGGTTGACGGGCTGCTGGGGCTGGGCGGGGTCCTGCGCGAACGCCGGGATGGTGGCGCCGCTCGCCAGCAGGACTGCTGCAGTGAACGCGGCTCGGATACCCGCGCGGCGCACGCGTGGCGCCCTCAACGTCAAGTGCATAACACCTCCTCGGTGCGGAAACATGTGGTCCGGGGCGATACTCTAACGTATCCGGATTCTCATACAAACACCTGCATGACTTCGTTCGCAAGGAGCATGCCGCGCGGCGTCAGCCGCATGGTATCGCCCTCGACCGCGAGCAGGCCCGCGTCGACGGACGGCTGGAGGGCCTGTCCGTATCGATCCAAGACATCCACACCGTACCGGGTGCCCACCGCCGAGAGCGAGACGCCCCGTGTCAGCCGCAACCCCATGAACAGCGCGTCGGCGCACGCCTCATCCGTGGAGCGGACGTACCGCTCGGCGACCGGGGGGACGCCGGACTCGACCCTGGCGACGTAGTCCTCCACGGCGGCGACCATTCGCACGCGTTCGCGGCCGACCCGCCCGTGGGCGCCGGGCCCGAAGGCCCGCCAGTGGCCGTCCTCCCAGTACTTGACGTTGTGGCGGCACTCCCGGCCCGCGCGGGCCACATTGGAGATCTCGTAGCGCGTCCATCCGCCCGCGGCGAGCCGGGCCATCGCCTCCTCGTACATGTCGGCGGCGTCGTCCTCTGCCGTGCGCGACCACTGCTGCCGCGCCATCAGCTCCTGGAGCGGCGCGTTCGGGTAGAGCTCGAGCAGGTAGAGCGAGGCATGCTCCGGCCCGAGGTCGATGAGGGCGTCCACCGACTCGAGCCACTGTGCGACGGACTGACCGGGCAGCCACATCATCAGGTCGAGGCTGACGTTGTCGAACCCGGCCGCCCGTGCGTCGGCCACGGCGCGCCGGGCGCGGGCCGCGTCGTGGATGCGGCCGAGGCGCCGCAGCTCGTCGTCGCGGAACGACTGGACGCCGAACGACAGGCGCGTCACGCCGGCCTCACGGAACGCCGTCAGCCGCGCGAGGTCCACCGTCTCGGGGTTGGCCTCGAGCGTGATCTCGGCATCCGGCGCCACGTCGAACGCCCGCCGGCAGGCGTCGAGGATGCGTCGCAGCTCGCACGGGTCCAGCAGCGACGGCGTCCCTCCGCCCAGGAAGATCGTGTCCACGGCCTCGCCGGTGCCATCGGCGGCGATGTGCCGCACCATGGCCTCGACGTAGCGCGTCTTGAGCGCCGCGTCGAGCAGGCCCCTGTTGAAGTTGCAGTAGTGGCAGATCGCGCTGCAGAACGGGACGTGGAGATAGAGCCCCAGCACGTGCGGCTACTTCGTGCCGGCCCGCCCGCCGGGCCAGCGCAGCTCCGGCGCCGGCGTGGTCGCGACGCGCGGCCCGTCCTTCAGGCGGGCGCGCAGCGGGCTGCCGGCCTTGCCCGGCAGGCGCGACGTCGACGGCTTCTGGCGCATGCGCCACAGCGCGACAAGGTCCGCCTCGCCGCCGTTGACGGGCAGCTCGCGATAGTCGGCGCCGTCGAGGTCGAGGAAGTCGCACATCTCGTGCAGGCGCGAGCGCATGCGGATGCCGATCCGGTAGACGAGCGAGTCGGGCACCGTGGCGTCCGGGTCGTCCACGAAGTTGGACGTGAAGAGCGTCAGGCGCTTCTGGTTGTAGCGGGTGTTGACAATCAGGTTGAGCGTCTCGTCCACCCACTCGGACGTCTTCTCGGCGCCGAGGTCGTCGAGCACGAGCACGTCGGCTTCCATCACCGGGCGCAGCACGTCCAGCTCGGTCGTGCGCACCACCGGGTCGTACGTGCTGCGGATCAGGCGCAGCAGGTCGCGCGTGTCGTAGAAGACGCCGTGGGCGCCGCGCGTGGTCACGAGCTCGCGCAGCACCGCGACGGCCAGGTGTGTCTTGCCGACGCCGGGAGGGCCGAGCAGGAACAGGCCCCGCTCGCGCGCCGGGAAATCGCGGACGAGCGTGCGGGCCGCCGCGAGCGCGCGCTCGAGCGACGCGTTGCCGTACGTGGTGAAGCGATCGAAGTCGCAGTGCGCGTAGCGCCTGGGGATGCGCGCGTCGGCGACGCGGCGGCCAAGCGACTTCTCGCGCCAGCACGTGCAGCGGCGCACGCGACGCACGCCGTCGCGCTCGACGGGCATCCAACCGGTTCCCTGGCAGTGGGGGCAGAGCATGTGAGCCGTCACGCTGCGGCCGATCATACAGCGGCGCACGCGACGGCGCACGCGCGCGGCGCGCCGGTGGGACAATCGGCGCGCCCGCGCGTCAACGACGCGTCACGGCGTGGGGTCGTCGGCCTCCTGCGGCGGAGGCTCGGAGCGGACGAGCCCGGCCGGCGCGGCCTTGATCATCGCGGTGGAGAGCCGCTGCTCCCAGTCGCCGAGGCCGCGGCTCATTTCCTGCTTGACGTACTGCATGAACTCGTCGACCTCCCGCTGCATCTGCGCCATCCGCTCGCGCATGTTGAGGATGATCTCGACGCCGGCGAGGTTCACCCCGAGCTCGCGCGTCAGCGTCAGGATCGTCTCGAGCCGCTCGAGGTCCTCGTCCGAGTAGAGACGCGTGTTGCCCTCCGTCCGTGAGGGCGTCAGCAGCCCCTCGCGCTCGTAGAGGCGCAGGGTCTGCGGGTGGATGTTGTACCTCTGGGCAACGGCGCTGATCATGTAGTGCGCCTTGCCCGGTCGTCGGGTTGCCATGGCTGCCTCGCACCCGCCTCGCGGCGGAAAACTCACATGTCCGTGTCAGGGGCGGCCGGCCTCGCCGTCGCTCCGCACGTCGTCCGGATGCAGCCGGGCGAACTCGCGCATCAACTCGCGTGCCCGGGTATCGATCACGCGGGGCAGCACGATCTGCACCGTCAGGACGAGGTCGCCACGCTTCCCGCTGCGCCGCGACGGCACGCCGCGCTCGCGGAGCCGCAGCCGTTGGCCGCCCTGGGTCCCCGGCGGGATGCGCACGCGCACCTCGCCATCGGGCGAGTCGATCACCAGCCGCGTCCCGAGCACGGCCTCGTGCACGGCCACGCGCAGCACGTGATGGAGGTCGTCGCCCTCACGGGTCCACTTCGGGTCGGGCGCCACGCGGGCGCGCACCCGCAGGTCGCCGGGCGGCGCGCCGCCCACGCCCGCGTGCCCGAGGCCCGGCTGCCGCCACTCGTCCCCGTCGTGCAGCCCGGGCGGCACCTCGATGACGTGCTCTTCCGTCCGCGTCTGGAGGCCCTGACCGTGGCATGCCGGGCAGGTGGTGTACCTGTCGACGCCCTCGCCGTGGCACGCGCTGCATGGGCGCACGAACGTCATGTGTCCGCGCGCCAGCCGCAGCTCGCCGCGCCCCTGGCAGACCCGGCACGGCGTCGGCAGCCGCTCGACGCGTCCGCTGCCGCGGCACGCCTCGCACGCGACCCGACGCGTCACCGTCACCTTTCGCGTCGTCCCGTGGACGACGTCGGCCAGCGTCAGCCCGAGTTCGACCAGGATGTCGGCGCCCGCGGCACGCCGGCGGACCTCGCCGCCGGCGGCCGCGTGGAACACGTCGGCAAACAGGTCACCGAAGGTGGTCGCGCTGTCGCCGTGCACCTTCACCGAGAAGTCGAACCCGGCAAAGGCCGCACCGGCGGCCGCCTTCGCGGGCCGATGCACCTCGCCGCGGTCGTACGCCCGGCGGCGGTCCGGGTCGCTCAGCGTCTCGAACGCCTCGGCCACCTCCGCGTACCGGCGCGCTGCCTCTTCGTTGCCGGGGTTCAGGCCCGGGTGGTACCGGCGCGCGAGGCGCCGGTAGGCGCGACGCACCTCGGCGTCGGTCGCCCCCCGATCCAGTCCCAGCACTTCGTAGAGACGCATGCGTCGCCCTTACTTGTCGTCGACGACCTCGGCGTCGATGACCTCGCCGTCGGCCGTCCCGCTGCCCTGGCTGCCCCCCGGCGCCGCGCCGGCCGCGCCGCCCGGCTCGCCCGTCGGGGCCTGCTGCCGGTAGAGCACCTCGGCGGCCTTGTGCTGCGCCTGGGTCAGGCGCTCGAGGGCCGCGTTGATGGCCGCGACGTCGTCGCCTTCCATGGCCTTGCGCACCTCGGCGACGGCCTCGGTCACGGGCGTCTTCTCGGCGTCGGTCAGCTTGTCGCCGGCGTCGGCCAGCATCTTCTCGGCCTGGTAGACCATCTGGTCGGCCCGGTTGCGCGCCTCGATGGCCTCGCGCCGCTTGCGGTCCTCTTCGGCGTGGAGCTCCGCCTCGCGGGTCATCCGCTCGACCTCGTCCTTGCTGAGGCCGCTCGAGCCCGTGATGGTGATCTTCTGCTCCTTCTGCGTCGCGAGGTCCTTCGCCGAGACGTTGACCACGCCGTTGGCGTCGATGTCGAACGTCACCTCGATCTGCGGCACACCGCGCGGCGCCGGCGGGATCCCGTCCAGGTGGAACCGGCCCAGGCTCCGGTTGTCGCGCGCCAGCTGACGCTCGCCCTGGAGCACGTGCACCTCGACGCTCGGCTGGTTGTCCGACGCCGTGGAGAACACCTCGCTCTTGCGCGTCGGAATCGTCGTGTTGCGCGGGATGAGCGTGGTCATCACGCCGCCCAGCGTCTCGATGCCGAGCGACAGCGGCGTCACGTCGAGCAGCAGGACGTCCTTGACCTCGCCCGCGAGCACGCCGGCCTGGATCGCGGCGCCGATCGCGA
>CAYSHC010000007.1:0-31403 GCA_964430855.1 uncultured Vicinamibacteraceae bacterium
CCGTCGCGCGGGCGTCGGTCGTCCTCGCGCGCCCCGCGGGCGGCGGGCTGCCGGCCCACACCGACGAGGAGGGGCGCTTCGCCGTGGACGTGGCGCCCGGTCGCTACGTGGTGCACGTCGCGGCGGCCGACGCCCTCGCCTCGGAGGCCCATACCGTCGACGTGGCGGCTGGCGTGACGACGGAGGTCAGCATCCGCCTGCACCTCGCGGCCCTCGCCGAGACCGTCGTGGTCTCGGGCGCCCACGTGCCGATGGCCTCGTCGCGCACGGGCGCGAGCCTGACCGTCATCGACGAGCACGAGCTCGAGACACGGCAGGTGGACGGCGCGGCCGACGCGCTGCGGTCGGTGCCGGGCCTCGGTATCGCGCGCAGCGGCACGCGCGGCAGCGTGACGTCGATCTTCCCGCGCGGCGGCGAGAGCGACTTCACGCTCGTCACGATCGACGGCATCCGGCTGAACGACCTCGGCGGCGACTTCGACGCGGCCCACCTAACGACCTTCGACCTCCAGCAGGTCGAGGTCGTGCGCGGCCCGCAGAGCTCGACCCACGGGTCGGATGCCATCGGCGGCGTCGTGTCGCTCGTCACGCGCCGGGGCGGACCGCCCCGCGCCGCGGGGCTCTTCGAGGGCGGGTCATTCGGGACGGTCCGCTCGAACCTGACGACGGCCGGCTCCGCCGGGTCGCTGCGCTGGGGCGGCGGCGTCGAGCGGCTCGCCTCCGACGGGTTCACCGGCACGGCGCCGGCCACGGGTGAGCGCGTGACCAACGACGACTATCGTCGTACCGACGCCACGCTCAGCCTCGGCTACGACACCCGGCGCTGGCAGGCGACGGCCCTGGTGCGCGGCGGCACCAACGCGCGCGGGGTGCCTGGGCCATTCGGCAGCGACCCGGGCGGGACGTTCGGCGGCGTGGACCGGATCTCGCGCGGCGACAACGACACGCTCGCCGTCGGCGCCAGCGCGTCGTACCTCGCGGCCGACGGCCTGCAGGTGCGGGCGCAGGGCACCTTTGCCGATCGCGACAGCCGGTTCATCAGCGCGTTCGCGCCGGACGAGCCGACCATGTCGGCCAACCGGCTGGTGACGGGGCGCGTCCAGGTGGACGGCGCGGTGACGCCCGCGGTGTCGTGGACCGCGGGCGCCGAGCTCGCACGCGAGCGCGCCGGCTCGTCGTTCATCACCAGGACGGGCGGTGCCCTCGTGGACGTGTCGCGCAGCCTGCTCGGCAGCTTCGTCGAAGGCCGCGTGACGCACAGCCGGCTGGCGGTGCAGGCCGGCCTGCGGGCCGAGCGCATCAGCCGCGACGCGCTGCCCGGCGACGCGTCGGCGTTCCAGCCGCGCCCCGATTTCACCCGTGACGTCGTCGTCTCGGCCAACCCGCGCGCGTCGGTAAGCCTCCGCCTCCATGAGACCTCGTCGGGATGGACGCGCCTGCGGGCCAACGCCGGCACCGGCATCCGCGCGCCGGGGGCCTTCGAGATCGCCTACACCGACAACCCCAATCTCAGGCCCGAGCGCAGCCGGAGCGTCGATGTTGGCGTCGAGCAGGGCTGGGCCGGCGGCCGGCTCGTCACCGACGTGGCCTACTTCCGCAACCGGTACGACGACCTGATTGTCACGGTCGGGCGCGCGCTGGCCGACGCGAGCCGCTACGTGAGCGACAACATCTCGAACGCCCGCGCGCATGGCCTGGAGGCGAGTGTCGCCGCCCGTCCCCTGCGCGCCGTCTCGCTGCGGGCGGGCTACGCGTGGCTCGGCACCGAGATCCTCGCCGTGGACGGCGCGGGTGTCGCGCCCGCGCCCTTCGAGGTGGGCGACCCGCTGCTGCGGCGCCCCCGGCAGTCGGGCTTCCTCGACGCGGTCATCACGACCAATCGCGTCAGCGGCTACTTCCGCGTCGACGGCCGGGGACACTGGCTCGACATCGACCCGAGCTTCGGCGCGTCGGGCGGCCTCTACGACGCCCGCGGCTTCGTCGTCGCGGACGCGGGCGTGAGCGTCGCCGTCCGCCGCCTCGTCGACGCACGCCTCCGGGTGACGAACCTGTTCGACAGGCAGTACGAGGAGATCCTCGGCTTCCCGGCGTTGGGCCGGGCCGTGGTGGTGGGAGTCCGCGTTGCTTCAGGCCGTTGACGTCCACGTCGCCTTCGGGCGGGCCGAAGTGCTGCACGGCGTCTCCGTCGACGTTGCGCGCGGCGCGATCGTCGGCGTGCTGGGGCCGAACGGCTCCGGCAAGACGACGCTCCTGCGCGTGCTGACGGGGGCGCTGGCGCCGACGTCCGGCCGGGTGCTGCTCGACGGCGTGCCGCTGGCATCGATCCCGCGCCGCGAGCTCGCGCGCCGCATCGCCGTCGTGCCGCAGGAGGTGCACCCGGTCTTCGACTACACGGTGCTCGACCTGGCGCTGACGGGCCGCTATCCGCACCTCGGCGCGTTCGCCTTCGACAGCGCCGAGGACGTGCTGGCCGCGCGGCGCGCCCTCGCGGCCACCGGCACGAGCGACCTCGAGTCGCGCCAGTTCGAGACGCTCAGCGGCGGCGAGAAGCAGCGGGTCGTGATCGCCAGCGCGCTGGCGCAGTTTGCCGACGTCGAGGACGCGCACGGCGAGACGACGCGGCTGCTCGTGCTCGACGAGCCGACGTCGGCGCTCGACCTGCGCTACCAGGTGGACGTCGGCCTGCTGCTGCGCCGGTTGAACGCCGAGTCGGGCCTGACGCTCGTGGTCAGCACGCACGACCTCCAGTTCGCCGCGCAGGTGTGCGACGCGGTGGTCCTGCTGAAGGACGGGCGCGTCCTCGCGGCGGGGCCGACCGACGCGACGCTGCGGCCCGACACCGTCCGCGCGCTGTACGGCGTGGACGTCGACGAGCTGACGCACGCCGACGGGCGGCGCGTGCTGGTGTCGGTGGGCCTGCCCGACGGTCGCAAGGCACGCGCATGAAGGTCGACGCCGGGCACATCCCGATGGCGGACGAGCGGGGCGCCGCCGACCAGGCGGCGGCGACGGCACGCGCGCGCCGCCGGCGCATCCGCGCGATCTACCTGGGCTTCGGCGGCACGCTGCTGCTCACGCTGGCGCTCGCCCCGCTGCTCGGCTCGACGACGATCGATCCGCGCGACGTCTTCGACAGCGGCATCCCGTATGCGGCCAACCGCGCGGCGCAGATCTTCTTCATCGCGCGGCTGCCCCGCGTGCTCACCGCGGCCCTCGTCGGCGCCACGCTGGCGGCCGCCGGCGTCGTCGTCCAGGCGCTGCTGCGCAACCCGCTGGCCACGCCCTTCACGCTCGGCGTCTCCTCGGGATCCGCGCTCGGGGCGATGCTGGCGCTCACGTTCCTGCCGTCCTGGGGCGTGGGCGGGTGGTCGGCCGTGCCGCTGGCGAGCCTGGCCGGCGCCTTCGGCGCCGTGCTCATCGTGTATGGCCTCGCGCAGGTACGGCACCGCGGGTTCTCGACCGACGTGCTGCTGCTGGCGGGCGTCACGCTCAACGCGTTCTTCTCGGCTTTGATCCTGCTCGTGCAGTACCTGTCGGACTTCACGCAGACAGTCCGCACGCTGCGCTGGCTGATGGGCGACCTCGACGTCGGCGGCCTCGCGCCGCTGGCGACGGCGCTGCCGCTGCTCGCCGTCGCGTGGGCGATCTTCGCGTGGCTGCCGCGCAGCCTGAACGTGCTCGCGCTCGGTGCCGAGCAGGCAGGGACGCGCGGCGTGCCGGTGCTGCGGGTGCAGCGGCTGGCGTTCTTCAGCGCGTCGCTCGCCACGGGCATCGTGGTGTCGCTGGCCGGGCCGATCGGCTTTGTCGGCATCATCGTACCGCACCTCGTCCGGCTGCTCGTCGGCGCCGACCACCGCGTGGTGCTGCCCGCCGCGTTCTTCTTCGGCGCGACGTTCCTCGTGCTGTGCGATACGCTGGCGCGGACGATCATCGCGCCGGTCGAGCTCCCCGTCGGCGTCGTCACGGCGACCATCGGCGGCCCGTTCTTCCTGTGGCTGCTGGTCGTCCGGCGGTGAGTGGTGGTGGTGTCTGATGCGTAAGCGATCGGTGTCAGCTCAGGGGACGGCAGGCCCGCGGGCGCGCCTGCGCGCGGCGGCGCGCGGCGTGGTCGTCGCCGTGGCAGTCGCGGCCGCGGCCCTGGCCGCGGCGGCGTGCGGGCAGGACGCCCCGACGCCGTCCGACGAGCCGCAGGCCGGCCCGCGCGTCGTCTCGCTGGTGCCGGCCGCCACGGAGATGCTCTTTGCCGTCGGCGCCGGCGGCCAGGTCATCGCGGTGAGCAGCTTCGACGAGCGTCCCGAGGAGGTGCGGGCCCTGCCGAAGGTCGGCGCGCTGCTCGACCCCGACGTCGAGCGCATCCTCACCCTGCGGCCCGATCTTGTCGTCACCTACCATTCGCAGGACGCGCTCGAGCGCCAGCTCGCGCAGGCGGGCATCGAGACCTATGCCTTCGTGCACGGCGGCCTCGGTGACATGCTGAGCACGCTCGAAGACCTGTCGGCGAAGGTGGGACACGCCGAGCAGGGCCGGATGACGGCCAACCTGCTGCGTGCGCGGCTCGACGCGGTGCGGATGAGGGTGGAGGGCCGTCCGCGGCCGCGCGTGCTGCTCGTCTTCGGGCGCGAGCCTGGCGCGCTGCGCCAGGTGTGGGCGAGCGGCGGCGAGGGCTTCCTGCACGACCTGCTGGAGCTGGCCGGCGCGGAGAATGTCTTCGCCGACGTCTCGCGCGAGAACGTCCAGGCGACGACCGAGCAACTGCTCGCGCGCGCGCCCGACGTGATCGTGGAACTGCGGCGTGGGGACGACGCGTCGCGCGACGCGCAGGCCGTGGCGGAGTGGGCCGCGCTGGCCAGCATCCCCGCCGTCCGCGACGGGCGGATCCTGCGGCTGCCCGGCGACGACTTCATCGTCTCGGGGCCACGGCTGGCCGACGCGGCGGAGCTGCTCGCGCGCGCGCTCCACCCCGAGGCGTGGGCCTCGTCAGCTCACTCGCCCACGAACACCACGTCGACGGACCGCGGCACGAGCCCCTTCTCGTAAGCCTCGCCCATGAAGCGGCGCACCGCCTCGCGGCCGCGTTCGCCGTAGTCGAGCGTCAGCTCGTTGACGTACATCCCGACGAACCTGTCCGTGCGGGCGCGGTCGAGGCCGCGTCCGAAGTCGATGGCGTAGTCCACGGCCTTCTCGCGGTCGCGCAGCGCCGTGGCGATACTGTCGTGCAGCAGCTTCGAGACGCGCGCCATCAGCTCGGGGCCGAGGTCGCGCCGGATCACGTTGCAGCCGAGCGGCAGCGGCAGGCCGCCGGTGCGCTCGTACCACCACTCCCCGAGGTCGACGACCTTGCGCAGGCCCTCGTCCTGGTAGGTCAACTGGCCTTCGTGGATCAGCAGGCCGGCCTGCACCTTGCCGTCACGGACGGCCTCGAGGATCTCGTCAAACGGCATGACGACGTGGTCGAGGCCGGGCTTGTACATCTGGAGCGCGAGCCACGCCGACGTCAGCAGGCCCGGGATGGCCACCGTCACACCGTCGAGCGACGTCGGGCCGTCCTCCCTGACGACGACGAGCGGCCCGTAGTTGTCGCCCATGCTGGCGCCGTGCGGCAGCAGCGCGTAGCGGTCGGCAAGGTGCGCGTACGCGTGGAACGAGACGGCGCTCACCTCGTAGGTGCCGTCGAACGCCTTCTGGTTGAGCGTCTCGATATCCGACAGGACCTGGTCAATCTCCAGGTCGCCCGCGTCGACGGCCCCCGAAGCCAGGCCGTAGAACATGAATGCATCGTCTGAGTCGGGGCTGTGCGCCACGGTGATCTTCATACCGGCATCAGTGTAGGCCACGGGGAGCGCGGCGGGCCAATCGTGGACGTCCTGCCTCTGCGTCCTCCGCGCCGCCGCGTGCGCAAAATCTGCCGCATCCTCGCCCCGAGACCTGACCCCAGACTCCGCGATCCGGACCTGACCCCGCACGCGCGCCTACGAGCGGCGGAGGACGCGCTCGTAGATACGCAGGATGTCGCGCCGCGTGAGGACGCCCAGCAACAGCGGCGGGCTCGCCGGGCCCGTGCGCTCCGCGACGAGCAGCACGTCGTTGTCGGCCGCGGCCAGCCTGTCGAGCGCGGCATCCAGCCGCTCGTCGGGCGCCACGACGACGTCCTTCGCCGGCAGGACGAGCGCGCGCAGATCGGGCGGACGCTTCTCGTCCACCGACGCGGCCGCCAGCTGCTCGGCGGTGACGGCGCCGATGAGGACGTCGCCGTCCTCGCCGGGCTCGGTCACCGCGAGCGCCGTGGCCCGGGCCTTCACCGCGCGCGCCAGCGCCGCGACGACGTCGGTCGAGACGTCGAGCGTCGGCAGGCCCTTGCGCATCGCGAGCGACACGGTCAGCCCATGCGTCCGCTCGATCTCCGCGCCCTGGTAGTAGCCGATGTTCTGCTGGCGCAGCTTGAGCGTGTAGATCGACTCGCCGACCATCGAGCGCGTGACGATGACCGAGATGGCCGTCACGACCATCATCGGCAGGATGATGCGGTAGTCGTCGGTCATCTCGAAGAGCAGGATGATCGCCGTGAGCGGCGCGAGCGCCGTGCCCCCCACCACGCCGCCGATCCCGACGAGCGCGTAGGCGCCGCTGCCCGCCGTCATGCCCGGGAAGAGCGTGTGCACCAGCCAGCCGAACGCGCCGCCGAGCACCGCGCCCACGTACATCGCCGGGCCGAACACGCCGCCCGAGCCGCCCGACGCGAGCGTGATCGACGTGGACACCATCTTCAGCGGGATGAGGACCAGCAGCAGGAGCGGCGCGAGCGTGCCCCACGTGGCCGCCTGGATCGTGTCGCTGCCCGTCCCGAACACCTCCGGGTAGAACCGCCCGATGATGCCGAGCGCCAGGCCGCCCACGACGGGCTTGAACCGTTGCGGGAACTCCCAGGCGTCGAAGCGGTCCTCGAGCGCGTAGAGCGTCCGGATGAAGGCCACCGACGCGAGGCCCGCGAGCACGCCGAGCACCACGTAGAACAGCAGCTCGCTGTTGGAGACCAGGTCGTAGCGCGGCACGACGAACGACGGGAAGTTGCCAAACAGCGACCGCGAGACGACCGTGGCGCTCACCGACGCCAGGATGACGGCGCCGAAGGCCGGCGTGAGCTCGCCGGTGATGACCTCGAGCGCGAAGATCGCCCCGCCGATCGGCGCGTTGAACACCGCCGCAAGCCCGCCGGCCGCGCCGCAGGCGACAAACGTCCGCATGTGGTGTGGCGGGACGCCGAACCGCCGGCCCGCCGCCGACGCGGTGGCCGCCCCGATCTGCACCATCGGCCCTTCCTGCCCCGCCGACCCGCCCGACCCGATCGAGATGGCCGACGCGATGATCTTGACGATGGCCACCCGCCCGGCGATGCGGCCGCCACGGGTCGCGACGGCCGACATGACCTCGGGCACGCCGTGGCCGCGCGCCTCCGGCGCGAACCGCGCGATGAACGGCCCGACCAGCAACCCGCCGAGCGCCGGGAGGATGATCACCGCCGACGGCCCCAGCCAGCCGAGCCACGACGCGAACGTGACGAAGAACAGGTGGTGCACGCCCGCGAGGCTGTAGATGAAGGCTGCCGAGCCGAGGCCGCTGAGGACGCCGACGAGGATGGCCGCGAGCAGGATGGTGTTCTCGTCGCTCAGCAGCGCAACACCCGCACGCGCGCGCTGGGCCTTCATCCACGCCAGCCACTCGGCCCACCGGTGGTGGTTGTTCGGCGCCGCCGCCGTCGCCTCGCTCACGATGCCTCCCGCCCCGGCAACAGGACGTAGCGGCGATGCCCGTCGCGCAGGACGCGCAGCAGGTGGCTGTCCTCCCGCCGCAGGGCTGCCTCCACGCGCGTCCGCGTCGCGGCCAGGCCGTCGACGAGCTCCACGCGGTCGCCCGTCCGCAGGCCCGCCCCGGCGGCGGGCGAGGCCGGGGCCACCTCCACGACCACCCCGCCGTCAACGATGTTCACGCCCGTCGAGCCGTCCACGCCGGCCGGGTAACTGCGGCGCCCCACCGTGAGCTTCACCGCGGAGGTGCGGACGGCGCGGCCGGCGCGCCGGACGACCTCCGCCTCGAACACCACGCCCGTCTGGATGCGCTCGTCGACCTCCTCGGCCGTCGTGACGGCGACGTTGCCGACGCGCGCCCTGGTGAGGACGTCGTTTACGCGCAGCCCGGCCTCGTCGGCGGGCGACCCGGGCTCGACGTACACCACCACCATGTCGCCTTCGGGGAAGCGATCGGCCAGCGCGCCATCCAGGTTCTGGAGATCCATGCCGATCCACGGCACGGCCACCGAGACACCCGCGCGCAGCGCCACCAGTACCTCGTTCTGGAGGTCCTCGCTCGTGAACGGCAGCCCGCCCCGGATGCCCGCGCCGAGGAACGCCACGAGCCGGCCGTCGAGATCCACGACGGCGGTGCCGGCCGGGAGCTGGCCGCTGCGCAGCCTCGCCCCGAGCGAGGCCTCGGTGCCCGGCGCCGGCAGCAGCTGCGTGACGATGGCCGCCGGGGTGGCCAGCAGCGCGAGCACCGGCGACCCCGAGACGAGCGCCGGCGGCCCGAAGGGCACGGTCACGGCAAAGTCGGGCAGCGGCTCGACGGGCCGCAGCAGCGACAGGCCCCGGACGGGATCGACGGCCACGAGCCGGGCCGGGAACGTGACGTCGTTGCCGGTGGTCAGCGTCCATTTGTCGAAGGGCTGCCCGGCCGCCACCACCACCTCGGTGGGCGAGACGACGATGCCCGCCGTCGGCTCGGCAGGGGCGTCGGGACGCGCGGTCACGAGCCCCGCGCGGAGGCGCGTGACCAGGGCATCCACAAACTGCGCGGGGTAGACGAGCGGCGTCTTGTCGAGGCCGCGCTGGAGCTCGGGGCGGGGCGCTTCGAGCACGGGCGTGGAGGGCCCCGACGCCGGCGTACCGGCGCGCCACGGGGCCGTCGCGTCATACGCCATGAGCGCCAGCGCGACGGCGATCAGGCCAACCAGGGCCATCCTGGTCTGGCGGGACATGCCGCCGATCATAGCGTTGGAGCGGGTGCGGCGTCCGTCGGGGCGACACTTGGAGCACCTCACCCGCAGCAGGTATTCTCGCGGGGCGCATGAACGACGTCCGCAGGCCATCCCGGGAGACCCGTCTGCTCATCGCCACGATCGCCGTCTCGGTGCTCGTGCTGCTGGTGCTCGGGCGCTTCCGCTTCCCCGACGGCCAGCACCTCGGCGCGGAGCCCGTCCAGACGCAGCCGCTGGCGCGGCTCGCCTCGCGCGCGGCCTTCGACGACCTGTCGCTGGCCGTCGGGCAGCTCGGCGCCCGCGTCGGTCCCTCGCTCGTCGTGCTGCGGGTCTCGCTCGAGGACGGCAGCCCGTCCGCCCAGCCGCTGATGCCGCGGACGCTGTTTGTCCCCGGCATCCGCGTGCGCGACGACGTGGCGGTGGCGTACCTGCCCGCCGGGGCGCGCGTCGAGGGCGTCGTGGGCGCCCCGGGCGCGGGAAGCGTCGTCGGGCACGATCCGGTGCGGGAGCTCGCGCTCGTGCAGATTCCGGCCCAGCCGGCGCCCGTGCTGACGCTCCGCGAAGGGTCGTCGCCCCTGCCCGCGCCGGGGTACGTCGCGCTGGCGTCGGCGGCGGCGGGCGGCGCCGCGCTCCAGCCGATCTTCGTGAGCCGCAGCGACGCGCAGTCCGACCCGCGCTGGGATTCGGCGCTGCTGACGCTGGGCCCCGGCGCGCGGGCCGAGCCGGGGGCCCCGGTATTCACGCTGGACGGCCGGCTCGCGGGCCTCACCACGTCGGGCAGCTCGGCGGCGGCGCCGCTGCTCATTCCGTCCGACGCGCTGATGGCCGCCGTCGACCAGATCTTCGCAGGCGCTATCGCCACGACCGGCGACATCGGCGTCGAGGCGCAGCACCTCGACGGGCGGACCGCCCGCGCCACAGGCGCGACCTCCGGCGCCGTGGTCGCGTTCGTGGAGCCCGGCGGCCCCGCGGACGGCCAGCTCTGGATTGGCGACGTCGTCACGGCGGTCAACGGGCAGCCGGTCCCGAGTCCCGAGTCGCTGCGGCTGCGGGTCGCCCGCGCGCAGCCTGGCGCCTCGCTGACCTTGACGGTACTGCGGGGCGGGGCCTACGTCTCGGTCCCCGTCGTCGTGCGCGCCTCGTCGCGCGCGGAGTCGGACGCGAGGCCGGCGCCGGCCGACGTCCGCGATCTGGGGCTGGTCCTCCGGGCGGTACCCGGCGGATCGCAGGTGGTGCGCGTCCGCGAGAACTCGGCCGCCGAGGCGGGCGGCGTCATCGACGGCGACGTCATCCACACCGTGGGCCGCGACCGCGAACCGTCGCCCGCGCGGATCCAGCAGGTGTGGGACGCCCTGCCCGAGGGCGGCTCGCTGTTTCTCGGCGTGGAGCGCGACGGACGCCCGCGGGTGGTGGTGCTGGGCAAATGAGGCCATCACGAGCCGACTGGCGTGAGGCTGGCGGCGCGGATCCCATCGACGAGGCCCTGGGCCGGCGTCCGCGGCCCCCTGCGCGCCCGAACGTCATCCAGCGCTGGCTGCGTCCGCTCAAGAACCGCGCGGCGCTCGGCCTCGCCCCCGCTGCGGCCCCCGCCCTCGTCTTCGTCCCGCTCGGCATGCTGCTCGGCCCGCACGCCCTGAACGTCCTGTCGCCCCTGACGCTGGCCTACCTCGACACGGCCGTCTCGGTGGCGCTCGCCGTGCTGGGCGTCTTCGTCGGGCTGGCCGTGGACCTCAAGGGCGAGCGCCAGCGGCGGCTGCTGGGCGCGGCGTCCGTCGAGGCCCTGCTGACCGTCGGCATCGTCGCCGTCGCCTTCTGGTTCCTGCTGTCGGGCTGGCAGATGCCGCTGGGGCTGCCGACGGCGCTCGTCGGCCTGGCGCTGGGCGTCAGCGCGTCGGCCTCGGCGGCCCTCTGGCACGAGGACGCCCCGGACGATGCCCACCTGGCCGCGTCGCGCATCGCCGACTTCGACGACCTCGTGCCGATCCTGCTGGGGGGGTTCGTCGTCGCCAGGGTGACGGCCGCGCCGGGCACCGGATGGCTCGAGAGCGTCGCGGACCTCGGCATCACGATGGCGCTCGGGCTCGGCATCGGCTTTGCCGGGATGCTCCTCTTCGAGCGGGCGCATTCGCGCGCCGAGCGCAACGTGTTCATCGCCGGCATCGTGGCGCTGCTCGGCGGGGCAACCGCCTACCTCGCGCTGTCGCCGCTGCTGGCAGGCCTGGCGGCCGGCATGCTCTGGACGCTGACCCCGGGCGGGGCCGACGAGGTGGTGCGCGAGGACCTTCGTCGCATCCAGCACCCGCTGATCGTCCTGCTGCTGCTGGTCGCCGGCGCGCTCTGCACATACTCGCTGGCGGCCGTGTGGCTGTGCGCGCCGCTCGTGCTCTTCCGGCTGGCCGGCAAGCTGGCCGGCGGCTGGGTAGCCTCGCGCATGGAGCGCGAGCTGACGCCCGGCGACCTCGGCGCGCACCTCGTCGCGCCCGGGCTGTTCGGCATCGCGTTCATGCTGAACGTGCGGCAGGTGCTCGAGGTGCCCGGCGCGACGGCGCTGCTGACAGCCGTCGTGGTGGGCACGCTCGCGAGCGAGGCGCTCGCGGTCCTCCTCTCGCCCGCGCAGGAGGACGACGCCCCGTGATCCGCCTGCTCGCCCTCGGCATCGTCGTCACGATCGCCGCGCTGGTCACGGGCGCCGACGCCACCGGCGCCGTCGGCCTGCGCGGAACGGGACTGGCGATCGGCTTCACGCTGATTGCCGCGGCGCTGACGGGCGAGCTCGTCGAGAAGGTCAAGCTGCCGCGGATCTCGGGCTATCTGCTGTTCGGGATGTTGTGCGGTCCGTATGCGGGCGCGATCATCACGCCCGTCATGGCGCGCGAGCTCCAGGTCGTCAACGGCCTCGCCATCGCGCTCATCGCCTTCATTGCCGGCCTCGAGATCAACATCCACCGGCTGCGGCCACGGCTGCGCGCGATGCTCACGATGGGCGGCGTGACCATCGGCATCATGTGGGTCACGCTGACGCTGGGCTTCTGGGTCGCGTGGCCCTACCTGCCGATCCTGCCCGAGGCGACGGGCCTCGCGCGCGTCGCCCTCGCCGGGCTGGTCGCCACGGTCACGACGAGCTTCTCGCCGACGGTGAGCATCGCCGTCATTACGGAGAGCCGCGCGCGCGGACCGCTCTGCGAGCTCGTGCTCGCGCTCGTCGTCCTGGCCGACCTGATCCTGATCCTGCTGTTCACGCTCTCGATGGAGAGCGTGCGCTTCGCGCTGGGGGCTTCCAACGAGAGCCACGGCATGCTGTCGGGACTGGCCTGGGAGATTTTCGGGTCGTTCGCCTTCGGGGGGATCGTCGGGTCGCTCTTTGCGCTGTACCTGCGCTACGTCGGACGCGAGGTGACCGTCGCGCTGCTCGCGCTGAGCTCGGTCCTGAGCGAACTGGCCGGCCTGTGGCACTTCGAGCCGCTCCTCGCCGCGCTGGCCGCCGGGCTCGTCGTCGAGAACATCGCCCCGCCCGAGGGCGACGTGCTCCGCTCCGCCGTGGAGCGGGGCGCGCTGCCGGTGCTGGTGCTGTTCTTCGCCGCGGCAGGCGCGAACCTGCACCTGGACGCGCTCGCGTCGCTCGGCGTCGTGGCGGTGTTCATCGCGCTCGCCCGCGGCGCGCTCATCCGGTTCGGCTCGCAGGCAGGGGCCTATGTCGCGGGCATCGACGGCCAGCCGCCGCGCCTCGCCTGGATGGGACTCGTGTCGCAGGCGGGCGTGACCCTGGGCCTGGCCATCATCATCGGCACCGAGTTCCCCGACTGGGGCGCCCGCCTCCAGGCCCTCATCGTCGCGCTCATCGCGATGCACGAGATGGTCGGCCCGATCCTCTTCAGGGCCGCGCTGTCGCGCGCGGGAGAGGTGGGCTGCATGGACACGCACGAGACGACCGAGTCGCCCACGGGGACCCCCGCCGTCCACGCGTGACACGTCGGGGCACGTCCCCGCGTCAGCCGTTCAACAGGAGCCGGTGCCCCGTGTGGTCGCGGCGCACGTGTGAGCCGGCGCGGGAGACCGCGCGGGCCGGGCAGCACGGAGGGCTCGTCGGGACGGCCCCTGACGTCAGCTGAGGGAGAACGAGGTGCCGCAGCCGCAGGTGGACTTGGCGTTCGGGTTGTTGAAGAAGAAACCCTTGCTCAGCAGGCTGGTGTCGTAGTCGAGCTGGGTGCCTTCGAGGAACTTGCGGCTCTTCGGATCGACAAACAGCTTCGCGCCCTCGGGCCCCTCGACCACCTCGTCGCGCTCCGTGGGCGCCGCTTCCCAGGCGTACACGTAGCTCAGCCCGCTGCAGCCGCCGGCCTTGACGCCGACGCGCAGGCCACCCTCCGGCAGCCCCTGCTTTTCCAGCAGCTTCCGGATCTGACGAGCCGCGTTCAAGGTCATGTAGATCATCGCCGCACCCAATATTCTACCGCAGCGAGCGCACCGCCTCCACGAGGCGGCCGGCGAGCTCGTCGACCTCCGCCTCGGTCGTCGTTCGCAGAAGGCCGATGCGCACCGAGCTCTTCGCCTCCGCGTCGGACAGCCCCAGAGCCTTGAGGACATAGGAGGGCTCGGCGCTCGTCGACGCGCACGCAGCGCCGGGCGACAGCGCGACGCCAGGCAGCGCCAGCAGCAGGTCACGGCTCCTGACGCCGTCGATGCGCACGTTGAGGTTGTGCGGCAGGCGCGCGTGCAGCGCGCCGTTGAGGTGCACCCCGTCGAGCTGCGCCTGGACCGTCGTCCAGAGCCTGTCGCGCAGCGCCGCGAGCCGCGCGCCGTCGTCCTCGAGGCGGGCGCGCGCAAGGCGGGCCGCCTCGCCGAAGCCGACGATGGCCGGGACGTTCAGCGTGCCCGAGCGCAGCCCGCGCTCGTGACCTCCACCGTGGTGCAGGGGCGCGAGCGGCACCTTCGACCGGCGACGGACGACGAGCGCGCCCACGCCCTTCGGCCCGTACATCTTGTGCGCGGTGTACGAGAGGAGGTCGATGCCCATGGCGTCCATGTCGATGGGCACCTTCCCCGCGGCCTGCGCGGCGTCGGTGTGGAACCACGCGCCGGCCGCGTGCGCGACCTCCGCCAGGGCCGCAAGGGGCTGCAGCACGCCGATCTCGTTGTTGGCGGCCATCACGGAGACGAGCCGTGTGCGGGGCGTCAGCACGCGCACGAGCGCGTCGGGATCGACCAGCCCCTCGCCATCGACCGGCAGGTACACGACGCGCACGCCTCGCTGCGTCTCGAGCCACCGGCAGGGGTCGAGGACGGCCGTGTGTTCGGTGACGACCGTCACTACCTCGGCCCCAGCCTCACCGACGGCCTCGATGACCCCCTTGAGCGCCAGGTTGTCGGCTTCGGTGGCGCCGCTCGTGAAGGTCACGTCGCGCAGGCGGGCGCCGACCAGCGCCGCCACCTCGGACCGCGCGGCCTCGACGGCCTCGTTTGCCGTCCAGCCGTAGGCGTGCTGGAGGCTGGCCGCGTTGCCGAACGTGTCGGTCCAGTACGGCGCCATCGCCGCGACGACGGCGGGATCGCAGGGCGTGGTGGCGTGCGCGTCGAAGTACACCGGCGGAGGCGCCGGCCGTCAGACGCGCGGCGCAGTGGTCGGCTGGGTGCGGCGCGAGAAGACGAGGGGCGCGGGCGCGCCCGCCGCGGCGGCCGCCTCGGCCTCGTCGGCGACGATCTCGGCCAGGGTGCACCCGGCGAGCGACTGGAGGATGCGGTCCTTGATGCGCCACAGCGGATCGCGGACGTTGCACTTGCTGTACTGGACGCACGCCTGGTCGTCGCTCGAGCAGGCGGTGACCGTCAGCGGGCCGTCGACGGCCTGGATCACGTCGGCGATGGAGATCTCGGCCGCCGGCCGGGAAAGCAGGTAGCCGCCCCGCGTCCCCTGATGCGACGCCAGCAGCCCACGGCGGACCAGCCGCTGCAGCACCTTGGCCATCAGCTCGGACGGGATGTCGTACTGCTCGGAGATCTCGCGCGCGCTGGCCGCCCCCCGGTCGCCATGGAGAGCCAGGTGTTTCATGGCCATCAGGGCGTAGTCGGTTTTCTTGGAGAGGCGGAGCATGACGGGAATATTGTACAGGACCGACGGGGCGGAGTCAGGTCGGTGCAACCAACCCGACGCGGAGGAGCCCTGCTCCTCCGCCTTCCGGCCGACTCCCCCTCTACGGCGGTCAGTACTTCGGTTGCGTCGGGTCGACCTGGTCGATCCAGGCGAGGATGCCGCCCGTGAGGTTCACCGCGCGGTCGTAGCCGGCCTCTTGGAGGATCCCGACGGCCTTCGCGCTGCGGCCGCCCATCTTGCAGTGCACGACGACGTCGCGGTCGCGCGGGACCTCGGTCAGCCGTGACGGCAGCTCGCCGAGCGGGATGACCGTCGAGCCCGCGATGCGGCAGATCTCCACTTCGTGCGGCTCGCGCACGTCGAGCACCAGCAGGTCGTCGTTGGCGTCGAGGCGCGCCTTGAGCTCCGGCGCCGTGATGGCCGGAATCTCCTGCGGCGGCGCGGCGGCCGGCGCGTTGGCCGGCGGCCTCAGCCCGCAGAACTGCTCGTAGTCGATGAGCTCCTTCACCGTCGGGTTGTCGCCGCAGACGGGGCACTCGGGGTCGCGCCGCAGCTTCAGCTCGCGGAAGCGCATCCGGAGCGCGTCGTAGATGAGGAACCGCCCGATGAGCGGCTCCCCGACGCCGAGAATCAGCTTGATGGCCTCGGTGGCCTGGATCATCCCGATGATGCCGGGCAGCACGCCCAGGACGCCGCCCTCCGCGCAGCTCGGCACGAGGCCGGGCGGCGGCGGCTCGGGGTAGAGGCAGCGGTAGCACGGCCCGCCCTTCGTCGCAAACACGCTGGCCTGGCCCTCGAAGCGGAAGATGCTGCCGTAGGCGTTCGGCTTGCCGAGCAGCACGCACGCATCGTTGACCAGGTAGCGCGTCGGGAAGTTGTCGGTGCCGTCGAGGATGATGTCGTAGTCCTTGAACAGCTCGAGCGCGTTCTGCGACGACAGCGCCACTTCGTGCAGTTCGACCTTCGCGTGCGGGTTGATCTCCAGCACCCGGTCGCGCGCCGAGTGCAGCTTCGGGCGCCCGACGTCCGACGTCCCGTGAATCACCTGCCGCTGCAGGTTGGTGACGTCCACCACGTCGAAGTCCACGATGCCGATCCGGCCGACGCCGGCGGCGGCCAGATAGAGCAGCGACGGCGCGCCGAGGCCGCCCGCGCCGATGCAGAGCACGCTCGCCGCCTTCAGCTTGCGCTGCCCCTCCATGCCCACTTCGGGCAGGATCAAATGGCGGCTGAAGCGCTCGACCTCGTCGTTGTCGAGCGTCGGCAGCGCCGGCGCGACGCCCGCGCTCCCGCTGCCGCCCGCCACCGACGGGATGATGCTCAGCGTGTCGCCGTCGCGCAGCACGGTGGCTTCCCTGTCCAGATAGCGGATGTCGTCGTCGTTGACGTAGATGTTGACGAAGTGCCGCAGCCTGCCCTGCTCGTTGTACAGGTGCCGTTGCAGGTCCGGGTACTTCGCCGTGAGCGCGGCGAGCACTTCCCCGACGGTCCCGCCCTCGACCTCGACGCTGTCCTGCTTCCCGGTGAACGCCCTCAGCGGCGTCGGGATGTGTACGACGTGAGCCACAACGATCTCCTTACGCGGGTGCGTCCAGCCGCACCGCCACAAACTGCGTCCTGTCGCCGGCGAGCCGCCAGGCCCGTGGCGCGCCCGGCTCGCCCGCCGGCACCGGCACGATGACGTAGACCCACTCCGGCCAGGCCTCGGCCAGGTCCGTCGGCGACGGCTCGGGCGGATGATCGGGATGGCTGTGAAAGATCCCGATCACCTCCAGGCCCTCGGCCCGTGCCTGCTCCTCGGCCCGCCGATACGCGCCGGGCGAGAGCAGGTACCGCGTGCGCCGCTCCTCGGCCGGTGCGCCGTTGGGCACCGCGATGGCCGACACGAGCCGGCCCTCCCGGCCGAGCAGCAGTCCGCACGCTTCCTCGGGGTAGCGGCGCCTGGCCTCGGCCGCGACGACGTCGGCGACCTCCGGCGGCCAGTCGATCGACTGCACATCTGCCATGGGGACGGGCCCGCGAGCGGGCGTCAGACGATCATAGCGAACCGCGGTCGAGGGCCCCGCTGACGTGTGTCATACGCGCCCCCCGCGGGCGCGCGACGTCAGAGATACTCGCGTTCGCGCGCCCGCAGGGCCTTGTAGCGGGCGAACGTCGCGCGGGGATCCTCGAGCGCGAGCCACGATCGCCAGGTGCTGCCACGAAACGTGTGCGCCAGCAGTGACAGGCCGTGGCGCATGACGAACCGCGGGTGCTGACGCAGGGCGGCCGGCAGGTGCCGCACCTTCATCCAGCGCTCCGCGCGCCACCGCAGGAACTCGATCTCCTCGGCCGGCAGGTGCCTCGTCCGCACGACCGCCGTCGTCCCGTCGTAGGCCTCCAGCCGCTCGTCGACGATGAGGTCGCGACGCCTGAAGTCCTCGGTCATCGGCGTCCGCGGATACGGCGTGGGGTGCTGGATGTACGGCCAGTCCACGTACCGGCGGGCGAAGGCGAGGTTGGCCTCGATGGCCTCGCGCGTGTCGTCGGGGTTGCCGACGATGAGCCCGCCGACGACGTACATGCCGTGGCGGTGGAGCACGTCGATCGCGCGCGCCGAGGCATTGCCGACGGTGCGTCCGCCCTCGCGCGCGGCGTTCTTCGCGCCCGCCTTCAGGAACGCGAGGTCGTCCTCGAGCACGTTCTCGATGCCCAGGAACACGTAGCGGAACCCGGCACGGCGCATCAGGGGCGCGAGCGTCTCGCCGTGCGCGGCGAAGGCCGAGGTCATCCCCTGGACGATGTAGCGCAGGTCGTGCAGGCCGGCGGCCACGATCGCCTCGCAGAGCGCCGTGAACCGGCGGACGTCGAGCGTGATGTTGTCGTCGACCAGGAAGATGACGCGGGCGCCGTGCCGGCGCGCGTCGGCAAGGTCGGCCAGCACGCGATCGAACGACCCCACGTGGAAGTTGCGTCCGCGCATCTCGATGATCGAGCAGAAGCTGCAGTCGTACGTGCAGCCACGCGACGTCTCGACCACGTCCACGGGGTCGCCGAGGAACGTGTACCCGCGCAGCACGCGGGCGTCGCGACGCGGCAGGCGCACCGCGTCGAGCGACGGCACGACGTGCCTCCGGGCATTGGCGACGACGGCACCGTCGGACCCGCGCCACACGAGGCCGTCGATGTCCGGGAAATCATGGCTGCCTCGGTCGAGTGCACGCAGCAGCTCGCGGAAGGTGACCTCGCCCTCCCCGCACACGACCGCGTCCACGCTGTCCTCCCCCATCCAGGCGCTGGTGGCGAGGCTGGGGTCGTAGCCGCCGGCCACCAGGAAGGCCTTCGGGCACCACTCCCTGAGCAGGCGCACCAGCCGCTGGGCGGTACGCCGCTGGAAGGTCATCACCGACAGGCCGATGACCTCCGGCTGCTGTTCCGCCACGAGCCGCCGCACGGTGCCGGCCACGTCATGCTGGACGAGCACGAGGTCGGCGACGGCCACCTCGTGGTGGGGATCGACGTTGCCCGCCAGCGATGCCAGCGCGCCGTTCGGCATGCACATGCCGACCGTGGGCGTGTGCTCGAACGAGTCGGGCATCGACAGCAGCAGCACGCGCATGGCGAGGGGGCCTCCGCCCCGATCCGACAGCTCGACGGGAAGCATCCAGCATACGCCTCTGCCGGGCGTGTTGTCCTGTTCGGGAATTCCGGCTCGGGCCCGAGCTACTCGGGCTCGAGCTCGAGCGCCAGCGGCACCGGCTGACGCGGCTGGACCTCCACGCGTCGCGGTTCGGACAGTGCCTTGCTCGACTGCACGCCGAGCTCGCCGAAACGGCGCACGGCGGGCAGCACGCGCGCCTCGAGGGACGCGACGGTCTCGTTGTACGCCCTGACCGTCTTGTTCAGGTGCGAGCCGGTCGTCGCGAGCTTGGTGATCACCGTCGTCAGGCGATCGTGCAGCTGGCGGCCGAGGTCGCTGATGTGCTGCGCGTTCTCGGCGAGCTGCTCCTGGCGCCAGCCGTAGGCCACGGCCCGCAGCAGCGCGATGAGCGTCGCGGGCGTCGCGATGACGACGTTGCGCTCGAGCGCGTACTCGATGAGGCCGGGGTCGATCTCCGCGGCAGCCGACAGGAACGCGTCGCCCGGGATGAACAGCACCACGAACTCCGCCGTCGCGCGCAGCTGCCGCCCGTATTCCTTCTGCGCGAGCTTGTCAACGTGCGTGCGGACCTGCGACGCATGGCGCCGCGCGTGGGTGCGCCGCTCGTCGTCGCTGGCCGCCTCCATCGCGTCGAGGTACGCGGTGAGCGCGACCTTCGCGTCGACGATCACCGTGCGCCCGCCAGGCAGCCGCACGACGACGTCCGGGCGAAGCCGGCCTTCGTCCCCCGGGTGCGTCGCCTGTTCCTCGAAGTCGCAGTGCTGCGTCATGCCGGCCAGCTCGACGACGCGCCGGAGGGCCACCTCCCCCCACCGCCCGCGCACGTGCGGCGCGCGGAGGGCCGTGACCAGACGGGCCGTCTCGTGCTGGAGCTGCTGCGTCGCGCCCATGACGTCCCTGAGCTGCCGGCCGACCTCGCCAAGATCGCGCTGGCCGTGCTCGGCGAACCGCTGCACCCGTTCCTGGTACTCGGACAGCTTCTCGGCGAGCGGCTGGACCAGCCCGGCGATGGCGTCCTTGCTGGCACGCAGGTCGCCGGAGGCCTGCTCCTGGAGCGTCCGGAAGCGCTCTTCGGCAAGCTGGAGCAGCGTGCGGGCGCTCGCGTCCAGCGCGTCGCTTGCCAGCGACTTGAAGGCGTTCTCGAGCTGCTGCCGCGCCGCGGCCAGGTCGTCCAGCTGGCGCCGTGCCACGGCGGCGGCCTGCTGCGCCTCCGTCTCGGCGATGGCGCGGCGGCGCTGCTCGTCCTCGAGACGCGCGCGCAGCGCCTCGAGCGCCGCCTGCGATTGCCGGACCTCCTCGGCGAGCGTCGCGGCGCGGGCTTCCGCCGCTGCCGCCCGCGACTCGGCCGCCGTCACCGCGGCCGGGGAGACGCGCGAGGTCCGCGCGAGGAACCAGACGATGCCGGCGCCCGCGAGAACGCCCAGCAGGAAGGTCAGGAGGAGTTCAGCTGTCAATTCAGGATGGCCGTCAGCGTCACGCTGGCGCGGACTTCGATCTCGCCGGCGACGACAGGCGTCTCCGGCGCGGCGTCTGCCGCCATCGAGGCGGACATGCGCGCCATGTACAACTCGGGCGGCCGCTGCTCGCCGACCTCGTCGAGGCGCACGACCCGGGCGACCGTGCGGCCCACCCCCGCGGCCAGCGCCTCGGCACGCGCCCGCGCATCGGACGCCGCCAGCTGGAGCGCCTCGCGCTCGGCCTCGTCCATGTCCTTCAGCGTGAAGCGCACGTTCTGCACCTGCGTGGCGCCGGATCCGACCGCCGTGTCGACCACTTCGCCGGCACGGGCGACGTCGTCGATCCGCACCTCGATCACGTTGCGCGCGAGGTAGCCGCGCAACGACCGCTTGCCGTCCGTCCAGTCGTACTCCGGCTGCACGCCATACGACAGCGTGCGGATGGCATCGTCGGCCAGCCCGAGGCCCTTGAGCCTGGCGAGGACCGCCGTCATGGCCGTCGCGTTCGCTTCCTGCGCCACCTTCGGCTGGCGCGACCGCGACTCGGCCGCTATGGTCACAAACGCACGATCGGCGACGCGTTTGACGAGGCCTTCGCCACGCGCGATGACGAGGTCCTCCTTCGGCGCCTGCGGCTGCGCGCCGGCGGCCCTGGGCAGCAACGCGAGCAGCGGCAGCGCCAGCAGCATGGACACGAGGAGGGGGGTCGTTCGGATCATGGCTTTCGCTCCTTGGCAGTGCGCCCTGATATGGACCCCGCCGGAGGCGTCGCGGCCGGATCTACTTCTCGACGAACGGCTCGATCCGCTCGAGCAGCACCTCGAGCGTGCGCTCGGCGTCGAGCGCGGCGATCGCGTCGCCCTCGGCGACGACCACCTCGTCGCCGAGCAGCCGCCGCCCGCGCGTGTACTGCCGCGACGCGACGACGGCGGGAGGGCGGCGCGTGACATCGAGCTCGATGGCAATCACGTCGTCGGCCGAGCGGTCGGCGACGAGGCGCACGGCGCCGGCCGGGGTCTGCACGCTGAAGTGCACGCCGCGCGACTTGAGCGCCTGCACCAGCTGCCGCGCCGTGGGCGCGACCTCGGCGTCGAGCCGCTCCTCGAAGGCCTTGCGTGCGGCGTCCACGGCCGCGCGGTGCCGGGCCGCGGCGCGCTGGAGTTCCGCCAGGTGATGTGTCAGCCGACGATTGACTTCCCCGCTATCGAGCATGTCCGCCCTACAGAGTACCCCGTCGGGGGTCAGGTCTCTGCATGCGCGCCGGCGGGGTCAGGTCTCGAAAGGCAGGCAAACGGGGTCAGGTCTCGGGACGCCAGCGCTGCAGAATCTGCCACGCCGGGGTACGGGGCGTCCGCGGCGGGCATCGCCTACGCCGCCCGGACGCCGTAGGTCACCCTGGCAAACGGCGTCTTCTGCACGATGTCGCCGAGGGTCGTGCCCAGGTCGTCGAAGGCCGCGTCGAACGACCCGGCCACGTAGATCAGCTGATCGTCCCTGTTCATCCTGAGCAGCCGCCCGATCAGGCCGAGCACGAAGTCGCCTGCCGCCGTCGCCAGCGCCGCCGTCGGCGCCACCCCGCCCACTTTCAGCAGGTTGTCCCTGAACGACACGTACGTCGGGTCGGCGGTGACCTCGGCGATGAGGCCGCCCGTGTCGCGAAGCTCCTGGTCCGACTCCATGACCAGGATGCGAAAGTCGAGAAACTCCGGCACCTTCGGCGCGGGATTGCGATACATCGCGATGCCGCTCGGCCCGAGCGTCAGGCTGGCGCCGTCCTCGACGTCGGCAAACGTCTTCACCGACAGCGTCATCGGCTCGGGGCTGATGTTGTCGGTGACGAGCGTCACCACGTAGATGTCGCCGCGGCCGATGTCGCGGTTGTCGATGACGGTGACGTCGCGCAGGCTCATGAGCACGCGCGTGAGGGTGGGGTCGAGTCCCGCCGACCGCATCGAGGGCAGCACCTTGTCGGGCAGCGTTCCCGTGATGACGGCATCCCGCAGGGCGGCGGACGGACGAAAGACGATGTCCGGCGTGGGCGCGTACGACATGGGCGGCCTCCTGCGGGCAACAACGACGGCGGCGACGCAACCGTACGCGGACGCGAACGCGTCAGGCGCTCTTCCACCCGGTGTTGATCGCCATCAGCCCGCCGAGCAGCGGCCAGTGCGCCACCTGCACGAACCCGCGCGCCCGCATCCGCGCCGCGACGCCCTCGGCCCCCGGATACCGACGGAGGCTCGCCGGGATGTAGCGGTACGTGTCGGGATCGCCGTGCAGCAGCTGCCCGACGAGGCCGCCGACGACGTCGAGATATGCCAGGTAGGCGCGTCGCACGACCGGCGCGGCCGGCAGCGTGAAATCGAGCGACAGGACGCGGCCGCCTGGCCGCAGCACGCGCCACACCTCGTCGAGGCTGGCGTCGAGCACCGGCACGTTCCGCAGGCCGTAGCCGATGGTGACGACGTCCTGGCTCGCAGGGGCCACGGGAAGCGCGAGCATGTCGCCGCGCAGCCAGCGCACGCGCGCGGCCCGCGCGTCGCGGCGCCGCGCCAGCCGCAGCATCTCCTGCGTCAGGTCGAGCGCCGTGACAGTGGCGCCGGCATCGGCGAGGCGGACGGCGATGTCGCCGGTGCCGCACGCGAGGTCGAGCGCCCGCTCGCCGGGACGGACGTGCGCCATGCGGACCAGCGTGTCCTTCCAGTGGCGGTCGCGGCCAAACGACAGCCCGACGGTGATGTCGTCGTAGCGGGGCGCGATTCGCGCGAAGAGTTCGCGCACGTACTGCGCCTTGCGCGCGGGCGTCGACAGTGCCTCCGACAGCGCGTCGGCGTGCGCGCCGCCAGCCGCGGCACGGCCCGGCGCGCCAGCGTTGGCGGCTCGTGTCATTTGTTGGCTACCATACCAGAGCGCCCCGCCCGTCATGCTGCCATCGAGCACCGTCGAGAACTACCTGAAGGCCATCTACGCGGCCGAGACACGGCTGCCGCCGGATGCGCTCGTGCCGATGGGCCAGCTCGCCGCCGCGCTCGACGTCGTGCCCGGGACGGCCACGACGATGGTCAAGACGCTGGCCGAGTCGGGGCTCGTGCACTACGAGCCCTACGCGGGCGTCCGGCTGACGCCGGCGGGCGCGAAGCTCGCGGCGCTCGTGCTGCGGCGGCACCGCCTCATCGAGCTGTTCCTGGTGCAGGTAATGGGCATGAGCTGGGCCGACGTCCACGACGAGGCCGAGCACCTCGAGCACGCCGTCTCCGACAGGCTCATCGCGCGCATGGACGAGATGCTCGGCTACCCGTCGGTCGACCCCCATGGCGACCCCATCCCGGGTGCCGACGGCGACGTGCCGGACCACGCCTACCCGTCGCTTGCGGAGTGTCCTGCCAACGTTCCCTTACGCGTCGTGCGCGTCGCCGACCAGGACGCCGCGTTCCTCCGCTTCATCGAGGAGCGCGGCCTCAAGCCGGGGCAGGACGTGACGGTCGTCGAACGCGAGCCGTCGGCCGACGCCGTCGTGCTGCGGACGGGCGACGGCCGGGAGGTCACGCTCGGGTCGCGGGCGGCGTCCAAGGTCCAGGTGGACGAGCATGCGCCAGCGCCCTGACGTCGGATGGCGTCCGGGCGACGGCCTTCACGCTCGTGCGCGCCTCCGCGTCGACGCCGGTGACGCCGAACCCGTACGCGGCAAGGCACGCGTCGACGCCCGCGTTGCGCGCCGTCGCGAGGTCCACCCATGAGTCGCCGACCATCAGCGTCTCGGCCGCGGGGATGCCGGCCCTGTCGACCAGCGCGCGCAGGCCCTCCGGCGCGGGCTTGCGCCCGTACGGCGTGTCGCCGCCGATGACGTCGGCGAGCAGGCGCCGCAGGTCGAGCGCGTCGAGGATCCTGTCGGTGGCCGCCTGCGGCTTGTTGGTGAGCACCGACAGCCGGCAGCCGTCGGCGGCGAGGCCGTCGAGCAGCGCCGTCACGCCGTCGTACGGCCGCGTGTGCACCGTCAGGCGCTGCCCGTACGCGGCAAGGAAGCGCGCGAGCGCCTCGTCGAGATCCGCCTCGACCTCCGCGCGGCGCAGCACGCGCTCGACGAGCAGACGCGCGCCCTCGCCGACCATCGTCACGACGACGTCGGCAGGCAGCGGCCCGGCGTCGTAGGCGGCGAGCATGGCGTTGGCGGCATCGGCAAGGTCCTGCCGCGAATCGATCAGCGTTCCATCGAGGTCGAAGACGAAGTGGCGATAACTCACGCCTCCACCTTACATGGTTCCGACGCCGGCGGCGGCGACGTCGCGCTGCTCTGCTCCGGCGGGATCGACAGCATCGTGCTGGCCGCCGACCTCGCGTCGGGCCTCGGCGCCGGCGCCCGGCTGCATCCCCTGTACGTCCGTTCGGGCCTGTCCTGGGAGCAGGGCGAGCTGGAGGTCGTGGCGCGCGCGCTCGCGGCGCTGCCGCACCGCGACAGCATCCGCCCGCTCGTCACGCTCGACGTCCCGATTGGCGATCTCTACCCGCCCGATCACTGGGCGCTGACGGGACAGCCGCCTGCCTACGACACGCCCGACGAGGACGTCTACCTGGTGGGGCGCAACGTCACGCTGCTGGCCAAGGCCGCCGTGCACTGCGCGCTGCACGGCGTGACGCGCCTGTGCATGGCGCCACTGGCCGGCAACCCGTTCCCTGACGCGACCCCCGAGTTCTTCGCGACGATGGGCGCGGCGCTGTCACTCGGCCTGCGCGCGCCGCTGCGCATCGACGCGCCGTACCGCGAGCTGTCAAAGGTGGATGTCATCCGGCGCGGACACCGGCTCGGCGTGCCCTTCGAGCTGACCGTCTCGTGCATGCGACCGGAACAGGGCAGGCATTGCGGGCGCTGCAGCAAGTGCCGCGAACGGCACGAGGCATTTGTCGAGGCCCTGGGGAGCGACCCGACGGAGTACGGGGTCATGCTTCGCGACTGATGCGTGAGCGTCTCATGACCCGTTTCCGACGCTCGCGCGCCCGGCGGCTCGGCGATGCGAGCACGTCACCCGGCTCGGGCGCCAGGCGACACGGGCATCAGTCGCTCTGCCTGCGCTCGTACGCCGTGACGCCGTCGATGATCGTCTGCCGCACGCGGTACTGCGCGTCCAGCACGACGAGGTCGGCGATGGCGCCCGCCTCGATCACGCCGAGGTCCGGCAGCCGCAGCTCGCGCGCCGGCACCGTGGACGACATGAGCGCCGCCTCGATGGGCGTCATCCCGACGAGCGTGACGAGGTTCGCGAAGCCGCGGTCCATCGTCAGCGACGATCCCGAGAGCGTCCCGTCGTCGAGGAAGCAGGCGTCCCTGGTGACGGTGATGCGGCGGCCGCCAAGCATCACCTCCGACCCGACGGGCAGGCCCGAGCCGGCCGTGCCGTCGGTGATCGCCATGATGCGCGACGGGTGCTTGGCGCGGATGGCCGCGCGCATCGTCACCGGGTGGACGTGATAGCCGTCGCACACGATCTCCGCGGCCACGCGGTCGTCGTCGAGCACGGCCCCGACGAGCCCCGGCGCGCGGTGCGTGAAGGGCGGCATCCTGTTGAACAGGTGCGTGGCGTGCCGGGCGCCGGCCTCGATGCCCGCACGCGCCTGCTCGTAGGTCGCCCCCGAGTGCCCGAGCGACACGCGGTGCCCGTGCGCGACCAGCTCCTCGATGAGCGAGAGGGCCTCCGGCAGCTCGGGCGCGAGCGTGACGATGCCGACCGCCTCGCGGTGCGCCGCAATCACCTTGACGATGTCGTCGCCCGTGTAGTCGCCCGCGGTGCCCTCGACGCGCGCCGACGCGGGCGCGCGCGGCGGCACGCAGAGGCACGACAGCGGCTGTGCGCCCCGGTACTCGGGGTTGATGAAGTTGCTCTCGAGGTGCGCCGGCAGCACGCGCGCGCTTCCCGGCGCGGGCGCTTTCCTGGCCTCGAGCACCGCGCGAACCACCATCGTCAGGTCGTCCGGCGAGCAGGCGACGGTCGTCGGGCAGAACGACGTCACGCCGTACTTCGGCAGGTTCGCGGCAACGGCGCGCACCTTGTCGCCGGCCTCGAGCAGGTCGTGGCCGTCGACGCCGTGCACGTGGACGTCGATGAACCCCGGCACGACGAGGTGGCCGGCCAGCGGCCCGCCGGCGCTGCCCGGGCCCACGTCGGCGATGCGGCCGTTTTCGATGACGAGACGACCGGGCGAGAGCACGCGGTCGGACAGGACGATGTCGACGCCGTCGAGAATCATGACGGCTATGAGTCTACGCGTAGTCGGTCCAGCCGGGGAACAGGTGGAGCTTGCGGCCGACGAGCGGCAGGCTCTCGAGCCCCGGCACGCGATCGCCGAGGCGCAGCAGCGCGTCGAGGTCCGACAGCAGCCGCGCGAGCGCCCGTGCGTCGGGCGCCGTGAACACGACGACGCCGCCGCTCAGCGACGTCGGGAAGCGCGACTCGTCGAAGTAGTCGTGGTCGAACGTGATGAGCGTGCGACGCAGCTCGCGCGCGCGCCGGTAGTGCTCCACGTCGCTGGCGCGGCGCCAGCGCGGTTCCTCGAGCACGTGGGTCACGTCCCAGTCGAGCCGGTCGCGCGCGTCGCGGACCGCCGGCGCGGGCACGTTCGCGTCGGCATAGACCATCGGACGGGTGCGCTCGCGGGGGCGCAGGGCTTCGAGGGCGGAGCTGAGCGAGTCCATCGCGTCTCCCGTGAGATGCGGGCGTGTCGCGGCGGGCCAGCAACGCCTGGCTCGTGCGGCGTCGCGGTGCCGCCACACAGCTTACCGCGCCCGCGCCCTGCGGCGCGGAGGCCAGACGGTCGTGCTACGCTCGACTCGTCTTGCCACCCGCGTACGTTCCCGGCGCGTTGGTCGCCGGCGTCCACGCCACCGACCTGTTGCCGTGCCCGACGCGCTGACCCTGACCGTTACCGACATCACCGTCGAAACTCCGCACACGCGCCGGCTGCACGTGGCGCTTGGCGACACGCCGTTTGCCTACCGCGCCGGCCAGGGGGTGGCCCTCGGCCTGCACGGCCAGCCCGAGCGGCGCCCGTACTCGATCGCCTGCGCGCCGGAAGTGGCCGAGGCGACGGGCCAGCTCGAGTTCCTCCTGCGGGTGGATGCCACGGGCCGTCCCGGGCTGCACCTCGACGGCGTGGCACCCGGTGCCCGCGTGGATGTGGAGGGGCCATTCGGATCGCTGACGCTGCCCGACCCGCTGCCGGACGATCCGCTGGTGTTCATCGCGGGCGGCACGGGCATCACGCCGCTGCGCGCAATGATGCAGGCCGCGCGTCTCGCGGGCCACACGCAGCCGAAGCCGCTCGTCTATTCGGTGCGCGCCGCCGAGGACGTGGCCTACGCGGACGAGTGGCGGGCGTGGGCCACCGAGGGGCACGGCGACGTCTTCCTGACCGTGACGCGACCGCCGGGCTGGCGGCCGGGCACCACGCTGCACCGGCTGTCGGTCGAGACGCTGGAGGCGCTCGTCAGGGCCTACCCGGACGCGTGGTACTTCGTGTGCGGCCCGCCGGCCTTCGTCGACGACGTCGGCAAGGCGCTGTCGCACGCGGGCGTGCGCGCCACGCGCATCCTGCGCGAGGGCTGGTAAGCGCCGACGCGCGCGTCAGCTGCCGACCTTGAGGGCAGCCCGTACGTCGCGCACGCCGCCGATGGATTTGGCCACCTCCACCGCGCGCGACACCTGCGGCTCCGATGGCACCGCGCCCGAGAGCGTGACGACGCCATTCTGCGACACGACCTGGATGTCGAGCGCCTTCAGCTCGGGCTCGTTGAGCAGCGCCGTCTTCACGCGCGTCGCGATCGTCGCATCGTCGAGGTTGGCCGTCTGCGTGGACGTGCGCATGCCGCCCGTGCTCTTGCAGGCGATGGGCCCGCCTGCGACGAGCCCGGCCACGAGCATCAGGGAAAGGATCCGTCTGGTCATCTGCCGCCTCCGTCGCGCGTCCGGCATGCGCACCGTGCGGTGCTACATGCCCATCACGCTGTAACCGCCGTCCACCATGATGACGTCGCCGGTGATGCCGCGGCCGGCATGGCTCAGCAGGAAGAGCGCCGCGTCGGCCACGTCCGACGACTCGACGTTGCGGCGAAGCGGCGCGCGCTCGCGATACACCTGCAGGATGCCCGAGAAGCCCGAGATGCCGGACGCGGCGAGCGTCTTCACCGGGCCTGCCGAGATGGCGTTGACGCGGATGTTCTGCGGGCCGAGATCGGCGGCCAGGTAGCGCACCGTCGCCTCGAGCGCGGCCTTGGCGACGCCCATCACGTTGTAGTTGGGGAAGACGCGCTCGGAGCCGAGATAGGTCAGCGTCACGATGCTGCCGCCGCCGCGGTTGGCCAGGAGCGGCTGCGTCCCGCGCGCCAGCGCGACCAGCGAGTACGCGCTGATGTCGAGCGCCGTGCGGAAGGCGTCGCGCGACGTCTCGACGAAGGGCGCCGAAAGCGCCTCGCGCGGGGCGAACGCCGCGCCGTGCACCACGAAGTCGAGCCCGCCCGCCTGCGCCTGGATGGCCGAGCAAAGCGCCTCGATGTCCTCGTCGCGGGCCACGTCACACGGCAGCAGGAGCGGCGCCGGATCGAGCGTGGCAGCCAGTTCCTCGACGTTCTCCCTCAGCCGCTCGTTCTGGTACGTGAGGATCAGGCGGGCGCCCTTCGCCGCCGCCGCCTGGGCGATGCCCCAGGCGAGCGACCGCTTGTTGGCCACGCCCACGATGAGACCGGTGCGTCCGGCGACATCCGACATGTTCGTGCAGCCTCGTGACGCCGACGTGCGCGCCGGACGTGATGCCCGCCGCGGTCTGCGCCGTGCCGCAGTATAAGGGGGCCGGTCGGCCCGAGGGTGATGGCTAGCGGCGTCGACGACGGCGCGAGGGCTTGCGCTCGCTCGGGCGCCCGTTGGGCTGGACCGGCGCCTTCGGGTGGCCGTTGCCGTACGGCGAGTAGCCGACATTGCCGTCGACCGGCCGCTGGCGATGGCCGCGACGGCCCTGCGCGTGGCGCGACACGTGCCACAGCGTGAACTCGGCCGGCTTGCGCTCGGGCACCTGGCCCTCGAGGCGTGGCAGCGTCGCACGGATCAGCTGATGGCGGTGCACCGGCTCCTCGCGCGGCGTGTCGTCGTCGTGCGCCGGGGCCGCGGCGACGGGCGCCGGGTCGGGCTCGGCGACGGCAGCGGGCGGCTCCGCGGCGGCCGACGGCGCGACGCGCGCGCCGGCGACGGGCCGCGCGGGCGGCGACGCGACGACGGGCGCGACCGGTGCCGCGACGGGCGGCACGGGGACACCCGGCAGCGGGAGGTCCGCCGGCAGTGGCGCGTCCTTGCCGGTGAGGTTGTCGAGGACCTGCTTGTAGAGCACCTCCGGCGCGTCGGCCTTCTTCCGGCGCGTCGGCACACGACCGTGCTTGTACGGATGTTCCGTATCGCAGGTGGTGCAGCGGGTCTGACGAACCTCGTCGCCGACAATGGCGACGATCACATGATTTGAAAGGCGCTTTTCGCGTGGACAGTAATCGTCCAGCACATCACCCAGCCGAAGCCGGCGCTCTTGCATTAACAGCCCCCGGAGTGTACGTGGCGGCGGGAAGTCGACTCCGTTCGAATGAACCGAAGAGGTCGATGGATGATAGCACAGGACGGGGCCGCCGATCGACAGGAAGTCAAGCCCTGTCGGCGTTTCGGCCGGTCACCCAGTCGCGCAGCTCCGTGATTCGCGCGGCGACGGCGCCCGGCGCCGTGCTCTGCGGCGTCCGCCTCGCCTCGATCGAGGCCCGCGGGGTGATCGCCTCCTTCACGTCCTCGCCGAAGAGCGGCGAGAAGGCCTGCCAGCCCGCCAGGTCGAGGTCGGCAAAGTCCTGCCCGCGCTCGAGCAGCGCGCGCACCATGCCGCCCACCAGCTCGTGGGCGGAGCGGAACGGTAAGCCCTTGCGCACGAGATAATCGGCGACGTCGGTGGCGAGCATGAGCCCCGACGCCGCACGCCGTGTCACGTCGCGCCGGACGCGCAGCGTGCGCACGACGGCGGTGCACGACAGCAGGCTGCCGGCGAGCGTGTCCTCGGTGTCGAAGACCGCTTCCTTGTCTTCCTGCAGATCCTTGTTGTAGCCGGACGGCAGGCCCTTCATCGTGACGAGCCAGCCGGTCTGCGTCCCGATGACGCGTCCCGCCTTGCCCCGCACGAGCTCCATCGGATCGGGATTCTTCTTCTGCGGCATCAGGCTGCTGCCCGTCGTCACCGCGTCGTCGAGCTCGAAGAAGCCGAACTCCTCCGAGCCGTAGATGATGACGTCCTCGGCCAGCCGGCTGACGTGGACCATCGTGAGCGCGGCGGCGTGCAGGAAGGCGGCCACGAAGTCGCGGTCGGCCACCGCGTCGATGCTGTTGCGCACCACGCGCGAGAACCCGAGCGTCTCGCGCAGGAACTCGACGTCGATGGGGAACGAGTTGCCGGCGATGGCGCCCGACCCGAGCGTCAGCGCGTCGGCCTCGTCGTAGACGACGTCGAAGCGATCGCAGGCGCGGGCAAACGCCGACGCGTGCGCGAGCCAGTAGTGCGCCTCGAGCACGGGCTGCGCGCGGCGCAGGTGGGTGTAGGCCGGCATCGGTGCGTCGCCGGCGTCGGCGGCCTGCGCCAGCAGCGCCTCGACGAGCTCGACGAGCGACTGCTGCACCGCGCGCACGGAACGCCGCAGGTAGAGGCGCAGGTCGAGCGCCACCTGCTCGTTGCGCGAGCGTCCCGTGTGGAGGCGCTTGCCGGCGTCGCCGACACGCGCCACGAGCTCCCGCTCGACAAACGAGTGCACGTCCTCGTCGTCGCCGGCTACCCAGGCCGGGTCGCGCGCGGCCTGCGCCAGCATGTCGGCAAGCGCGGCGTCGATGGCCTCGCGCTCGTCCGCGCTGAGCACGCCGGCGCGCTGCAGCGCCTGCGCCCACGCGCGGCTGCCCTCGACGTCGACCTCGAACAGCCGCCTGTCGAAGGCAAACGACGAACCGAACTCGAACACCGCCTTGTCAGGCGCACCAGCGAATCGACCGGACCAGAGAGCCATAGGCACCGACAGTGTAGGACACGCACGTGGACGGCTCGGAGCGGAACCCGGTTCGCGCGTGGGGACGGCCCGAAGAAGCGGAGCGAGGATGGATCGCGAGGAGTGGCGGTGAGGACGGCTCGGAGAGCGGGTGA